>CACNYO010000008.1 GCA_902624765.1 uncultured SAR86 cluster bacterium
ATATCTTGACCGAGAAGATTAGACCTCAGCCAATGAGAGATAACCACCGAAGAGGAGTCTTCATTCGCATCTAAAGATTTTAGATTTTTGTTGAAAAGAAATTCTAAATTTTTTGAGACACCAAGGAATCTTTTTGAACCTAATAGTTCAACTCTTGTTAGATCTAAGTCTTTGATAATTTCATTTACTTTCGTATCTTTGTGAGTATATAAACTATCCCCTGAATATTTATTTATTAGAGCAACTTGATCGGATTTTGCTCTAAGGTCGTCAAAATTTCTAATTGGTTGCAGAGGCTCTGGAAGAGAACTTTGCCTAAGGTTTTCAATTCCAAAATTTACATTTAATTCTGTATCTTCAGAAATAGCCTTGGCTGATGCTGAAAGAGCATCCTTTATAGTTTGTTTATCAGATTTCTCTAACAATTTAATTAGATTCTGAGCTCAGGGAACTGGTGGTCTCAGCGCCAAAACATCTCTGAAAATATTCAGAAATAATTGGTCTTTCAGTTTCATCTGACTTATTGAGGAAAGAAAGCTCAAATGATTTAACCAAATCCTCAAAAATAGAATAATTTTCAGCCCAGCTGATAACTGTTCTAGGTGACATCAAAGTTGATATATCTCCACTTTCAAAGCCTTTTCTTGTCAAATTGGCAAGTCTAATCATATTTAGAACCGTTTCTTTCCCTTCTTTGTTATCTAAATCTTTTACTTTTGAAAGAATTACTTTTTGTTCAAGCTCCTCATCCAAATAGTTTAAAACTGACACAATTTGCCATCTATCCATTTGCCCTTGATTTATTTGTTGAGTGCCATGATATAGACCAGTGCTATCTCCCAAACCTACAGTATTAGCAGTTGCAAATAATCTAAAATATGGATTAGGCGTTAGTACTCTGTTTTGATCTAACAAAGTCAGCTTTCCTTCGGCTTCAAGAACCCTTTGAATGACAAACATAACATCTGGTCTTCCTGCATCGTATTCATCAAAAACTAAAGCTACCGAATTTTGAATTGCCCAAGGAAGTATTCCTTCAATAAATTTTGTTAATTGCACACCATCTTCTATAACTATTGCATCTTTGCCCAACAAGTCCAATCTACTGATATGACTATCCAAGTTAATTCTCACACAAGGCCAATTTAATCTCGAAGCAACTTGCTCAATGTGAGTTGACTTACCAGAACCATGCAAACCTTGAATCATTACTCGACGATTATGTGAAAATCCAGCGAGGATTGAGAGCGTGGTCTCCTTATCAAAACAATAGTCTGGATCAAGAGCAGGAACGTATTCACTGGGCTCAGAAAAGGCTGGTACCTCAAGTTTAGAGTCAAAACCGAAGGTATTTCCAACGCTAACCTTAATGTCTGGAGTAGCGCTGATATTTTGTGAAGTTGAGATTGTCATATCATTATTTTTTAAATTATTATCCTTTTATACCCTAAAACTTCAAATATATAGCTATGACTTTTTGTTAACTTCGTCTAGACTTCTTTTTTTTTATGAATGCCGTAGATAAAAATATATGGACAAAGCTTCGATCTGAGGCTGAGGACTATATAAAATCCAATGAGGATTATAAAGACTTTTTGGAGTCTTTGGTTCTATCTAACGACGATTTTATTTCATCTATTAGTTTAAAACTATCAAGAGACTTATCTCAAGCATGGTCTTTTACTGAAAAAAAATTATATCCAGGCATCTTACAAGCCTTGAATAGCACAGAAATTTCAAAAGCTATTGAAATGGATCTAAATGCAGTCATCTCGCGAGATCCTGCAACGAATACCATCATTGAAACCTTCTTATTTTCTAAGGGATTCTCAGCCTTGCAGGCTTACAGGGCTTCTAATTATCACTGGAACAGTGAAAATCTTTTATCTTATTTCCTCCAAAGTAGGAGTTCGCAAGTTTACGGTGTAGACATACATCCTGCAGCCAAAATCGGAAAAGGAATAATGCTCGATCATGCTACTGGCATTGTGATTGGAGAAACTTCAGTGATTGAGGATGATGTATCTATATTCCAAGGAGTAACTCTTGGGGGAACGGGAAAAGAGATAGGAGACAGACACCCAAAAGTAAGAAAAGGAGTTTTAATTAGTTCAGGGGCTAAGATTTTAGGTAATGTTGAAATTGGTGAGGGAGCAAAAATTGCTGCTGGTAGTGTAGTGCTGGAAGATGTTCCTGAACATATGACTGTAGCAGGTGTGCCAGCAAAAGTGGTTGGTAAGACTTCCATAAAAACACCAGGGATCGAAATTGATCACACAATAGAGGAAAATTAATGTCGTCACAAAAAAGCTTAGATGATTTAGTTAAGACACTTGATCTAGAAAAATTGGAAGAAAATTTATATAGAGGCGAGTGTGAAAAAACTGCATGGGGTAGAGTATTTGGAGGCCAAGTTTTAGGTCAAGCCCTAAGTGCAGCCTACAATACTATTGAAGAGAAAAGATATGCTCACTCTTTTCATGCATATTTTTTAAGACCAGGAAGAATAGATATCCCAATTGTTTATCAAGTGGTAAGAATAAGGGACGGGGGAAGTTTCACAACGAGAACAGTTGACGCAATTCAAAATGGTGAGGTTATTTTCAATATGTCTGTCTCTTTTCAAAAAGACGAGGGAGGTTTTGAGCATCAATTCGACATGCCTGATGTTCCTGGCCCAGAAGAACTTAAAAGTGAAAGAGAATTAAGAGAGTCAATGATGGATCAAATTCCTGAAGAGTATAGAGATGGATTTTTGAGAGAAAAAGCAATTGAATTAAGAACAGTTGAACAATTTAGTCCATTGAATGATGAAAAAAAACCTCCTTACAAACATACCTGGATGAAGGCAAATGGAAATCTTCCAGATGACATTCTTGTCCACCAAAACATACTTGCGTACGCGTCAGATTTTGGATTACTTAGTACGGCACAACTTCCGCATGGAATCGGTTGGGGAGGCATGAATAGAAAAGTAATGGCAGCGAGCATTGATCATGCTATGTGGTTTCATAGACCTTTTAGAGCAGATGAATGGTTACTGTATGTTACAGATAGTCCCAGCGCCAGTAATGCAAAGGGATTTAATAGAGGAAGCGTCTATACTCAAGATGGAATTTTGGTAGCATCTGCTATTCAAGAGGGTCTTATGAGAAAAATCAAACCATCCAAAGATAGATAGTTTTATATCAAACTAGGGTAGTTTTACCCATTAGCTCTTTATCTATTTCTCTTGCCGCAGCTCTACCTTCATTTATTGCCCAGACAACTAGAGATTGACCTCTTCTGCAATCGCCAGCAGCAAAAACTTTTGGGTGAGAAGTTTTGTGGATATTATGATCAGCCTTGAAATTTGATCTTTCATCAAGATCAATATCAATTTCTTTGTTGATATAATTTTCTGGACCAAGAAAACCCATCGCAAGAAGTATAAGATCTGCTTTCCAAGTTTTTTCTGTGCCCTTTATTTCTTGGAAGGCTGAGTCAACCATTACTGTTTTGATACCAGTGAGCTTGCCATTTTTATCTCTTATGAATTCTTTTCCAGAAATAGAATATTCCCTAGGATCTTTTCCTAAAATTTCAATTGATTCTTCATGTCCATAATCAACTTTGTGTATTCTAGGGAAAAGTGGCCAAGGATTATTATCTGCTCTATCTTTTGGCAACTCAGGCATTATTTCAAAATTAAGAAGACTTTTGCATTTGTGTCTTAATGAGGTGCCAAGACAATCGTTTCCGGTATCACCTCCACCAATGACGATGACGTCTTTATCCTTAGCGGAAATAAATTTTTTATTCTTAAGCTTGCTGTCTAGAAGGCTCTTTGTATTTTTACCCAGAAATTCCATAGCGAAGTGAACACCATCTCCTTCTCTGCCAGGGATCGGAAGATCTCTGGGTTTTGTTGCTCCAGTGGTTAGAAGGACAGAATCATTATCATTGATAAGGTCTTCAAGAGAGAGAGAATTTGGAGCGCCGATATCAGTATTTGTATGGAAAACTATTCCTTCCTTTTCCATAATTTCAATTCTCATATCCAATATTGATTTTTCAAGTTTCATGTTAGGAATTCCATACATCATTAGTCCACCAATTCGATCGGATCTTTCATAAACATCAACATTATGCCCGACGCTGTTTAATTGTTGTGCAGCTGAAAGGCCAGCAGGACCGGATCCAACTATAGCTATTTTTCTGTTAGTTCTGACCTCAGGAACTCTTGGCTTCAACCATCCAGATTTTATTCCTTTATCAGCGATGGCAAATTCTAGATTTTTGATTGCCACAGGGGTTTCGGTTATACCTAAAACACAAGCTCCCTCACATACTGCAGGACAAACTCTTCCAGTAACTTCGGGAAAATTATTTGTTTTGAAAAGTCTGTCGAATGCATCTTCCCATTGTTCGTTGTAAACCAAATCGTTCCACTCAGGGATTAAATTATAAACAGGACAGCCTTCACCAGATTGACAAAAAGGAACTCCACAATTCATGCACCTTGCTGCTTGAGTATTCAAGAGCTTTTCATCATGATCTGTGTATATTTCTTTAAAGTCTAATACACGAGACTTTGCTGGCCTATACGGCTCAACCTCTCTAGAAAATTCTTTAAAGCCGGTTACTTTCCCCATTTCAACTCACTTTTAATTTCTTTTCCTTCATTTCTATCATTACCCTTTTATAATCAGTTGGCATTACTTTGATAAAGCTATCTAATGCACTATTCCAACCATTAAGAATTTTAGTTGCTACTGCTGAATCAGTATATTTCTTATGATTTTTAATTAATTGCTTAAGCTCTTTCAAATCTTCTTCATCTTCTAAATTTTCAAGCTCAAAGGTGCTGGCGTTACATTTTTTGTAGAATAGTTTTCTTGGGTCATATACATAAGCAACTCCTCCACTCATCCCGGCACCAAAATTTCTACCTGTTTCTCCGAGAATTACAGCTACTCCTCCAGTCATATATTCGCAGCCATGATCTCCAATGCCCTCAACTACAACCTTTGCTCCACTATTTCTTACACAAAATCTTTCTGCTGCAATTCCTCTAAAATATGCTTCGCCTCCAGTGGCTCCGTATAAGGCGACATTTCCAAGAATAATATTCTCTTCAGCTAGAAAACTGGATTTTTTATCAGGGTAGATTATGATTTTTCCACCTGAGAGACCCTTTCCAACATAGTCATTGGCATCTCCTTCCAGTTCTAAAGTCATTCCTTTGCAACTCCATGCCCCAAGACTTTGTCCAGCAGATCCTTTTAATTTCAAGTGAACAGAATCCTCTGGTAAACCATTATTTTCCCAAACTTTCGATATTTCGTTAGATAGGATCGTTCCAAAAACCCTATCTGTATTTCCAATTTCTTGTTCTATTTTTATCTTTTTTCTATTGAGTATGTTTGGTTTGATTTTTTTCAGAAGTTTAAGATCCAAAGATTCTTCGAGATTATGATTTTGATCTTGAGTCTTGTATACATCAGTATTTTTAAATATCTTTTCAGCAGGAGTTAAAAGATTTGATAAATCAATTCCATCTTTTTTCCAATGGTTGATAGCAGTATCCAACTCAAGCAAATCAACTCTGCCAATCATTTCATTCAGGGTCTTGATGCCTAACTTAGCCATTATCATCCTCAATTCTTTTGCAACCATAAATAGGTAATTTACGACATTCTCAGGTTTGCCTTTGAACTTCTCTCTAAGATCCTTATCTTGTGTTGCTATTCCAACAGGACAGGTATTTAGGTGGCACTTTCTCATCATGATGCAGCCCAAGGTTACTAAAGGAGCAGTTGAGAAGCCAAACTCTTCAGCTCCCAAAATTGCAGCTATTGCAACATCTCTTCCCGTTTTTAATTGACCATCTGTTTGCAGGACTACTCTTGATCTTAGATTATTCATTACTAGAGTCTGATGTGTTTCGGCAATACCCAGCTCCCAAGGAAGTCCTGCATGCTTGATGGAAGTTAATGGAGAAGCTCCTGTTCCCCCATCGTGACCAGCTATAACTAAATGGTCAGTTTTAGCTTTAACGACTCCAGCTGCAATTGTGCCAACTCCAATTTCAGAGACCAATTTCACACTGATTCTAGCTTTTCTATTTGCATTCTTAAGATCATGTATAAGTTGAGCTATATCTTCAATTGAATAAATATCGTGATGCGGGGGAGGGCTAATCAATCCTACTCCTGGAGTAGAATGCCTGATTCTTGCAATATATTGATCCACTTTCTTACCAGGTAACTCACCTCCTTCTCCAGGTTTTGCACCTTGAGCTATTTTTATTTGTAGCTCATCAGAATTAGTAAGGTACCACATCGTCACCCCGAATCTTCCAGAGGCAACTTGTTTTATTGCAGATCTCTTAGACCTTCCATCTTTTAGAGGTTTAAACCTAACTGGATCCTCTCCTCCTTCACCAGTATTGGATTTGCCTCCAAGCTCATTCATAGCCAAAGCAAGTGACTCATGAGCTTCAGTTGAAATTGATCCCAAAGACATCGCCCCTGTAGCGAATCTTTTTACTATTTCTTTTTCTGACTCAACCTGATCGATAGGTATACCTTTTTTTGGATACTTGAACTTCATCAAACCTCTGAGAGTACTATTTCTTGTAGTTTGTTCATTGGCATGATTGGAAAATTCCCAATATTTAGTCTCATCATTAGCCTGAGAAGCCAATTGCAATGATGAAATGGATTTAGGATCCCACATGTGAGAATCACCTCCATTACGCCAATGGAAATCTCCGGGATTTGGAAGGACTGAAACTTTATTTTGATCGTATTCTGGGAAACCTATAGAGTGCCTTCTTTCAACTTCCTCTGCCAATACATCAAAATTAACTCCTTGTACCCTACTGGTAGTTCCAGGGAAACAAAGTTTTATTATTTCTTCTGCCAATCCAACAGCTTCGAATATTTGAGCACCTTTGTAAGATTGAAGAGTAGATATACCCATCTTAGCCATAACCTTTAACATACCTTTTGCAACGCCCTTTTTGTAAGCATTTACAAGATCAGAAGAACTTTTCAGATTTTCATCTTGCAGTATGCCATCGTCTACAGATTTCTCTAATACATCAAATGCCAAGTAGGGATTGATTGCATCTGCGCCATAGCCTATCAGAAGGCAATGGTGATGAACTTCCCGTGCTTCACCTGATTCAACTATCAATCCAAGTTGAGTTCTTTTCTCTTTCTTAACTAGATAATGATGAATACATGAGCAAGCAAGTAATGAACTAATTGCAACCTTCTCTTTTGACAACTCACGATCAGATAACAGCACAAATGAATAGCCTTGCTTTATTGCATCCTCTGAATCTCTGCAAATTCTCTTCAAAGCTTTCTTCAAGCCTATTGATCCGCTTCCTCTCTCGTAGGTAATATCAATAGTTTTGGTTTTCCATCCAAACGTTCTTAAATTTTTTATACTTTCGAGCTCTTGATTTGAAAGAATTGGATGTTTTAATCTTAATCTATGAGCATTTTTTTCTTGGGATTCTAGTAAATTACTTTCAGGACCAATTAAGCATTCAAGCGACATAATCACTTCTTCCCTAATTGAATCAATTGGTGGGTTGGTAATTTGTGCAAAGAGTTGCTTGAAGTAGTCGTATATCATCCTAGGCTTATCAGATAAACAGGCCAAGGCAGCGTCATTTCCCATTGAGCCGAGAGGATCCCTTAGCTCTGTTACAAGCGGCAGAAGCATGAACTCTAGGGTTTCTGTTGTATAACCAAAGGACTGCATTCGTGAGATCAGGTCATCCTTAGAAGATTTAGTTTTATATTTTTTAAGATCTTGCAGGTCTACAATTTGGTTATTGATCCAATCACGGTAAGGATATTTATTTGAAATATTTTTTTTGATTTCCTCATCAGGAATCATTCTTCCTTTTTCAAAATCAATTAGAAACATTTTTCCTGGTTGCAGTCTTCCTTTGGAGAGAACCTTAGATTGATCAACTGGAAGGACTCCAACCTCTGATGCCATGATGACTTTGTCATCATCTGTAACATAGAATCTGCTTGGTCTGAGACCATTTCTATCTAAGACGGCTCCAACATAGTTACCGTCAGTAAATACAATCGAAGCAGGTCCATCCCAGGGCTCCATGAATGAAGACGAGTATTCATAAAAAGCCTTTTTTGCTGAACTCATTTCATTATCGTTTTGCCATGCTTCAGGAATCATCATCATTGCTGCTTCTGTAAGTTCTCTTCCAGACATAATTAAAAGTTCCAAAACATTATCGAAAGATCCAGAGTCTGAGCAGTCTGGTTCAGCAATAGGAAACAACTTTGTAATTTTTGAACCAAAGTATTCACTTTTTGCTAGACCTTGTCTGGAATACATTTGATTCATATTTCCCTTAAGTGTATTTATTTCACCGTTGTGGCACATATATCTGTTTGGCTGAGCTCTGTCCCAAGAAGGAAATGTATTGGTACTGAATCTTGAATGAACCATTGCAAGATGAGTTTCAAACTTTTTATGTTCTAAATCTGGATAAAAAGGAAAAAGTTGAGCAGGAGTCAACATACCTTTGTAAGCAATAAGTCGCGAAGACAAAGTACAAGCATAAAACATAAAAGATTGTTTTAAGTTCTCCCTATATCTCAAGCGCTTAGTGAAAATTTTTCTAATCAAATAAAGCTTTCTCTCAAAGGCATCTTGATCAATTCTTGATGATTTTTGGATAAAAATTTGTTGAATTTCAGGTTGACAGTCCAAGGCAGCTGGACCTACGTTTGCTTTTTTCGGGTTTACCGGTACTTTCCTCCATCCTAAAAACTCTTGGCCCTCTGATTTTATTGTTTCTTCGACAACTTTTTTACAATACGATCTTTCCTTTCTGTCTTGGGGAAGGAAAATATTACCGGTAGCGTAGCTCCCAAAAGAAGGAAGATTTATTTTGATTTTTTTTGCTTGATCTTGGAAAAAAGAGTCTGGCAAAGCCATAAGAATCCCAGCTCCATCTCCAGTATTTTCCTCAAATCCACATCCGCCTCTATGATCCATTCTAGAGTTAATTAAATAGGCATCATCCATAATTTCCCTAGAGGGGATACCTTTAATATTCGCGACTAAGCCAACGCCGCAAGAGTCTTTCTCGCTGCTTGGATCATATAGTCCAATTTTTTTTGGACGTTCCAATAATTTATTTTTCTTATCTTCTACCATCGATAATATCTCATCCTTCCTACTAGAAAGATGCGTTCCTTCGGTTTGATTTTTTACCTACTTCCGTCCTTTCACAAAGGATGAACGATTGATCTTTAGCCCAAGATCACAAGGAAGAATTGCTATTTCTTATTAGCTTATTTATACCAAAAAATCATAAAAAAGACCAATTTTTATTCTATGGCATAAAAAATATATTTTTTATATTTTTAAGCTATTTAGGATTTTTTCTTCCGGAATATTTTCAACAATTTCAGCTTTTCCGATGCCATCTAAAACAATGAACCTTAGGTTGCTGTTTTTACTCTTTTTATCTAACTCCATGGCTTTTAAAATTTTTTGCGGTTCACAATCAGAAGGTAATTCTGTTGGGAGTTTGTATTTTTTATTTATTTTCCTAACTCGATCATATTCCTTGATTGTCAATTTATTTAGCAAAAGAGATAATTTTGCTGCACATAACATACCAACTCCAACGGCTTCTCCATGATTTAATCCTTTAAATGATTGCACGCTCTCTATGGCATGAGCAAAAGTGTGCCCAAAGTTTAGATGAGCTCTAACTGATTTCTCTTCTTCGTCCTGTTCTACAATTTTTGCTTTTATTTTTGAAGATATCTTGATGAGGTTTACCAATTCAATTGAATTTTTTCCAGTTCTAAAGTCTCCCTGAAACTTTTCTAATCTTAATAAAAGTTTTTTATCGTCAATAAGAGCATGCTTAATTATTTCTGAATATCCAGCAGTTATATGTCTTTTGCTTAATGATTTAAGATAATAAGTATCTACCATTACAGCCAAAGGTTGCTTAAAAGCCCCGATCATATTTTTAAATTTTTTGCTATTCACTCCTGTTTTACCTCCTATGGAAGCATCTACTTGTGCTAGAAGAGAAGTCGGGATATGCATTACATCGATACCTCGAAGATAAACGGAAGCGATAAAGCCAGAGATGTCAGTGGTAATTCCGCCACCAAAAGATACGATTAAAGAGTCTCTTGAAAATTTAGAGTCGATTAATTTTTCTAATATTCTTTCAGCGGTTTCTAAAGATTTATTTTTTTCGTTAGCCACGAACTTAAAGGACTCAAATTTACTTGGTTTCGATTTTTTTATGAAAGTTTGTACCTTTTTTTAAAGATGAGATTGGAAGTTTTGAGTCAAAGATTAGTAAAATTTCTTTTGCATCAGATAGCTTCTTGAGAGAAAAATTAGTAATGAAATTCTCACCAAAATAAATGTTGTAACTTGAACTGGCTGCTTTTACTTTTAATTGATTAATTTTTTTCATCTAGCTCTTTAATAATTTCTGAAAGAATATCTTTGCTCTTATATTTATCCACATTAATTTCAACATTAGAAACTTCTTTGTAAAAATCCATTCTTTGATCATAAAGCTCCTTCAGTTTATTTAACTTATTTACATTTTTTAAAAGAGGCCTCTTATCTGATTTTGATATTCTTTTGAACTGTCTTTTAACAGAAGCATTTAAAAAAATAACTTTATTTTCCTTCAATTTCTTTCGATTTTCTTCATCTGTGACAATTCCTCCGCCAGTTGCAATGACCATATTCAAGCTATTTGGAATGTTATTTAAAAAATCTTTTTCTTTTTTTCTAAAATATCCCTCACCATCATTTTCAAATATTTCATTAATGGTTTTATTTTCTTTTTTTTCTATTTCTTTATCTGTATCAATGAACTTTTTATCTAATCTTTTAGCAAGCTTCTTGCCAAGACTTGATTTTCCAGATCCCATTGGGCCAACAAGAAAGATGTTCATCTGTGCATTATATCTATTAGAATTATCTTTTAGAAAATGAAAAATTTTTTTAGAACATTATTTAAATCAAAGTTATTTCTAATATCTTTAATCACTATTCTTTTGCCATTTCAAATGGCGCTGGGTGTTTATATTTATCTTTACCCTGAATTACCTAAAATAAGTGACCTCGATCAAGCAGAATTACAAATCCCTTTAAAAATATTTACAAGCGATGGGAAGCTTATATCTGAATTTGGGGAAATACATAGAACTAAGATCAGTTTTGATGATATTCCTGAAGGCCTTATTAATGCATATCTTGCAGCAGAAGACGATGAATTTTTTTCTCATACAGGCATAGATTTTACAGCTCTTGCTAGAGCTATAAGCGAATTGATAATCACTGGAGAAAAGGGAAGCGGAGGCGGAACTTTGACCATGCAAGTTGCTAGAAATTATCTACTTACTCAAGAAAAAACATATAAGAGAAAACTAAAAGAAATTTATACAGCCTTCATGCTTGAAGTTTTCCTAACTAAAGAAGAAATATTTGAACTCTATGTGAATAAAGTATTTTTGGGTAACAGGGCCTACGGTGTTGTTGCAGCTTCTTCAATTTACTATGGAAAATCCCTTGAAGATTTGACTATTGCTCAATATGCAATGATTGCTGCTTCAACTCAGCGACCTTCTGAAGTTAATCCGTTGGCGAATAAAAGAAGAGCATTGAATAGAAGAAACTGGATTCTTAAACGAATGAAAGATCTTGAATATATTTCAAATAGTGATTATGAAATTAATATTTCTAGACCTCTTACAGCAGATAATTTTGGGATAAAACCTGAAGTAGAGGCTGGCCATTTGGCGGAGGAAATCAGAAAATATATGGTCATTAACTACGGAAAAGAGGTATATAAAGATGGATATGCAGTCTATTCAACCGTAAATTCAAAACATCAACTTTCTGCAAATAAAGCTCTCAAAAATGGAATAGAAAGCTATGAGAATAGGCACGGATTCAGAAAGCCTCAGAACTATGAAAATCTGATACCAAATAAGTTTCTTAGTAAGTCAGAAGTTTTTTATCAATTATTTTATCAAGATATAGATTTTTCTGATGAGTATGGAATAGAAAAAGCAGATGAACATCCCTTTAAGGAGATTGAATCTCTTTATGAATCTCTACCCAAATATAAAGATTTTGTTCCCGCTATACTTCTTTCTGTCGAAGATGCAGCGGTATTTCTTATCAACTCCAATTTGGAACTTATCAGAATATTTAAGGCAGACTTGATTACAAAGATCAGACCAAAAATAGATGAAAATAGACTAGATAGAGAAGTGCAGGAATTCTCAGATTTCTTTTCTCCAGGAGATCTTGTTTGGATGAGTCAAAATCAAAATAAAGTTGAATTCTCTCAATATCCAGAGATCCAATCATGCATTGTCAGTCTTGATCCTAAGGATGGAAGGATATTGGCCTTGGTTGGAGGATATGATTTTTACTCCAGCAACTATAATCGAGTTTTCCAGGCAAAACCTCAACTTGGTTCGAACTTTAAACCTTTTTTATACAGTGCTGCTTTTGAGAATGGATTTAACCCATCTTCTATAATTCTTGATGCTCCAATAGTGTTTGAAGATGAAAATTTAGAAGATGTTTGGCGCCCAAAAAATTCTTCCGGTAGATTCTATGGACCTACTAGATTAAGAGAAGCATTGGTTCAATCAAGAAATATTGTTTCCGTCAGACTTCTGCAAGAATTAGGTATTGATAAAGTAAGAAAACATGTTCAAAAATATGGATTCCAAGAGGATGAAATTCCAAATGACCTATCACTGGCTCTAGGTTCTTATAGTTCAACCCCGCTTCAAAATGCAAAAGCATTTTCTATCATTGCTAATGGTGGAAAGTCTATAAATCCTTTTTTCATTGAAAAAATTATCCTTCCTGATTCAGAGGTTTTAGATTTCTCAAAAACAAAAACTTTAGATTTCAGGACTTCAAGATTATGGAACGGATACAACGAAGAAAATGATGAAGAAGAAATAATTGATCCAAGAATTACTTATGTAATAAATGATATTTTGATGGAAGCTGCAGAAAGAGGCACAGCAAGAAATTTAAAAAAATTGTCTAGAGATGATTTTGCAGGCAAGACTGGAACAACAAATGATGCAGAAAGCACTTGGTTTACTGGTTTTAATCATAATTTTTTAGCAACAGTTTGGTTTGGATACGATCAACCAAAACCATTGGGTGAGAAAGAGTTTGGAAGCACAACTGCTTTACCAATCTGGATGAATTATGTTTCTGAAGTTGAGAAATATATTAATAAAGGAACGCAACCTAGACCTAAAAACTTATCTGCAGCACGATTGAATAAGAATACTGGAGAAATTGCTAAGCCAGATGAAAAGAATATCTTCTTCGATTTCCTTATAAATTAATTCACTTATAAATTGATAGCATTAGTTTTGGTGAATATTCATTCCATTCTTCTACTATCTTTCTTTTAAAATTCGATCTAACGAAGCTTTGGATCTTTCCTTCCAAAATAGAAATTATTAATCCAGCAGAATCAGTAGGTGTTAAGTGAAATTTTGCCTTAGTTGATTGTTGATAATTTTGAAAAGCTAGTTTTATTTCTAGCTCAAATCTTTCAAATAAATGATTTACCTTTTCCTCTATCTTCACCTCATCTGTTGAAAGCGCCTCTCTGGTTAAAATTTTACAAATACCTTTATTTTTTTCACAAAAGGCTAATATCAGAGTACAAATATTCAATGGAGTTTCTGGGCTGGAAACTTCCTTTTTTATGGATGATATTCTTGGAAAAATATTTTCTTCACAAAAATCAACTAAACCTTCATATATCTTCCTTTTGCTTGGAAAATGTTTATAGATTGCTGCTTCAGTTATTTCACATCTTTTCGCTAATTCAGCTGTGGTAATTTTTATCGGTTCTTTACTTTCAAGCATGGAAACTAAAGTCTGCATAATATTAATTTGTCTATTTGTAAGAGTTTCAGTCATCTTATTTAGTTATCCAAGTTCCAACGCCTTTATCCGTAAGGATCTCAACTAAAACTGCATGCGGCACTCTACCATCGACAATATGAGCACTTTTTACACCGCTTTCTAGACTTTTTATAATAGATGAGAGTTTTGGAAGCATTCCCCCTTTTATTGATTTATTAATTTTTTTGGCCTTTTTGATATTCATTTCAGATATTTTTTTCCCTTTATCAGTTAATACTCCTTTTACATCCGTCATCATAATTATTTTTTCTGCTTTTAATTTTTCAGCAACCTTGCAAGCCACATGATCAGCATTAATATTGTAATGCATTCCAAATCTATCCCTACCAATAGGAGCAATTACAGGGATCTTTCCATTAAAAATATTTTTCTTAATTAAATCACCATCAACTTTTGTAATATCTCCCACAAAACCGAGATCCATCTTTCTTTTAATTTTTTTACAGATAAGAATACTCTCTCTAACGTCATTGAATTTTTTTGTTCTTGCTCCCCAAGTTTTGATCAGTTCAGCAATATCTTCGTTTACTTCCCTGAGAGTTTTAACAATAATTTTTATTGAATCTTCATCTGTTTTTCTAAGACCATCAATAAATACACTTCTTAAATTATTCTTCTTCAAATTTCTTTCAATTTGAGGTCCACCCCCGTGAACTAGAACAGGAAATATTCCAATTTGCCTCATTAAAGCGATATCTCTTGCAAAATTTTGCCTTAATTTATTTTCTTTCATAGCGCTGCCGCCATACTTAATGACCACTATTTTCCCAGAAAATTTTTGTATATAAGGCAGGGCCTCACTAAGGATCTTTGCTAGTGATTCTGCTGATGTACTATCTTTGATCATTAAAAATTTGTTTCGATCGTATTATCCACTTTTGAAAGAGCTTTTTTAAATACATTTTTTATATCATCTAAATCTTGAGGTGAATTTCCTTCGAATCTTAAAACCAATTTTGGTGAAGTATTTGATGCCCTAATAAGACCCCAACAAGAATCTTTATCTATTCTGATTCCATCTAGGGAGCTAATCTCTCCACTTTCTTTCTCCAGTATTTTTATTAGTTTATTTACTATTGAAAACTTATTTTCATCTGAAACCGATAAATTTATCTCTGGAGTTGATAAATTTTGAGGTATTTCAGAAAAAATATCTGATGAACTTTTTTCCTTTTCTGACAAAATTTCTAACATCCTACTTCCAGCATAAATTGCATCATCGAAACCGAACCATCTGTCTTTAAAGAAAATATGCCCACTCATTTCTCCTGCTAAAAGAGCATTCTTTTCAAAAAGATTTTTCTTTATGAAGGAGTGACCGGTTTTTGACATGTAAGCTATGCCAGAATTTTCTTCAATGAAATTTTTTAGGACGTTAGAACATTTAACGTCGAAAATAATTGTCGCGTTTTTATTTTTTTCTAAAACTTGACCTGCATATATAATCATTTGAATATCCGGATAGATAATTTTCCCTGAGTTATCGACAATTCCAACTCTATCTGCATCACCATCCAAGGCTATACCAATATCAGCATTTGATTCTTTTATTTTGTTCTGTAAGTCTTTAAGATTCTTCGGATCGCCAGGATCAGGGTGATGATTTGGAAAATTTCCATCAACTTCGCTGAAAAGCTCTATAACTTCACAACCAATTTCCTTAAAAGCTTGAGGAGCAATTACCCCTCCAACACCATTTCCACAATCAAGGCAAATTTTCATGGGGCTTTTTAATGAGATATTGTTTCCAAGCTCATTAATATAATCATCCAAAATATCTATCTCTTCTAAATTACCTTTCTTGATTTCTTTAAAGCGTGCACCTTGAAGTATGTCATTTTTAATATCTTGAATTTCTTCCCCAAAAATCGTTTTACCGCCTAAAATTATTTTAAAACCATTATATTCTTTGGGGTTGTGGCTTCCTGTGATCATAACTCCATTCTTTGTATTGAATTTCTCAACGGCAAAGTAAAGTAAAGGTGAGGGTACCATACCTACATTTATGACATTTATGTCATTATCTAAGAACGACTTAATCAAGGCAGAGCAAATTCTTTCTCCAGACAATCTTCCATCGCGTGCTACAGCAACTTGCTTTAAACCTAATTTTTTAATTTTATGACTCAAAGCTGATCCCAACGACACAACAAATTCATCGGTCAGGTCCTCAGATGCAATACCTCTGATATCATATGCTCTAAAAATATTTTGATTAATTTTCATTTGGTTCAAATTTAGACATGGATACTTCAAAAGGCCTCGATAATATAGATGGCGTTGTATGGTTTGACGGACAGTATGTTGACTGGAAGGATGCCAAAGTTCATGTTTTAACTCATACTCTTCATTACGGATTAGGTGTATTTGAAGGTGTTAGGGCTTATTCTACCACGCAAGGACCAACGATTTTCCGTCTTAAGGACCACACAGATCGCCTTTTCGAATCCGCAGAAACAGTTAAATTAAAAATTCCTTATTCAAAAGACGAACTAAATAAAGCTCAAATAGAAGTCGTAAAAAAAAATAAATTAGAGGAAGCTTATATAAGGCCCATGTGTTTTTATGGCTCTGAAGGATTGGGACTCAGGGCTGATAATCTTAAAGTTCACTGTATTGTCGCAGCTTGGTACTGGCCAAGCTATCTATCTCCAGAGCTTTATGAGAAAGGAATCAAAGTAAAACTATCTTCCTTTACAAGACAAAGAGGAAATAAAGTTTCGAGATCTAAAGTTAACGGGAACTACGTTAATTCTATTGTTGCTCTTAATGAAGCTCTTGAGGCGGGCTTTGATGAAGCATTGATGTTGGATACAGAAGGAAATGTTGCTGAAGGTTCTGGAGAAAACTTTTTCATGGTGAAAGATGGGAAAATATTGACTCCTGATGTTGAGGCTTCACTTAACGGAATAACAAGAAAAAGCATCATTGATTTAGCAAAGAGTGAAAAAATTGATGTCATTGAAAGGAAAATCTCTCCGGAGGAGGTTATTCAGGCAGATGAACTTTTTTTTACAGGAACCGCAGCAGAGGTATTACCAATAACATTTGTTGATAAAAATAAAATATCAGATGGTCAAAGAGGGCCTGTTACCAAGATTCTTCAATCAAAATACTCTAGGCATGTGAGAGGAGAGAATATTTTATTCCCAGAATGGTTAACTAATATTTCTGATAATTGAGAATCTTGATAATAAAAACTTCTTCTCTGGGAGATATAATTCATTCTTTTCCAGCTATAGAAGACATAAAAAAGAATTACCCTGAATCGAGAGTAGATTTTCTAGTCGATAACACATTTCTCAGCACAGCAAAATTAAATAAGTCTATCGACAATTTCTTTCCAATATCATTAAGAGAAACAAAGAATCAATCTTTTATGAAAAGACTTAAAAATTTAAATGAAGAAATAAATGAATCATTTAAAAATATTAATTATGACTTTGTAATTGATTTTCAAGGATTAATGAGGACTCAAATTATAGGATCAAAAATCAAAAAAATATCTAGTTCCAAAAATTTTATTGGATATGATTTTAGATCTGCAAAAGAAGGACTTTTTACATTTTTATACGATAGAGGAATAAATGTAACTAAGGACGAACATGCCGTAATGAGAATGAAAAAATTAGCAGCTGAAAGTTTGAATTATGAGCTAAGTAAGGAGCATGAATATGGTTTTAACCAAGAAGGCCTAGGTAAAAAAAATAAAATCATTTTTGTTCACGGTTCTAGTAAGAGAAATAAAGAATATCCCTTGGATCATTGGAAAAAATTAGCTGATCACTTAAACAATCTCAATTTAGATATTTGTATTCCTGTCCATGGAGAGAATCAATTAAATTTCTTTAAAGAAATTAATAAGATTAATTCTAGGTCTTTTAAGTTAGAAACTGATAATTTTCATGAGATCAAAGAAGAGTTTGTTCAATGTTCGTTTTTTATAGGAGTCGACTCAGGTTTAACTCACATATGTGCAGGATTAGGATTATCTGGAATTTTTTTATTTGGACCAACAGATCCATCTAAAGTGGGACCTGTTTTTGATCACCAAAGAGTGATCAAGAGATCTGAAATGACTGAAATAAATCCTTCCCTAATTATTGAGATGCTTAAAGAAGAAAGTTTTGAATAAGGAAAAACTAAAAATTGGCTTGATAACTTACAGAGGTAATCCTTCTTCAGGAGGTCAAGGCATTTACATAAACTATCTAAGCAGAGCTTTATCTGATCTTGGCCATGAGGTTACTGTCATTTCTGGTCCCCCCTATCCAGAAATTAGAGAAGATATCAAACTAGTTAAAATTCCAAGCCTTGATTTATTCTCTAAAAAAAATAAGTTGCTTGACGTTAATTTTTCTAATTTATTATCTTTAAATAATCTCAAAGAATGGATAAGTGCTAATACTGGAGGTTTTCCCGAGCCACATACTTTTGGCCCAAGACTCAAGAAATTTATAGATGAAAATGCTGATCAATTTGATGTAGTTCATGATAATCAGACTCTATGCAAAGAACTTATTTCACTTCAGAAAAAACTTCCACTAGTAACAACGATCCATCATCCAATTACGAAAGATTTAGAATTCCAGCTAAAAAGTACAGATGATTTTTTTTTAAAACTCCTTATTAAAAGATGGCACTCATTTCTTCCAGCTCAAATAAAGGTTTCGAAAAAATTAAAAAAAGTTATTGTTCCTTCTGAGTCATCAAAGAAAGATGTAGTAAAAGATTTTTCCCTAAAAGAAGAGAGCATCGAGGTTGTTCACAATGGTATAGATTTGAATGTTTTCTATCCCTCCGAAAAGCCTTTTGAAGACTACAAAATTTTATCCATAGCAAGTTCCGATGTCCCAATGAAAGGTTTAGATTTTATGATCAAAGCCTTTCCAAGAATTAAAGAAAATTATCCAAAAGCAAAATTGACTGTTTTAGGAAAAATAAGAGAGGATGGACACACGGAGAGGCTCATAAATGGTTTAAATCTTAAAGATGATATTAATTTCATATCAGGTTTATCTCATTCAGATTTAAGAAAAGAATACTGCTCTTCCCATCTAGTAGTTATTCCTTCTTTATACGAAGGATTTGGATTTGCTGCAGGAGAGGCAATGGCTTGTGGAGTCCCTGCGGTGGTATCCGATGGCGGATCTTTAAAGGAAATTATTGGAGAAGCAGGAAAGGTAGTTTTACCTGGAGATGAAAATGCTATTTTTAATGCTGTAAACAAATTATTTTCTTCAGAAGATTTAAGAAAAAAGATTGTAGCCAAAGGTATTTCAAGAGTTAAAGATAAATTTACGTGGCACAATGCAGCTTTGAAGTTAGAAAACATTTATCAAAAAATGATAGAAAATCATGCAAACAATTAATATTCAGATACTTAATCCAACAGATAATTCAAAATTTCTTGACCTAGGTTGTGGTGAAGGACGTCATTGTTTTGGTGCTTACATGCATGCGAATCTTGATGTTTACGGCTTTGACTTGAATCCAAATGATGTTCAGAAGGCAGTTGATAATTTTCCACAATTTGATGAAAGTTCTCATAAAAAAAGCTGTAGCTTTGGATGCACAGATGCAACAAAACTTCCTTTCATTGATGAAACATTTGATTATGTAATTTGCTCTGAGGTGCTTGAGCATATTCCTGACGTCGATCGCGCAGTAGATGAAATCATAAGAGTTACCAAGAGAAAGGGTAAAATTGCCGTGAGTGTACCCTCTTTCTTTCCAGAGTGGATTTGCTGGTCTCTCAGTAAGGATTATCAGTTAACGCCTGGAGGGCATGTCAGGATTTTTAAATACAAAAAGCTTAGGAAAATGATTGAGGAAAGAAATTGTAAATTTTTAAAGAAACATCGAGAGCATGCTCTTCATAGTCCTTATTGGTGGTTAAAATGCTTATTTTGGAAAAACCAAGATAATTCATTTCTGGTAAACAAATACCATGATTTTTTAGTTTGGGATATGATGAAGAAACCCTTCATCACCAGATTTCTAGAAAAAATACTGCAACCTTTGATTGGTAAAAGCATAGTTATTTATTTTGAGAAAGAATAGAACCAAATTTGAAATCTTTACCTAATTTAAATCATCTTTCGGAATACATTGCCCACAGCCAAGATGAATGGGGCGGAATTCCATCAGAGCGGGAGAAAATTCTGGATCCTTGGGATCACATTGAATGTTGCATGGCTTTGGATGTTTGCGGAAAAAAGGAAAGTTCTTCCTTAGGATTCCAATGGCTTATTGATCATCAAGAGGATGATGGATCATGGTATTCAGAGTACCAAGCAAACAAAAATATATCTGCTAGAAAAGAGTCAAACTTTTCTTCATACATTGCAGTTGGAGCGCTGCATAATTATGAGAGCTATGGAGATTTAAAATTTTTGGAAAATTTATTTCCAACCCTTGAAAAGTCTCTTAGATTTACACTGTCAGCACAAAGCGATTTAGGTGAATTTTCTTGGGCAATGGAAAATGGAAGATGGCTTGACGATGCTCTTAAAACTGGCAACTCATCCATCTATATGAGTTTGAAAGCTTATAAAAAAATCTTTGACTTGTTAGGCCAAAATTCTGATGAAATAAAAAGTTCTTTAGTTTCTCTAAAAAAAGTTTTTTTAAATAATATATCTAGATTTGATAGAAATTGGGATTCAAAAGAAAGATACAGCATGGATTGGTATTATCCAATTTTGGCTGGTATTTATGATAAATCAGAATCCATTAAGCAGATTAATTCCAAATGGGATATCTTCATCAACGAGGAATTTGGTTGTAGATGTGTAAGCGATAGACCTTGGATCACAGTGGCTGAAACATCGGAACTAATAATAGCCTTAAATAAAATAGATGAAACTAAAAAAGCCAATGATCTTTTTGAAAAAGTTAGTGAATTAAAAGATCCTAAAGATAATCTTTTCTGGATGGGCTATGTTTTTGACGATAAAAAATTTTGGCCAACAGAGAAACCTACTTGGACTGCAGCAGCTTATATTCTTGCAGCAAATGCATTAAATGGATTTACTTCAGCAGGAGATTTTTTTAAGAAACTGTAAACTATATTTTTTTTAAAATTCCTAAAGTTTTATATATTTCGATGAACTTAAATTTCTTTGTTGCTATAACATGTTCAAATAATTCATAGGGAGGTCTTCCTCCATCGTTAGGATCAGGAAAAACATCATGAATAAGCAAATAACCATCTTTACAAATGAAATTGCTCCAAGCCTCAAAATCAGAAAATGCTGATTCTTTGCTATGGCTCCCGTCAATAAATAGAAGACTAATTTTATAATTATTTGGCCAAATTAAACTCACTTCTTTTGAGTCACCAATTGCAGGCAATATAGATTCTTTGCAAGAAAAATTATCAATGTAAGATCTAAAAACAGGATAAGTATTAAATTTATTAATTCTTTGATCAAAAAAATGTTTATCGAAATATTCTTCTCCTGGCTGATGTTCTTCTGAACCAATATGATGATCAACTGTTACTAAATAACTATCATTTGCCGCACAGGCTTCGGCAATTACCAGAGAAGATTTTCCACAATATGTTCCAATCTCTAGGCAAGGACCTTTTTTTGAAGCTTCTAAAGCTAATTCAAAAAGTCTTTCTGCTTCAGAAAAATCAAGGAAACCTATATGATTATTAAAATTTTTAATCCAGTTCACTTTTAAATGTTTATAAGAGAAGTCTACACGAATTCAAAAGGAGAAAATTTTTCTTACCTGATGCATGGAAATTCAGATGCTGAAAACCTGATTTTTTTCTTTCATGCTACTGGCTTCAATGCAGAGACTTACAATAATTTTCTTAGTAACTTATCAAAAAAATTAGGTGAGAATTACAAAATAGTTTCTTTAGATCAGAGAGGGCATGGACTATCTTTAGCAAATGCAGACCCTGACAAACTAACTACTTGGAATTCATTTGTAAAAGATGCAAAAGATTTTGTTCAAACGTTTTCATCAAAAAAACTATATTTTTCTGGTCATTCGATGGGAGCAATAATTGCGCTTAAGCTTTCAACGGAATTTTCAGAAATTTCTAGATTATTCTTAATAGATCCTGTTCTGCCTGGTCCCAAATTTTCAGCTTATGGGAGATTGAAGAAAGTTCTTAGATTGAATAAAACTTCCCATATGGTCTTGGCTGCAAAAAATAGAAGGTTCGAATTTGCATCAAAGCAAGAAGCATTTAACCATTTTAAAGGAAGAGGAGCCTATAAATCTTGGAATGATGATATTTTGCAAGATTATCTAAATGGAGGAATGATTGTCGAAGATGGAAAATCATATTTGAGCTGTCATCCTCACTGGGAAGCAGAAGTCTTTAATACTGCCTCTCTAGATACCTGGAAATACATAAAAAAAGTGAAATGCGAAGTATTTATTCCTTACGCATTAATTGCATCAACCATGGGTGATGGCGCAAGAAAAAGCATACAAAAATACCAAAACTTCAGGCTTAAGCCATATGATGCTTCCCATTTCCTTCCAATGGAAAAGGGCGATCAACTTAGTTCTGATATAGAATCTTTTATCTTAAGATAAGAATGAAAAAGAAAATCACAGTAATCGGCGATGTCATGATCGATTGGTACCTCCATGGAGAATCTTCAAGAATTTCTCCTGAAGCGCCTGTGCCAGTCGTTAATTTTAAAGAGTCACAGTTTCAATTGGGGGGTGCCGCAAATGTTGCAAATAACTTAAAGCATCTTGAAATTGAACCTTTTCTTATCGGCGCTGCTGGCAAAGATCATTTTGGTTCTGTATTAAAAGAGCATTTAAGAGCAGAAAAAATAAAGTTTAATGTGTTTTCGGAAAATAGTTTTCAAACAATATGTAAACAAAGATTGATGTCTTCCAATCA
Source organism: uncultured SAR86 cluster bacterium (assembly GCA_902624765.1). Lineage (GTDB taxonomy): Bacteria > Pseudomonadota > Gammaproteobacteria > Magnimaribacterales > AG-339-G14 > CACNYO01. The sequence continues at coordinate 22,892 of CACNYO010000008.1, forward strand.
GCAATTGGTAAGGATAGATTATGAGCATTATTTCCAGGCAAGCAAGCTAAGGAATTTATTTGGAACGTTCACAAAAAATATTACCAAAGCAGATCTAATAATAATCTCAGACTACGGAAAAGGGACTATTTTTAATGCAAGAAAATTGATCCAATCAGCCAGAAAATTAAAAAAGAAGGTTCTAATTGATCCGAAAGGTAATGATTTTTCTAAGTACAAAGGAGCAAATTTAATTACTCCAAATAAAAAAGAATTTGAGGAAGCTATGGGCAAAGTGAATTCCAGAAAGGATTTGCAAAATAAAGCAAAGAAAATGCTGGAGCATTTGAAATTAGAATCACTTATTGTGACCCTTGGCTCTGAAGGAATGTATGTCCTTACTAAAACCAGTAATAAAATTGAAGGAGATTTTATAAATGCACATCCGCAAGAGGTTTATGATGTATCTGGGGCAGGTGATACGACAATTGCTGCCTTGGGAGCTGCTTTATCTGAGGGCATGGATATTTTTTCTGCTGCTGAATTCGCTAATCTTGCTGCTTCGATCTCAGTCTCTAAGGTGGGTACATCCACAGTTAACAAGGAAGAAATAATTAGATTGATGGACTCAGATGGAAGCAACAAACAAGTGGTCGTTTTTACAAACGGATGCTTTGATATTATCCACTCAGGCCATTTGGATCTGCTCAAAGAAGCGAGAAGTTACGGAGATAAATTAATTGTTGGTCTTAACTCTGATAAATCAGTTAGAAATTTAAAGGGGCCTGATAGGCCTGTAATTGAACAATCTGAACGAAAGAAAATACTATCTGCCTTAAAATTTGTGGATGAAGTCATTATATTTAATGAAGAAAATCCTCTAAAACTAATAAAAAAAATAAAGCCAAAAATATTAGTCAAAGGATCAGACTATAAAAAAGATCAAGTGATTGGCGGAAAATTTGTAGAATCCTACGGAGGTGAAATAAAGCTTATTAAACTTACCAAAGGTAAATCATCTAGCAAAATTATAAATAAATTACGTTGATTAAGTGATTTAAAATTTTAGTTGATGTAAATCATTTTTTTCTCATTAAGCTTTGATCATAAATCTCTAAGTCGTCCTTCGGCCTATGTTTGAACCTTCTATGTATCCATAAATATCTTGCTGGCTGCTCCCTTATTGAGATTTCAATTTTTTTATTAAGCAAAGCTAAGTCCGCATAAAGATCTTCACCGCTCATGTCTATTTCTTTCAATATAATTTTGTATCTTTTTTTTATTTCCTCTAAATGAAGAAAATAAACTTTACATCCCGATCTTTTTTTTGCAATTGAAGGAAATTTAACCGTTAATGTGGGCACATTGAAATACGGTACGAATATCGAGTGATCGTATCCATAATCCTGATCGGGTAAATAAAGTAGATTTTCACCTTTTTGCAACAGTCTCATTGATTTTAAAACTTCATTAGGAAATAAGATTTGTTTAAAGTACTTTGCCCTTGAATCAAAAATAAATTTATTTACTAATTTACCTTTTTGTTTTTTTGCCATTGCATTCACATCAAACATTAATGCAGCAACCCTTCCTGTGATCTCCAAGTCTGTTGTATGAGGAATTAAAACTAGATTTCCTTCTAAAGATTTAGTCAGCTCATCTAAGTCAAATTCATTCAGATTTATAAGAAGTTTCTTAAAATCATTTTTACTAAGAACCCAAGCTTTAAGACTATGAAAAATAGAGGCACCAAGGTGAGAAAAATGTTTATTTAGGATTTTAGATCTTTCTAATTCATTTAATTCTGGAAAACAAACCTCTAAATTTTTATGAGCAATTTTTCGTCTTATTTTCCCAAACTTTTTTAAAAAATAGGCAATAGGTTTTGCGCAAATAAATTCCAATAGGTTCAATAGATAGAGCGTTAAAGACATTTTAAAATTTTTCCCATTATAGTAGCATTTGAATAAATCGAAGATCCGGAGCATTTTATTTTCTTTTTTTACAATTTTTTTATTTCTTTAATAATTCCTTTTGCTCTAATGAGACACATATTTAGAGCAAGCTCTATTGGAGAGAAAAAAATTCAAGCTTTGGAAAAGATCGGATTATATAAAGGTAAGAAAAACTCAAATAAATCAATTTGGGTTCATGCAGTGTCAGTTGGTGAGGTTAATGTTGCTCTTAAACTAATTCAAGATCTTGAAGAGGTTTTAGAAAATCCTAATTTTGTTTTATCAACAACTACTCTTACCGGAGCAAAAAAAGCCAGAGAAAACCTTAGTAAAAATTCAAAACATGTCTATTTCCCTTTTGATTTAAGATTTATATGCAAAAAATTCATTAGCTTCCATAATCCATCAATACTCTTATTGATTGAAACTGAAATTTGGCCAAATCTAATCAACTTATCAAATGAATCTCAAATCCCAGTTGTTATTGTAAACGGCAGATTGTCAGATAAATCATTAAAAAAATATAAAGGACTAAATTTTTTCTTTGAAAAGAGCTTTAAAAAAATTAGTTTTGCTTTTGTCCAATCAAAAAATGACTACGAAAGATTTTCTGAAGCTGGTATCAATGAAAAATCAATCGACGTGAGCGGTTCTATCAAATTTGATATCAATGTTTCTTCAGAAAATAATTTGAGCGAAAAAGAAATTGAATACTTCAAAGGTAAATATCTTTTTGTTTGTGGGAGTACGCATCCTGGCGAGGAAGAAATTCTTATTGATAGCTTTGTAGAACTTAAAAAACAAAATAAGCATTTAGTCTTAGCCCCACGACATCCAGAAAGATATGAAGAAATAAAAGAATTATTAAAAGAAAAAAAACTTAACGGTGCTCGGTTTACCAAAATTTCATCAAAAATATATGATAAAAGCGATGTCACTATAGTTGATGTTATTGGAAGATTATCAGATTTTTATAAAATTGCTGACTGTGTTTTCGTAGGAGGAACTCTAGTTGATCATGGAGGACAAAATTTCCTGGAGCCAGCTTTTTTTAATAAACCTATTATTTCAGGAAGAAGCACATACAATTTTGAAGAAATAGCAAAAAAATTAAATGATCTTGGCTTATTAAAATTTGTGTCTGATAAGGATGAAATTACTTTTGCAATTGAAAATATGGAAGTTATTTCTGATTTAATAAAAGAGGAAACCAATCTTTGGCTAAATGCAAATAAAGGAGCTTCAAAGATGATTAGTAAAAAAATCTTCGAAAAGTTCAGTTTTATTTAACTTTACAAACATTCGAGGTATAAAAAGTGCTCTCTTTTAGAGCAATTTGCACTAATATATTTCTAATATAATTTTTACCCGATCTATAAGACATTTTTTTTAAATTTTATAGTAATATTTGACATCACTTTCTTTGGGGAAAAGATATGAAATTCATAGTGGCCATAATAAAGCCAGCAAAGTTAGAAGAAGTTAGAGCGTCTTTGGCAGACATAGAAGTGGCAGGATTGACTGTTTCAGAAGTTAAAGGATTTGGTCGTCAAAAAGGTCAAACCGAACTCTATAGAGGTACTGAATATAAAGCTGACTTTCTGCCAAAGACAAAAATAGAGCTTGCCGTTCCAGATGATCAAGTTGATAAAGTTGCTAGTGCAATTTCTTCTGTTGCAAATACAGGCAAGATTGGCGATGGAAAGTTATTCGTTTTCGATCTTGAAAAAGTAATAAGAATTAGGACAGGTGAGACTGGCGAAGAAGCCTTGTAAACCTATCTCTTTGATCTTAAGTTCTTCATTATTATTAATCCATTTGAGTACCAAAGGAATTTTATAAATCAGTTCAAAGAAGATTCCGCAAATTCTTTTGCCCATTTGTAATTTGCTTTTCCATTTGGTGCACGCTTGACCTCTTCCGTAAGAAGAATACTTTTTGGAACTTTATAACCAGCTAAATTTGTTTTTAAGAAAGCAATTAGTTCTGCCTCACTAGGATCATTATCTTTTTCTGAAGATACAACGGCTACAACTTTTTGACCAAATCTTTCGTCTGGCAAGCCAACAACAAGACAGTCATAGACACTTGAATTGAGTTTTAAAGCTTCCTCAACCTCTTCAGGATAAACTTTCTCTCCAGCAGTATTAATGCAATTACTGCCTCTTCCTAAAAGAGTGATGGATCCATCTTCCTCGAGTAGAGCATAATCTCCGGGAAAACTGTACCTTATTCCATTAAATTCTTTGAAGGTCTCAGCAGATTTATCTGGATCTTTATAATAGCCTTCTGGTACCAATCCGCTTGTGCCTATTTTGCCTCTTACACCTGAACCTGGAGTAACTTCTTTTCCTTCGTCATCCACAATGATAACCCCAGGGTTTATATTAAATTTAGCTGTTTTTGCAGGATTATCTCTAGATGAGATTGATGAACCCATTCCACCTTCTGTAGACCCCATGGTATCAATCAGAACCATATCTTTATGTTTAAGAAGTCCATCTTTTACTTCCGAACTCCACATAACTCCACTAGATATTATTGTCTGCAGGCTATCTATTGAATAATCATTTCCATCATTGGAGGCTTTATTTAAAGAGTCCAACATTGGTTTTGCAAACGCATCACCTACGATAACAACACTTGTAGCTTTATTAGATTCTACTTCTCTCCATAATCGATCCGGATCAAATCCTAGAGCGGGCATGGTAACAACACTTCCTCCAGATAAATGAGGTAAAAATGCTCCTAACCACATACCAGTACCGTGCATTAAAGGACAGCCAACCAAGCTAACTGGTAACTCATTAGATGCTGCTTTTTCTTTAATAATTGACTCAATATCCTCTATGTTTTCAGGTACAGGAAAACCCATCGCAAAAGCTGTTTTCATCATAGAGCCCAGAAATGAGCCTTGCTTATACATTACCCCTTTAGGCATACCGGTAGTTCCGCCGGTATAGAGCATATAAAAATTTTCTTCCGATCGATCTTTTTCTTCTTGTTTAATTTCATTTTGAATAATATCTGAATATTCATCTGAACCCTCTAGAAGATCTTTCGAACCATCCATAACCTGAATGTATGCCTTAATTTTGGGGAGTTTATTTTTTATTGATTTAATTCTGTCAGAGTAACAAGCTTGATAAAAGATTGCCTCCGCATCTGAATTATCTAGTAAATAAATTAGCTCATCTTCTTGATATCGGTAATTTACATTTATTGGAACACATTCATTTTTAAAAGTTGCGAATTGAGCTACGAGGTATTCATTTGAATTGTGAAGGTACAGTCCAACTTTCGAGTCAAAGGAAAGACCTTTGCTCTCTAAGTAACTCGCCAACTTAGCTGCTTGATCTTCATATTCTCCCCAGCTTAATACTTTATCTTCGCAAATAAGAGCTGGCTCCTCTGGAATAATTTTTGAAATTTTTTCAAAAATAGATGCAAAATGCATATTCATATTTCCCCCAAAAATTTTCTTATGTTTCGAAGTGTTAAATTAGTTAATAATTAAACAAAATACAATAGTTTGAAAATATTTTGAAAACCTTATCTCCGATTATTTGCATTTTAGGGCCGACGAATTCTGGGAAGACGGATCTTTCGCTTAGACTTTTTGATGAAATATCAGCAGATCTGATAAGTGTTGATTCCGTTCAAATCTATAAACACGCAGACATTGGCAGCAATAAAATATCTAAAGATCTGCAAAGTAAATATCCTCATGAGCTTATCGATATTATTGAGCCAAATGAATCTTATTCCGTGGGTGAATTTTTAAAGGACTTAAAGCGGTCTATAGATAAATCAACTAAGTCAAATAAAGTACCAATTTTAGTTGGTGGTTCGATGATGTATTTTTTTTCATATCTAGTTGGATTTGATGATCTTCCTAAGTCTGATCCCAGCGTTAGAAGAAAAATTCTTCAAGACATTGATACGAAAGGAAAAGAAATTGCTTACAAAAAACTAAAAGCAAAAGACCCTGAGGCAGCAAAAAATATTCACCCTAACGATACCCAAAGAATAGTCAGGGCTTTGGAAGTTATAGAAATTTCAAAAAAAACTATGAGTTCTTTCTTTAAAAGAAAAGAAAATTCTATTTCAAATGTTTTTTCTGTTGTAATTGATAAAGGTAGAGGCTCTAATTTTGATGAGGATCTGAAAAATAGAGTCGAAGTTATGCTTAGAAAAGGTTTTATTGATGAAGTTGAAGAAATAATAAAAATGTATAAATCTAACGAATTACCCCTTCTAAATTCTTCTGGTTACAAAGAAGTTTCAATGTATTTAGATAATAAAATAAAAAAGGATGTTCTTATTGAAAAAATATTTTTTGCCCATAAGAAATTAGCAAAGCACCAAAGAACCTGGATTAAAAAAATCCCTAACTTAAAAGCTTTTCAAAGTTTGGATACTGCTAAAGAGGAAATAATTGATTATTTATCTTATTGAGTATCTTTATATTAATCTTATCTTTAGAATGTGATTTATGTCTTGGAATAACAATGGAAATAATGGATCAAGAGATCCTTGGGGTGGGAAGGACGGCCCTCCAGATATCGATGAAGCTTTAAAAAAATTTAGAGAACAATTCAGCTTCCTTTTTGGAAAAAGATCAAGTTCTGGTGGTGGTGACTTTAAACCAAGGAAATTTCTTACATCTGCTCTAGGAGTGATATCTATCTTATATGCAGCTTTAGGGATTTATACTGTAGATGCTCAAGAGCAAGCAGTTGTGCTCAGATTTGGTGAATACGTTAATACCAAAGGACCAGGCATACATTGGAATCCTCCCATTATCGATACTAGGACTATTGTGAATACTGAAAAATTATTCACTCATACCGCAACTTCTTCAATGCTAACCAAGGATGAAAACATTGTAATTGTTGAGATTGGGGTTCAATACAAAAAATCTAATCCAGTCAATTACCTATTAGAAGCTTCAACTCCTGACGATAGTCTGGCACAAGCATCCGAGGCCGCCTTAAGGCATGTTGTCGGCAGCAATATAATGGACGATGTCCTCACCACTGGAAGAGAGCAAATTGCATTCGATGTTAAAGACAGATTACAACAAAGACTAGATGACTACTTAACTGGTATTGAGGTTGTAACTGTCAATGTTAAAGAATCTAAGCCTCCCGATGCAGTGAGAGAGGCATTTGATGATGTAGTAAAGGCTAGAGAGGATGAGGTCAGATTGAGAAACCAAGCTGAGACGTATGCGAATGAGGTAGTTCCAATAGCTAGAGGTGATGCACAAAGAACTATTCAGGATGCAGAGGGTTACAAGAACAAAGTGATAGCAGAAGCTGAAGGTGATGCCTCTCGCTTTAGTCAGTTACTTGTTGAATACAAGAAAGCTCCAGAAGTTACCAGACAAAGACTTTATTTGGATGCTGTTCAGTCTGTAATGGATAGTAGCACTAAGGTTATGATCGATGTGCAAGATGGTAACAACATTCTATATTTGCCTTTAGATAAGATCGCATCTGCTGCGGTAGCCGCAGATAGAAATAATTCATCATCTAATATTGATCAAGATATTTCCATCGGAGATATCACAGATCAAGTTATAGAAGAAATTAGAAAAAGACAGGAGAGAAGATAATGAGTAGGCTAGGTTTGTTTATTGTATCAGCAGTTGTAATCACTACAGTCATCCTTGCTAATACACTTTACATAGTCACTGATAGAGAGACGGCTATCAAACTAAGATTTGGTGAGATTATCGATTCTTCAATTGAGCCAGGGTTACATTTCAAAGTTCCAATCCTTCATACAATTAAAAAATTCGATGAAAGAGTTTTAACCTTAGATAATTTACCTCAACCTTACTTCACTTCTGAGAAGAAAAGATTGATTGTTGATTACTTTGTTAAGTGGAGAATTACAAATGATGAGCAATTTTATATCACTACATCAGGCGGCCAACTTTCGGCTCTCAGAGCTCTTTTGACTCAAAGAGCTGATGAAGGCTTAAGAAACCAATTTGGTACAAGAAGTGTACAAGAGGTTGTTTCTGGGGAAAGAGATGAGCTTATGGCTAACCTAACCACAAATCTTAACCAAACAGTTGGTGACGAATTAGGAATTGAAGTGATTGATGTAAGGATAAAAAAGATTGAATTACCTAATGAGGTTAACGACTCAGTGTATAACAGAATGAGAACTGAACGTGAAAGGTTAGCTCAGGAACTAAGGGCTCAAGGAAACGAAATTGCTGAAGAATTAAGAGCTACAGCTGATAAAGAAAGGACAATAATTCTTGCTAATGCTTATAAAATATCTGAAGAACTGAGAGGCGAGGGTGATGCAACTGCGGCAAATATTTATGCAGATGCATTTAATGAAGATCCAGAATTTTATGAATTCACTAGAAGTTTAAAAGCTTATCAGATGTCATTTAAAAATAAATCAGATGTTCTTTTAATTGATCCGGATAGCGATTTTTTCAAATACTTGGATAGCTCAAAAGGTAATTAATAGGTATGTCAGATTTCTGGAATCTCCCGGATGGAGTAGAAGAAATCGTTCCTCCTCTATCGACTAACTTAGAAAAAACAAAAACTGATTTATTAGATTATTTTCAAAATAAAGGTTTCGATCTTATTTTTACACCTTTGGTTGAATATTCGGATTCTATAGGGGGTCTAGCGAACGAGGAATTATCAAGATCGAGTTTCCAGTTTTCAGATACTGCTTCTGAAAGATCACTTGCCTTAAGACCTGATATTTCACAACAGGTAGCCAGAATAGATAGAAGATTTCTTACTGAAAAAAATAAAAAATACTGTTACTACGGAGAAGTTACAAAAAAACCACTTGGTTCTTTCACTAAAGCGATTAGCACTATGAAAGTTGGGCTAGAAATTTTTTATGATAGTGAGACAGGAGTTAAAGAAGATATTTTTAACGCATTATCTGGAACTCTTAAAAAATTAGGTCTTAAAGATTATGTTCTAACCATTGGAGATATTTCTATTCTGGATGAAATACTCGATAAACTGAGATTTCCTTCAGATAAAAGAAATAAACTTAAGGGTATTTTATCTTCAAGATCAAAAAGTGATTTATCTGAATTTTTGAGGCAAGAAGGAAAGGGACTAAGAACTTTTACAATCTTGTCGAACCTGCTCGACATTATTGGTGATTATGAGCAGGAATTTAAGAACCTTAATTTGATTTGCAAGGAATTAAAAATTGATCCGAAAAAAGTTAAAAGCGTTAAACAATCTTTTGATATTCTAAAAAATAATAAAATTAAGAATGTCTTGATTGATATGGTCGATTTTCCTGGATACTCATATCACTCTGGTATTGTTTTTTCTATTTTTCAACCAAAAACGGGAGTTCCATTGATTAACGGTGGACAGTACAAAACCCCTTTTTCAAAAGCCAATAAAAAAGAAAGAAAGGGTATGGGTTTCGATATAGATTTAATATCTATTTTAAAATTACAAAGTAAATGACAAAAAACCAAAATTTTGCAGTGCTCGGTCTTCAATGGGGAGATGAGGGAAAAGGAAAAATAGTAAACTTTTTGTCCCCAAATTTTCATGCAACTTGCAGATTTCAAGGCGGTCATAACGCGGGGCATACTCTTATTGTGAATGGCAAAAAATTAATTCTTCACTTGCTACCATCTTCTATATGTGAAAAAGATGCTCTCTCGCTAATTGGTAAAGGTGTGGTTCTTTCTCCTAATGACCTGTTTGATGAAATATCAGAAGCTAATACTTTTCTTCAAGGTGTCGAAGAAAGATTAAAAATAAGTTCTGCCTGTGTACTCATCCTCGATCATCATAAAAAGTTTGATCAATGTAGAGAAAAATCTAATTCATTTAAAACAATTGGCACAACCGGAAGAGGGATTGGTCCCGCCTATGAAGATAAAGTAGGAAGGAGAGCGATAAGACTTGTCGATTGTTTTTATGAAAAGATTTTGGAAGAAAAATTAAGAGAAAATTTAGATTTTTATAATTTTATGTTTAATAAACTCTTCTCAGTGAAAGAGGTTAATTTTGAAGAAACTTTTGAAAAAGCCTTAAGTTATGGTGAAAGATTGAGACCTATGACGAAAGATATATCTAAACTTATTACAGAAATGAATAATAAAGGAAGGAAGGTTCTCTTTGAGGGCGCGCAAGGTGCATTATTAGATGTAGATAATGGAACTTATCCTTATGTTACATCAAGCAATTCATCTGCAGCTGGTATTGCTTCAGGCACGGGCTTAGGGCCGCTATCGGTTAGTAATATTTTAGGTATCGCCAAAGCTTATACAACGAGAGTTGGTGAAGGTCCAATGCCTACAGAACTTTTTGATGATGTTGGCATTCATATTGCAAAGAAAGGTGGTGAAGTAGGAGCTACTACAGGAAGACCGAGAAGATGCGGATGGTTTGATGCTGTGGCTATGAAAAAAGTAATTCAATCTAATAGTATTAAAAGCCTTTGCATTACAAAACTTGATGTCTTTGATGGAATGGAGAGCATTAAAATTTGCAATAGCTATGACAACTCAGATGAGTTCTTTGAGGAATCTCTTAACCTAGATCACGTAAAGCCTCACTATATTGAGTTATCTGGATGGAATAAACCTATTTATGGCCTAAAAAATTTGGACGATTTTCCTAGAGAAGCTGTTGAATTTATTTCAAAAATTGAAGAGGTTTGCGGCGTAACAGTTGACATAATTTCCACTGGACCAGAAAGAGAAAGCACAATATTTAAAAATAATATTATTTAGCTGCGATATAGGAATCTAGTACACCATTTATGAATCTGTAACTATCTTCTTGACCAAACTTTTTTGCTAACTTTACAGCTTCATTGATTACTATTGGATAGTCTATATCTGAATTTTCAAATTCAAAGATAGATTGCCGAAGAATTGAAATTTCTATTTCACCGATTGACTTAATTTCTATGCTTGAATTATCAGTGATACTTTTATTTAAAGTATCATTATTTTTATAAATCCCTTTTAATTTTTCGGCGACTTCTGAAATATCAAATTCTCTATATGATTTCTTGAATTGATTTATTAAATTGGTATTGGAAATATCAGATATTTCTTTTTGATAAAGAGCTTGCAAGAGAATTTCTCGGGTCTTTGTGGGGGAGAGCTTTTTTTTAATCAGCGGCATCTTTTGAGAACAAGTCAATCATCTTTATAAGGCTTTTTGCGTACTCAGATCCTTTGACCTCTGCTCTTTGCTTTGCCTGCAATTCATTATCGGTAGTTAAAACTCCAAAAATCACTGGTTTCTTATTTGAAATGCTTACCTGAGATAAGGACCTAGCAGTTTCATGAGCTAGCACTTCAAAATGATAGGTTTCCCCTTTGATAATAGTGCCCAAAGCCAAAACTGCATCATATGAATCAATAAATTTTTCTGCAGCTTGAGATAATTCAAATGCACCTGGAACTTCAATACTATGAATTTTATTGACTTTAAACTCTTGCAGCTCAGAAATTGCATCCTCTCGCATCCTATCAATAATCTCTCGATTCCAAGAGGTTGAAATTATTAAGATATGGTATTGAGAATAATCTTTTTTATCGATGTTAATTTTTGTTTTACCAATCTCAGTCATAATTAATTTGAAATAAATTCTATAACTTCCAGATCAAAACCTGATAACGAGGGGTATTTAGCCTCCGCTCCCAGAAGTCTAATTTTTGAAACACCAAATTCTTTAAGTATTTGAGAACCTACGCCTATCCTTCTTTTATCAGAATCTGAAGAATTGATTCTTCCTTCAATATCATCATCAGGTTGAGTTAAATCTGAACTGATTAGGATTATTAAACCATTTTCAGAAGTAGATATTTTTTTCATCGCATCCTCAAGTGACCATCTCTCGCCATAGTCATTGGACTTGAAAATATCATGCTTAATATTTATTTGTTGAACTCTTACAAGGGTTGGTTCAGATGATCTTATTTCTCCTTTTTTTAAAGCATAATGGACTTCATTTAAAAGAGAGTCTTTGTAGACAAAAAAATTGAAATCTCCGTATTTATTTTTGATACTTGATTCGCTTATTAGTTCAATTGATTTTTCATTCGTCAATCTGTAATTAATTAGGTCCGCTATTGTTCCGATCTTAAGATCATGTTTTTTGCAAAATTTTTCTAAATCAGGCCTCCTAGACATTGAACCGTCTTCATTCATTATCTCGCATATCACAGCCGCTGGATGGAACCCTGACAATCTTGCCAGATCAATACTAGCCTCAGTATGACCAGATCTATTCAAGACCCCTCCATCTTCTGCTTTAAGGGGGAAAATATGCCCGGGCTGAACTATATCTGAACTTAGAGCTTTAGGATTCGATGCGACTTCTATTGTTTTAGATCTATCTTTAGCTGAGATACCTGTTGTTATTCCGCTTGCAGCTTCAATGGATACTGTAAAAGCAGTTTCATGCTTACTTTTATTAGTTTTGACCATTTGATCAAGTTTTAATTTATCGCAATGTTCTTCTGTTAAAGCAAGACAAATAAGACCTCTGCCATGCATTGCCATGAAATTTATGGCTTCTGGAGATACATTTTCAGCAGGTAAAATTAAATCTCCTTCGTTTTCTCTATCTTCATCATCCATTAATACAACCATTTTTCCTTTTTTAAGGTCGGACAGTAATTCATTTGTAGTATTAAGAGACATTTTTCTTTCTAAGTACTAGTTTAAGATCCTTTCCTATAGATTTTTCTTCTATGATTTCTAAATCAGGAGAATTTAATATACCTTCTAAATTTTTATTAGTATAAAAACTATTTGCTTTATTGCCTAAAACTTTTGGTGCTATGTAAAAAATGTACTCATCAATAAGATTTAAATCAATAAAACTCGATATCAATCTAGGACCCGCCTCAAGAAGAACATCTTTAATATTTATTGAACCAAGAAAGCTCAGCACGGAAGGAATAGATATTTGATTAGCATCAGATTCAACTTCAACTATCTCAACATTCTGAGTTTCAGTAGCGTGCATCCTTACATTTTTATTAGTGGTAAAAATAATTTTTTTTGAATTATCTTGAAAGAACTTTTTATTATTATCAATTTGTGATTTTGAAGAGAGCAAAGCTTTGAGAGGTTGTTTAAATTTCTCATTTTTAAGTGCCTCTTCAAGTCTTACGTTAAGAAGGGGGTCATCTGCATCTATAGTTCCCGAGCCAGTGATGATTGCACCTGAAATGGCTCTATAAAAATAACCATCTTTCCTAGACTCTTTAGATGTAATCCATTGTTCATTATTTTTTTTAAACGCAATTTTCCCATCCATAGAGCAAGCTATCTTAGCCCTAACAAAAGGCTTTCCTTCTTCTAAATGCTTAAAAAAACCATTATTAAGAACTGAATGATTAAGATTTAATTTCTCAACCCCAAAACCTTTTTCATTTAAAATAAGAGATCCTTTTTGGGAAGGATCGCTTTGCATATAGATAATTTCTTTAAAAAGGTATTTTTGAATCAAATCTGTGCAAGGTGGTGTTTTTTTTTCTGTAGAGCAGGGCTCGAGTGTTACGAACAAAGAACTGCCCTCAAGGACTTGCTTTGTTGACTCCTTATACTTTGATTCTGCATTGAGTATTGCATTTACTTCTGCATGATTTGATCCTGGAGAGACATGCCATCCTTCAGAGATGATCATGCCGTTTTTATAAATTAGACATCCTACATTAGGATTTTCTCTTGTTGTAAAACTTCCTTTTAAAGCCAAATGGATAGCTCTTTCCATCAAAGCTGATTTGTTCATCAATCGTTAGAAAGTTTTTTTACTTCTTCACTAAACTCAAGTGGATCTTGGAAGCTTCTATATACAGAGGCAAATCTAACAAACGCTACTTCATCAATTTTTCTTAAATGCTTCATGACAGTTTCACCAATAACTCTAGATGAAACTTCTCTTTCACCAAATCCTCTTATGTCTCTTTTAATTTGCTCAATTAAAGTTTCAAAGTCTTCTTCACTTACAGGTCTCTTTTCTAAAGAGCGCGAAATACCTTCTTTAAGCTTAATTTCATCGAAGGGAACTCTTGATTTATCTTGTTTGACGATTTTAGGCATAAGTAGTTCGGCGAGCTCAAAAGTAGTCCACCTTTCATTGCACTTACTACATTCTCTTCGCCTTCTGATTTGGCTACTATCTGCAACCAGTCTTGAATCAATTACCTTGCTTTCTTCGTATGAACAAAAAGGGCATTTCATGGATTAATTTTAGATGATTCATAAACGGGAAAAGCTGAGCAAAGATCTTTAACCTCTGATTTTATGCTTTCTATTAAATTGTCGTTTTTCACATCTAAAATTATATTAGAAATCCAATCTGAAAGAATATCCATTTCATCTTCTTTGAAACCTCTTCTTGTGACAGCTGGAGTTCCAATCCGTATTCCTGAGGTAACGAAAGGAGATTTTGGATCATTTGGTACTGCATTTTTATTAACAGTTATATTGGCTCTACCCAATGCGTTATCAACTTCTTTTCCTGTTAAATCTTTGCTAACAAGATTGACTAGGAACATATGATTATTTGTTCCATTGGAGACAATGTCGATCCCTTTCTCCATTATTTTTTTACTTAGGTATTGAGCATTTTTAAGAACTTGATTTTGATATTCTTTGAATTCCGGCTCCATTGCTTCTTTAAAACACACTGCTTTTGCAGCAATTACATGCATCAAAGGACCTCCTTGAGAGCCAGGAAAGAGTGCTGAATTTAATTTTTTGTGTATGTCCTCATTTTCTTTAGCAAGAATAAGCCCACCTCTTGGACCAACAAGCGTTTTATGAGTTGTAGTTGTGACGACATCTGCGAAAGGTACAGGAGAGGGATAAATACCTGCAGCTACTAAACCTGAAACATGAGACATATCTGCCAATAAGTAAGCTCCAACTGAATCAGCTATTTCTCTGAATCTATCCCATTTAATAATTCCTGAAAATGCACTAAAACCTGAGATGATAACTTTGGGTTTATGCTCTTCAGCCAAAGCTTGCACTTCATCGTAATTGATATCACCACTTTCATCCAAACCATAGCTGAATGACTCATAGATTTTTCCTGAAAAATTTACTTTAGCGCCATGCGTTAAATGACCTCCTTGATCAAGACTCATCCCAAGTAATTTATCTCCTGCATCACATAAAGCTAAAAAAACTGCTGCGTTAGCGCTTGCCCCTGAATGAGGTTGCACATTGGCATAATCAGCTCCGAATAACTCTTTTGCCCTATCTATAGCAAGCTGTTCTGCAACATCAACAAATTCACATCCTCCGTAGTATCTTTTTCCTGGATAACCTTCAGCATATTTATTTGTTAGAACAGAACCTTGGGCTTCTAAGACTCTTGGCGAGGTATAATTTTCAGAGGCTATAAGTTCTATGTGTTCTTCTTGACGTTTTTTTTCATTTTCAAGAGAACTCCAAAGTTCTTCATCAAAAGATTGAATGGATAGATTTTCTGTATACATAATAGAATTATAACTTCTACAGCAAATTTTCTAAGCTTTATTGGTTATAACCTTCTTCTTTCTTTTTGGAAATAATTCGGTGCACATGAAACATATCGTTCCATCACATCCCCTGGCAGTACAAAATTGTCTTCCATATAAAATAATTTGTATGTGCAATTTTCCCCAGAGTGATTTATCGAAAAGATTCTTCAAATCTTTTTCAGTTTGTACCACGGACTTTCCATTTGTTAGATCCCATCTTTGTGCCAATCTATGTATATGGGTATCTACTGGAAATGTCTCTATTCCAAAAGCCTGATTTAGAACCACTGATGCAGTCTTATGCCCAACTCCAGGAAGATCTTCTAATGCCTTAATATCTTTTGGAACCTTTGAGTTGTATCGATCTATTAATATTTTTGAGGTTTCAACTATCGCTTTAGTCTTTTTGGGCGCGAGCCCGCAACTTTTAATATAGTCATATATCTTGTCATGACCTAGAGAGAACATTTCTTCAGGAGAGGCAGCAACTTTAAAAAGTTCTTTGGTCACAATATTAACTCTTTCATCAGTACACTGAGCACTCAATAAGACAGCAATAAGAAGAGTAAATGAATTTTTATGATTTAAAGGAACTTTTGGGTTGGGGTACATTTCTTGCAACCTATTAGCAATAAAAACAGCTCTTTGTTTTCTATTCATAAATTTGCAGGAAGAATTACTTATACTTTCTTAAAAACTAGATTAGTATATGCTTTCGTTGAATAAAAATAAGTAAAAAGTTTATTTGTTTATTATTTTACGGTTCAATTAATTTAAGGAGAATTTATGAGAAACGTGGTTATCGTTGATAGTGTAAGGACTGGTTTAGCAAAGTCCTTCAGAGGGGGATTCAACCAAACAAGAGCTGATAATATGACTGCTCATCTAGTGAATGCGCTTTTAGATAGAAATCCATCATTAAAACCTGAAATGGTAGAAGATATGATTTTAGGATGTGGAGCGCCTGAAGGTGCCCAAGGTCATAACATAGCAAGAAATGTTGCAGTTTTATCAAATCTTCCAATTGAGGTTGGTGGAACTACGGTTAATAGATACTGTTCATCAGGTTTACAAACTGTAGCAATGGCTGCTAATCAGGTTGCCAGTGGATTTTCTGACTGCATTATGGCGGGAGGAGTAGAGTCAATAAGTACTACTCAAGGTCAAACTAACATGCATATGTATGTAAACGAGCAGCTAGCTGAAGACGTGCCAGGAATCTATCATGCCATGGGTCAAACCGCTGAGTGTGTGGCAAAAAGATACAACGTCACTAGGGAGGCACAAGATGAGTATGCTTTATCGAGTCAGCAAAGAACCGCAGCAGCACAGGAAGCCGGGTATTATGATGATGAAATTATTCCAATGAATACAGTAATGAAACTCGTCAACAAAGAAACCGGTGAAGAGAAAGATGTAGAAGTTACTGTAGATAGGGATGATTGCAATAGACCAGAAACTACTATTGAAGGTCTTTCTTCCTTAAAGCCTGTTTTTGATCCGGAAGGCGGCTCTGTTACTGCTGGTAATTCCTCACAATTATCTGATGGTGCATCTGTTACTTTAGTGATGAGCGAAGATAAAGCCAAAGAACTAGGCTTAGAACCAAAACTCTATTTTAGAGGGTTCACCGTTGTAGGTTGTCAGCCAGATGAGATGGGAATAGGTCCAGTTTATTCAATACCTAAATTATTGAAATCAGCTAATCTATCTATTGAAGATATTGATTTATGGGAACTTAATGAAGCTTTTGCTTCTCAAGTAGTCTACATAAGAGATACTCTCGGACTGCCTACCGAAAAGCTTAATGTAAATGGCGGTTCTATCTCTATTGGCCATCCTTTTGGAATGACAGGTTCTAGACAGGTAGGACATGTCGCTAGGGAGCTTAATAGACGAGGCGGCAAATACGGCATTGTTACTATGTGTGTTGGTGGCGGAATGGGTGCCACTGGTTTATTTGAAGCATACAATTCTTAATAAGAAAGTTAAATTCGTCTATCTGTAAATGTCACAGGTAGACGAATTTTTTTTAATAGAAAAATATTTTAAAAATATTGGATCAAAATTCTTAAACAAAAAAAATTTTATTCTTGGTTCTGGTGATGATTCAGCCGTTTTCAAAAGCAGAAATAATCTCTGTTACTCGGTCGATCAAAATTACGAAGAAATTCATTTTCCTAAATGCTTACCTCCTGAATTCATAGCAACAAGATCGGTGCTTCGCTCTTTCAGTGATATATCAGCGATGGGAGCTAAACCTCTTTGGTTTAGCGTTGCTCTTGCATGTAATTTTGATGAGAAATTTATAAAGGACTTTTCAAGAGGCTTAAAAAAAGTATCAAAATTATTAAACGTACCTCTGATCGGTGGTGACTTAATAAAGAAAAATCAAAAATCAGTGACTGTATCGGTATGCGGTGAAATCAATAAAAATAAATATCTTTCAAGATCTGGAGCCAAACATAAACAAAACATTTATCTAACTGGAGAATTGGGGCTTGCTAGAAAAGGTTTAGAAGAAATCAAAAAAAATTCCAATAAAAATATTTACAGAAAAAAAGATGTAAAACGATTTGTTTTTCCTGAACTAAGATTAGAAATTTCCAATTTCATATCAAGGTTTGCTACGTCATGCATAGATATTTCAGATGGTTTTATTGCAGATTTAGAGAAAATTCTTCTTTCCAGCAATCAAGGGGCAGTAATTGATCTAGATAAAATTCCAAGGACTGAAAAGCTATCATTTGATGATTTTACATTTGGAGATGATCTCGAATTAATTTTTACCGCGGACAAGAAACATCATGAGGAAATTATTAAACTTTCTTTAAACTCGAGAACTAACATTAACTTGATTGGACAAACAAAAAGAAATAGTGAAATAAAATATATTCTAAATAACGAAGAAGTAAAATTTCCAAGAAAA
>CACNYO010000009.1 GCA_902624765.1 uncultured SAR86 cluster bacterium
CAGATAGAGTTTTAGTCATGAAAAAAGGTTTAATAGTTGAATCTGGTGCTACAGATCAAATATTTGATACACCTCAAGATGAATATACAATCAACCTTATTAACGCTGCATATAATTAAAAATGAGTAAAAAGAGAAAATATTCATCTTCTTTAGTTGATGGAGTTGAACAAGCCGGCGCTAGGTCAATGCTTAGACCAACTGGCTTTACAGATGATGATTTTAAAAAACCACAAGTAGGTATTGCATCAACTTGGTCCAATGTAACTCCATGTAATATGCATATCAATGAGTTGGCTAGAACAATATGTGATTCTGTTGATGATGCAGGTCTAAAATCTGTTCTCTTTAACACCATCACAATATCAGATGGTATCTCAATGGGTACGCTTGGAATGAGATACTCGTTGGTTTCTAGAGAAGTCATTGCAGACTCTATCGAAACAGTTGTTGGGTGTCAGTCGTTTGATTCTGTGGTGGCAATTGGCGGATGTGATAAAAACATGCCTGGCTGTATGATGGGTTTGATCAGGTTAAACAGACCAAGTCTATTTGTTTACGGCGGCTCGATCAAACCCGGAAAAGATCATACCGATTTTGCAACTGTTCTTGAAATGGTCGGAGCATATTCTCAAAATCAAATTAGTGAAGAGGAACTTATAGCAGTTGAAAAAAATGCACTTCCAGGGCCAGGTTCATGCGGAGGAATGTATACAGCAAATACTATGGCATCTGCAATTGAAGCTTTAGGAATGAGCTTACCTGGAAGCAGTTCACAAGACGCTGTTTCTGAGGAAAAGAAAAATGATTGCTTAGCTGTTGGCCAAGCTATTGATAATTTGTTAGAGAAGGATATCAAGCCAAGCGATATTTTAACAAAAAGTTCATTTGAAAATTCAATTAAAGTTGTCATTGCTTTGGGGGGGTCAACCAACGCAGTTCTCCATCTATTGGCAATGGCAAAATCTGCAAATATTAATTTAAGTCTCGATGACTTTACAAGGATTGGAAAAAACACGCCGGTTTTATCAGACATAAGGCCTTCCGGGTATTATTTGATGAGTGATTTGAACGAGCAGGGAGGGATTCAACCTTTAATGAAAATGATGCTTGACGATGGATTGCTAGATGGAAGCTGTTTGACTGTTTCAGGAAAAACATTGGAAGAAAATCTTAAGGATATTGAACCTTACACAAATGATCAAAAAATTATCTATCCAATTGATAAGCCAATCAAAAAAGAAAGTCATATTAGAATTTTAAGAGGCAATTTAGCGCCTGAGGGTGCTGTTGCCAAAATAACAGGGAAAGAGGGATTATCTTTTTCAGGCCCTGCAATAGTTTTTGAGTCAGAGGAAGAAGCTGTAGATGCTATTTTCAAAAACACCATTCTAGAAGGCTCGGTTATAGTAATTAGATATGAGGGGCCTGTAGGAGGTCCTGGTATGCGGGAAATGCTAAAACCAACTGCTGCAATAATGGGAGCAGGCCTCGGCGACAAAGTAGCATTAATTACTGATGGAAGATTCTCAGGAGGATCTCATGGTTTTGTTGTAGGTCACATTACACCAGAGGCGGCAAATGGAGGACCAATTGGACTTTTAAAAAATGGAGATCTCATCACCATTGATGCACAGAAAGATCAAATAAATATTGATATTTCGAAAAAACAGTTAGCTGATAGGAAGAAAAATTGGCAATCTTTAAAAGAGCCTCCTAAAAGAGGTGTATTAGCAAAATATGCTAGGTCTGTATCTTCAGCATCAGAAGGTGCAGTAACTGATGATTTTTAATTTGAATTTTTTCAAACTAACCTAATATAAAAAATATGAGTAAAACAATTGAGCTTAACGAAGAAAATTTTAGTGAAACAGTTGGGTCTACTAAGCCTGTTTTAGTAGATTATTGGGCAGAATGGTGTGGTCCATGCAAAATGGTTGCTCCTATATTAGAGGAAGTTGCCGTTGATTTATCCGATAAGCTTACTGTTGGCAAAGTAGATGTTGATGAAAATCAAGAATTGGCAGCTCAATTAAATATTATGAGTATCCCAACTCTAGTCTTATTCAAAGATGGTGAAGTTATTGATCAGGCAGTAGGAGCTTTATCAAAAGCTCAACTTTTATCTTTTTTAGAGCAACACATTTAAAATTACCCTAGACGAGGTGAAACTTAGGTGTTAAATTTATTCACCTTGTCTTAGACAATCTATTATTAAATCCCAATATTTGTTATGCATTTAGGCGAATTAAAAGCCAAGCCAGTTGAAGAACTACTCAGTCTTGCTGAGGAAATGGGTATTGAAAATTTAGCACGATCAAAAAAACAAGACGTTATTTTTGGAATTCTTAAATCTCATTCTGGAAAGGGCGAGGACATTGAAGGTGAAGGTGTTCTTGAAATATTGAATGATGGATTTGGATTCTTAAGGTCTCCATCTTCCTCATATTTAGCAGGAGCTGATGATATTTATGTTTCACCAAGTCAAATAAGGAGATTTGGGCTCAAAACGGGTGATTCAATATCTGGAAAAATAAGGCCTCCAAAAGAAAGTGAGAGATATTTTGCATTGCTTAAGATAGATGAAATTAACTTCAATGCACCAGAACAGACTAAATCAAAAGTTGCTTTTGAAAACTTAACACCTTTATTTCCAGAAGAAAGAATCGTAATGGAAGCTGGGAATGGAACTACGGAAGACTTATCTGCAAGAATTATTGATTTAACCGCTCCAACAGGAAAAGGTCAAAGAGGACTAATTGTTTCACCTCCAAAAGCAGGAAAAACCCTGCTCCTTCAAACTATTGCTCACTCGATCGAAAGAAATAGCCCTGACAGTAAGCTTATGGTTCTTTTAGTCGATGAAAGACCAGAAGAGGTTACTGACATGAAACGTTCTGTGCGAGGGGAGGTTATTGCTTCTACCTTTGACGAGCCACCCGCACGACATGTTCAAGTTGCTGAAATGGTAATCGCTAAAGCTAGAAGACTTGTTGAAACAAAAAATGACGTCATTATCTTGTTGGATTCAATTACTCGTTTAGCAAGAGCTTATAATTCCACTCAGGCAGCATCTGGAAAAATCTTAACGGGTGGTGTTGATGCAAATGCTCTAGAAAAACCAAAAAGATTTTTTGGTGCTGCAAGAAATATAGAGGGAGGAGGTAGCCTTACCATTATTGCAACTGCACTTATTGATACTGGATCCAGAATGGATGAAGTAATTTATGAGGAATTCAAAGGAACTGGAAATCAGGAAATTCATCTTGACAGAGCAATTGCTGAAAGAAGAGTTTTCCCTGCAATTAACATAAGACGCTCTGGAACAAGAAGAGAAGAATTGATTACAGATGACGCAGAACTTCAGAGAATTAATATTCTCAGAAAACTTCTCAATGATATGGAAGATGTTGATGCTACTGAATGGCTCATAGATAAGTTAGGTAAGCATAAGACAAATAATGAATTTTTCAATTCAATGAAAAGAGGTAAATAACTATTTTGCTTTGAGCAACAAATATTTCTTCTTGCCAGATTTAGTTTTTTTTATAACTTCCCAATACCCATTTAAAAAACTTAAATCCAGTTCTTTTTCAACTTCTAGATAAATATTTCCTAGATTAGCTAACAATGAATTTGTCCTTATTTTTGAAAGAACTTTTTTTGCTAGATCTTTATGGAAAGGCGGATCCACAAAAATTAAATCAAAATTATCATTTGTTTCGTCTAACCAAGTAAGCACATCATCATGAATTACTGAGATATCTCCGTAAGCCTTCAGGCTTTCAATGTATTCTTTAATTTTATCTAAGTGATTTGAATTTTTTTCAACAAATATAATCTTGTCTGCTCCTCTTGATAAAGATTCCAATCCTAAAGAACCAGTTCCAGCGAATAAATCCAGACAAGTTTTTCCATCAATGCTCTGTCCAAGCCAGTTAAATAAAGTCTCTCTAAGTCTGTCTGGAGTGGGTCGAAGATCTAAAGAAGGCATGAACTCAAATTTTCTGCCTTTATATACTCCGCTTATTATTCTGAAAGAACCTTTATTTGCTTTATTGCTCATAATTTCCTCTATAATTCTCAATTCTAAACTCATTGAAATGCAAGATATATTTTTAAATATTTTAAGAACGCAAGCTCAGACTGTTTATGTTATTTCTTCTGGAAATTCAGTTTCAAAAGAGGCAATGACTGTTTCTTCAGTAGCCTCGTTATCAGCTAACCCACCGAGAATGTTAGTTTGTATCAATAAATCCGCAGCCATGCATGACTTTTTAAAAACTACTCAATCGTTTTGTCTTAATTTATTGAGTAATGAACAAAAACATGTAGCTGATATTTGCAGTAACTCTGAGAAAATAAATGAGCGATTTTCTAATGATTCTTGGCTTAAGAAAGAGGAGATTCCATATTTAGAAAATGCTCAATCAAATCTATTCTGTAATTTAAAAGAAATTATGGAAGATACCACTCACTCAATCTTCGTTGGCGAGGTTCAAGATTTAATTCATAATGACGCTTTAAAACCTCTGGTGTATCAAGAAGGAAAATATGTTTAAGTTTTTTTATCTTTCAATTTTTGTTTTGTTCTCATTTATAGCATTTTCAAGCGAGAATAAACTTTATTTTATTGAGCCTAAAGATGGTGCAATATTAAATGGGCCTGTAAAAATAGTTTTTGGGTTATCTGGTATGGGAGTGGCTCCGGCCGGAATAGATTTTCCAAATACTGGGCATCATCATCTTCTTGTTGATTTAAAAAACTTGCCTGATCTAACAAAACCCATTCCCGCTAACAAAAATCATATTCACTTTGGTAAAGGCCAGACTGAAACAATTCTTGAATTGCCAAAGGGAAAAAGAACTTTGCAACTGTTAATGGGCAACTATCTCCACATTCCACACAAAGATCCAGTTATTTCAGATAAAATTACAATCTTTATTGAATAAATTCTCCTTATAAAATCTATTGATTTACGAAATCTTGAAATTTAAGAAAAAATTCATAATTTTTTTCTACTTGATCACTTTATCTAATTTTTCAGTGAGTGAAATTTTCATTGATGGAGTTCTTGATGAAGAAGAATGGAGCTCAGCTAAACTGATTGATGACCTTGTAGTTGTACAGCCAAATACCCTAAAGAAATCAAAATATAAATCTGAAGTTTTATATTTTGCCGATGAAAAAGGAATTTATTTTGGTTTTAAAAATTTTAAACCTTCAGAAAGACAAACCCCAATTCAACATAAACGGGATGCATGGATGGCAGATGGAGATAGAAATTTTATCATCATTGACTTTGTGGGGAATGGTAACAACGGATTTTCTTTTGGGACTTCCTTAGGAGATTCTGTCGGCGACGGCACTGTTTCAAATGAAAATCAGTTTAACCAAGATTGGGATGGTGTGTGGTTTGTCAAAACCAGCCGAGATAGCGAAGCTTGGTACTCTGAATTTCTGATTCCTTGGGATGTAGCACCCATTAGTTCTTCTACTGAAGATGAATTAGAAATAAAAATAAGAATAAATACTTTCGATTTTCTTAGTAATGAATGGTCTAGTTTTCCTGCTATCTGGAGCACCGATTCAGCATTTTTATCAAAATTTGAACCTATAAGAATTAAGAATTATGCCCGAGATGCTCAAAGTGATGCTGACTTCTATCCATATATTTCAATTTCACAAGAGCAAGTTACAGATGAGCAAATAAATAAAATAGGTGGAGAAATATTTTGGTCTATAGATGCTGAAAAGAGATTAGATGTAACTATAAATCCTGATTTTGGCCAAGTAGAAAGTGATGATGTTATTGTGAATTTTGATTCAACAGAGACTTATTATGAAGATAGAAGGCCATTCTTCACTGAAAATCAAAACTTATTTCAAATAACTGGCTGGAGAACTTATTTAATAAATACAAGAAGAATTGGAGCAGCGCCAGATTATGATTGTAATCAGCTTAGTGAACGATTAGCTGAAAAATGTCTTAAAGATAATTCATCTACTAGCGACATCGACCTTGCCCTAAGATATACCCAATCAGGAGCACTAAACGAGTTTGGTATCTTCTCCGCTTTTGAAAAAGGAACGGATATTTATAAAGGAAGAAATTTCCAAGCTATTCGCTACAGAAGAAATTTTAATGAAGGGAAAGTAGGCTACCTTCTAACTTATGCAGATAAACCAAATATATCTAGGAGTGCTCAAGTGCACACTTTTGATTACGAATATTTTATAAATCAAGATACCCGTTTTTTTGGAATGTTAAGTTACTCTGACATTGATGATCCTAATCTATCCAAGGACGGATCTGCATTAAGAGCTCTTATCTCAAAACAATTTACTAAAAAATTCTCTGGTTTATGGGCTTTCTCATCTTATGGCAAAGGATATGACATTAACGATATGGGTTACAGTGAAATGAAGGAATATATGTCAACTGGATGGGTAGTAAACTATAGAGAAGCTGAATTTGATAAAAATTCTCCTCTCCAAAGTTTAACTGTTGACTCAAACGGTGGATTTCAGAGAAGTGCATCTGGAATAGACGGTGGATCTTTAGTCAATGTGAACTTAAGTCTAGATTTCAAGGATTTTTCATCTGTTAGATTGAGTTGCGAATGTTTTCTCTTTTCTCCTGGTAAAGACTTTATGGAGACAAGAGGTTTTCCAGATGCACCATATATCAGGAATGAAGAAGGATACATCTTTGCTATTAATTATGAGGCACCAGAGACACTTGTATTTATTCCTTCAATGAAGCTAGAAAGCAGATCATTAGGATATGAATTTGATGATACTTCGCTATCGAGAAAAGAGGAAGGATGGGGTTTTAATTTGGGCGCAACAATAAAACCAACAGAAAATCTAAATATTAACTTAGGTCTAATTAGATACGATGAAGTCGAAAACTGGAGTAAATTTGAATACGACAATGTGTTCGGCTATTACCTAAAGAAGAAACTCTCTTCCTCTTTATCTTTGGGTTACTATGAAAAAAAGCATGAACTAAGAATAAAAGCTCAGTTTTACTCTTTAACTGCAGAAGATCCTGAAGCTTTCTTTGTATCACCTGAAGGAAAAATGAAGTCTGCTAGCGATAACCTAAATTCATTTGAGTTGAGCCAAGTGGCATTTCAAATCAGGTATAGATATGAATTAGCGCCACTATCTCATATTTATGTGGTCTACACTCGAGGTGGAAATTATTTTAGCACTGATATGTCTTCTTCATCATTTGATAAACTTTATACAAAAGGATGGGATACAACATACTCTGATCAATTTATTATAAAAATAAGATATAGATTTTCATCGTAAAAATATTTAACAAACTCATCAAAAATCATAACTTCCATCAAAAAATACATAAGTTAATCTGACTTCAACATTGATCATATGATTTCAGATAAAATACCTTTCTTAATAGGTTCTTTTTCAGATTTACTCCAATGCTATACAAAGCATTCAATATGGTTAGAAAATTTATACTTTTATTTTTATTTATGCCGCTATCTGCAGAGATTATTGTTGATGGTAAATTAAATGAAACTGAGTGGGATTCTGCAGGAGTCATTGATACTTTTTATGTCACTGAGCCTCTAACCTATGCAATTCCAGAAGTTGAAACCGAAGTTTTATATTTTGCTAATGAGGATGGAATATATTTCGGGTTTAAAAATTTCCAGCAACCCATAGAAGATCAAACATCCCTACTCCATAAAAGAGATGTAATGGATGCATCAGCAGATAGGGCATTTATTGCAATTGACTTTAATGGAAACGGTATTAGGGCATATAGTTTTTCAGTCACTTTGGGTGGATCAATCAGTGATGCAGTTTGGGCAAATGAAAATCAACCTTCACTAGACTGGGATTCAATTTGGTTCGTTAAAACATCTCAAACCGAAGATGCTTGGTTTGCTGAGTTCATGATTCCATGGGATGTTGCTCCACTAGAAAAATCAGATGAAGAATTTGTTGAAGTAAATGTCAGGACGTCTAGAGGTTATTTTCTTAAAAATGAATGGCATGGTTTTCCTAAGATTAATTGGACAGATACAAAATTTATCTCAAGATTTCATCCAATAAAAATAAGAAATTATGCCAAGAATTCTTCTTCAGAAGTTGACTTCTTCCCATATATTTCAATTTCTCAAGAAGAGGTTACTGGGGGGCAAGAAAATAAAATTGGGGGAGAAATATTTTGGGCTATTGATTCAGAAAAAAGATTAGACGTCACTTTGAATCCTGATTTTGGTCAAGTAGAAAGTGATGATGTCATTGTAAGTTTTGATGCCTTAGAGACTTTTTATGAAGATAAACGACCTTTCTTCACAGAAAATCAGGATCTTTTTCAAATAAGGGGTCGAACTTCTTTTCTCATCAATACAAGAAGAATTGGCGCCAAACCAGACTACGATTGTTCTTCAGAGATAGACGAATCAGATTGTAACTCACAAAGAAAAACCTACAGCGAAATTGATTTAGCCTTGAAATATACACAGACGGAAGCGGATGATGAATT
Organism: uncultured SAR86 cluster bacterium; assembly: GCA_902624765.1. Classification (GTDB taxonomy): domain Bacteria; phylum Pseudomonadota; class Gammaproteobacteria; order Magnimaribacterales; family AG-339-G14; genus CACNYO01. Next base: position 8,531 of record CACNYO010000009.1, read on the forward strand.
TGGAATTTTCTCAGCTTTTGAACGAGATGGAAAATACTACAAAGGAAGGAATTTCCAATCTATTAGATACAGAAAAAGTTTAGATGATCTTCGTATTGGCTATCTTTTAACTTATGTTGACCGTCCAAACATATCAAGAGCTGCCCAAGTTCATACGATGGACTTTGACTATTCTTTCGATGAAATAAGTAGGTTTTCTGGGACGCTGAGTTATTCAAATATAGATTTAGAATCAACTTCAACCGAAGGTGTGGCTTTGAGAGGAAGAGTGGCGAGAAACTTTACAGAAAAGTTTTCCGCTCTTTGGGGTTTTGGTATCTATGACGAAGGCTATGACATGAACGATATGGGTTATCTGGACATGAGAAATTTTGCTGAAACAGGCATTACAGCTGTCTACAAAGAAACCAATTTCTCAGAAGAATCTTTAATTAGAAGTCTTACATTGGATGTGAATAGCGGTCACCAACGAAGCATATCAGGAATAAACGGTGGAGCAATGGCATGGATATCACTTAATTTAGATCTGAAGGATTTTTCTTCAATAGATATTTTTTGTGAATGCATCTTATCTCCCGGAAAAGATTTTGTAGAAGCTAGAGATTATCCTGACTCACCATTTATAAGAAGGCTGGGAGGATACACATTGAATATGAGATATTCGGCACCTAGGCAGAAGACTTTCATACCCTTCATAAAAATTGAAAGCTCATCTGGAGGTTATAAATTTGATAATCCATCAAATTCTAAAAGAGGTGAGGGTTGGGGATTCAACATAGGAGCAAATATTAAGCCCTCTAATGATCTCGATTTAAATCTTGCTCTCATTAGATATGATGAATATGAAAATTGGGTTAAATATGAATTTGATAATGTATTTGGCTATTACAAAAAGAAGAAATTATCTTCTTCTTTGTCTTTAGGATGGATCAAGGACAACATTCACGAATTAAGAATTAAAGCTCAATTTTATTCACTCACTGCTGATGATCCAGATCCTTATTATGTCAGCTCGGATGGAAAAATGATTAATTATGATGGGTCACTTAATCCTTTTGAGCTGAGTCAGGTCGCATTTCAAATAAGGTATAGATATGAACTTTCTCCTCTCTCTAATTTTTATGCAGTTTATACTAGAGGAGGATATTATTTTGACGACGATAAAGATTTAAAATCTTTTGGAGATTTATACTCCACCGGATGGGACACTACTTATTCTGATCAATTTATTCTTAAACTGAGATACAAATTTTAATGATCTTTACAGATCCAACCTCTTGATGTTTTTCTAGCTTCTAAGGCAGGGAAATAAACATTGCATTCTATACATTTGACCATGCTGGATTGATCTTCACTGATATCTACTGAATTTTCTCCCAAAAGACGTGCAAGTCCAACGACTATTCCTACAAAAATTAAAACTGAAATTAAAATAGCCATTAGGATTTAATTTTCTTTTCTTTGAAAGCGTCCAGTAGGTCTTGAGTTATATCGGCCAGATCTGACTGATTGAGTTCTTTATAGGCTTCAATTTTGATCTCAAGAGCTTCTTCTACTTGAGAGCTATTTGGGAGATGTTCAATCACATAATTAGCTCTGTTTAAGGCAGCAACAAAAGCCTTTCTTTCCATATAAAAAGTCGCTACATAGATTTCTTTTTTTGCGATCAAATTTCTTAAGAAAACCATTCGTTGCCTTGCTTGATTAGCGAAGTCACTATCTGGAAACCTAAGTAAAAAATCACTCAAGTCGGAAAACGATTTCTTTGCTTGATTGAGATCTCTTTTCGAGGCCGCATCCTCGAGAATCATATTTGGATTAAAAATAGACATATCGGCTGTGTAACCGGACATTCCTTTCAAATAGTAAGCATAATCTATATTTGGATGATTAGGATGCAAGCTGATAAACCTATCAGCGGCTGATATGGCAGCCTCATAGTTTGCTGACTTAAAATAAGCATAAATAAGCTCTGACTGAGCTTGCGTCGCAAATCTTCCAAAGGGGTATCTTGCCTCAAGCATTTCTAAACTCATTGCGGCAGCAGCAAAATTACCAGATCTCAATCTATTCTGCGCTTGATCAAATAGTTCTTTTTCAAGCAAGATCCTTTCAATAGTTTCTTCTTTATTTGCGCATGATGCGGATAAACCCATCAAGATCAGTAAAAAAAGTAGATTAAAGATAAAATAAAGCCTATTACGAGTTTGCATCTGCTAATTCTATCTGTTTAAAGATTAAAAAACATGCCAAAAAAAATTTCAATTAACTTCGAGGTCAACGCTGAAGAGTCAGGAAAAAGAATAGATGTAATCGTATCCAAGAGACATCCAGAGTTCTCAAGAATGCAAATTAAAAAGTTTATTGAACTAGATTTTTTGTCTATTGATAATCAAACAATTTCCAAAGTAAGCGAAAAAGCTTCAATTGGAAGTAAGATAAATTTATCTGGTCTAATTGATGCAGCAGTTGAAGATCTTCCTGAAGATATTGAGATTGAAATAAAAAAGCATACAGAGGATTTCATAGTTATAAATAAAGCTCCAGGAATTGTTGTTCATCCGGGCTCAGGAAATAGATCAGGAACGATTCTCAACAGCTTATTATTTAACTTTCCAGAGCTCGCAGATCTACCACGAGCTGGAATAATTCATCGTTTAGACAAAGATACTTCTGGACTAATGGTTATTGCAAGAAATGAGAAGGCTTATAAACACTTGTCAGATCAAATCTCCTCCAGAACCGTTAGAAGGGGATATGACTTAGTTGTAATTGGAAAAACGTTGAGAGCAGGAACTTTGGACTTCCCAATTGGGAGGCATCGTACGGTGAGAACAAAACAATCAGTTACAGAAAAAGGAAAAGAAGCAATTACTAAATTTAAAGTATTAGAATTTTTGGGATTTTACACTTACATCCGAGCTTATTTAGAAACAGGCAGAACTCATCAAATTAGAGTCCATTTCAGCCATATTAAACATCCTCTCGTTGGAGACAAAACTTATGGAACAAGTCAAAGATTTGCAAAAAATACTTCAGACGATTTGAAAGATTTTATTATCAAGTTTCCGAGACAGGCCCTACATGCTAGAGAACTTTCTTTTATAGATCCCTCGACTAATGAAACAGTTAATTTTGAAAGCGAAATTCCTGAAGATTTTCAAAGTTTATTGGATCGTCTAAAAACCAATGAAAACTTGACTTAAAGGCTTCTAGTGTCACAATTCGAATCTTTTTAAAACTGTTTAATAAATATGAAGAAAGAATCAGGCGGATCTGCGCTTATCAGAGCTTTGGCAGATGAAAATGTAGAGCTTCTCTTTGGATATCCTGGAGGAGCTGCTCTTCATATTTACGATGCAATCTATCAACAGGATAAAGTTCAGCATATTTTAGTTAGGCATGAACAGGCTGCAGTCCATGCAGCTGATGGTTATGCCAGAGCTACCGGCAAAGTCGGAACTGTTCTTGTAACATCAGGTCCTGGAGCGACAAACGCAATAACTGGTATTGCAACTGCATATATGGACTCTATTCCATTGGTAGTGATTTCAGGTCAGGTTGCAAGCCATTTAATAGGAACAGACGCCTTCCAAGAAACAGACATGATGGGAATTTCCCGACCCATCGTAAAACATAGCTTTCTGATTCAAAGCCCAGAAGAGATACCAGAGGTTGTTAAAAAGGCTTTTATTATTGCGAAAACAGGAAAGCCGGGACCAGTTGTAATTGATGTACCCAAGGATATGACAGATCCGAACCATCTTTTTGATTATCAGTATCCCAAAGATATAAAAATGAGATCTTATTCAGTCCCCTCTGAGGTAGAAGAAAGTAATATAGATGAGGCAGTTTCATTATTAGAGAAAGCAAAAAAGCCTGTTCTATATGCGGGCGGCGGGATCATTCAAGGTAATGCATCTGAGGAACTTAAAAAGTTAGCGAAAATCATGAATGCCCCTGTGACAAATACACTAATGGGTTTGGGAGCCTTTCCTGCAACTCATGAAAACTTTATTGGAATGTTGGGAATGCATGGAACCTATGAAGCTAATATGGCAATGCATGAAGCTGATTTAATCTTTGCTTTGGGTTCAAGATTCGATGATAGAACTACAAACAATCCTCAGAAATACTCATTAAATGCCAAAAAAATTCACTTAGATTGTGATTACGGTTCTATAGAAAAGATTATAAATGTCGATGTATCTCTAAATGGAGATGCTAAAAAGATTCTTAAGCAAATTCTCAATAAAATAAATACAAAAAACATTGATAAAGCATCAATAGATATCTGGAATAAGGAGATTCTTAACTGGAGAGAAACTCATGGTCTTAATCATGATCTTCTTGATAAAAAGTTTCATCAGAAACAAATCCTTCCTCAACAAGTAATACAGTCTCTTTATAAGTCTACAAACGGTAAGGCATTTATAACTTCCGATGTTGGCCAACACCAAATGTTTGCTGCTCAGTATTATAAATTTGATGAACCAAGGAAATGGATTAACTCTGGCGGTCTTGGAACTATGGGATTTGGTCTGCCTTCTGCCATGGGTGTTAAATTTGCTTTCCCTGATGAGGATGTTGTTTGTGTGACCGGAGAAGGCAGCATTCAAATGTGTATTCAGGAGCTATCTACTTGTATGCAGTATGGATTGCCTGTGAAAATAATTAATCTCAATAACAGAGCTTTGGGAATGGTTAAGCAGTGGCAGGATATGCAATACGGTGGAAGGTATTCCAGTATTCTCTACGAAGATTCTTTACCTGATTTCGTCAAGCTTGCAGAATCATATGGACATGTGGGTATGAAGGTAGAGGATATCAGTGAGTTAGAAGAAAGAATGGACGAATGTATTTCCATGAAAGATAAACTTGTATTCATGGATGTATATGTTGATCCAGATGAGCATGTATACCCGATGCTTGAAGCCGGCGGCAATATGTCTGAAATGCGAGTTAGTAAAACTAAAAAGACTTTTTAATATGAGTCACATATCGATCTTAATGGAAAATCAACCGGGAGCTCTCTCTAGGGTTGTAGGTTTATTTTCACAAAGAGGTTACAACATAGACTCTTTATCAGTCGCTCCTACTAACGATTCATCTTTATCAAGGCTCACCATGGTTGTTAAAGAAGAAGAAAGCGTAATATCTCAAATACTCAAACAATTAAACAAAGTAATTGATGTTGTAGAAGTTCAGAATCTGTCCGAAATTGAATCTGTCTCACTGGAAATTGCTATTGTTAAATTAAAAATTACCGAGAAAGAAGCAAAAAAAATTATTGAAAGTGCTTTTCCTGTTGTTGGAGAAATTATTAATCACAAAGATGAATTTGTAATGATTAAACTTATTGGTTCCAACCATGAAGTTGATGATTTTCTTCTTTCTTTAAATAAGCAAAAGTTTTTAGAGGTTACCAGATCAGGTCTGCTTGGAATGGGGACAGGTGAAAACTTTCTCATTTCAGAAAGTGAAACTACAATTGAGTATTAGGAGAAAATAATGGAAGTATTTTACGAAAAAGATTCAAATCCTGAATTGTTAAGAGATAAGACAATTGCGATCATTGGCTACGGCTCTCAAGGTCATGCACATGCTAATAATTTGAAAGACTCTGGTTTCAACGTGATTCTCGGATTAAGGGATGGATCATCTTCAGCTGCAAAGGCATCTGAAGCAGGTTTTGAAGTAGCTAGTAATGTCGAAGCTGCATCTAAAGCCGATCTATTGATGATGTTAATTCCCGATGAGTTTCAAGGAATTACATACAAAGAAGAGATAGAACCTAATCTTAAAAAAGGTGCCACTTTAGCATTTGCACATGGATTTAATATTCATTACAAACAGATTGTTCCAAGAGAAGACTTAGACGTAATCATGATTGCTCCCAAAGGCCCCGGTCATACAGTGCGAGGTCAATACATAGATGGAGCTGGCGTGCCTTGTTTAGTTGCAATTCATCAAGATGCCTCTTCTAATGCATTAGATACATCAATTGCTTATGCTTCAGCCATAGGTGGCGGAAGAGCAGGTATCATCAAAACAACTTTCAAGGATGAAACTGAGACAGATTTATTTGGTGAACAGTCTGTGCTGTGTGGAGGTCTGACTTCATTAATTCAAGCAGGTTATGAAACTCTTGTAGAAGCCGGTTATCCACCTGAGATGGCTTATTTTGAATGTGTTCATGAAGTTAAATTAATCGTTGATTTGATTTATGAGGGAGGTTTAGCAAACATGAGATATAGCATTTCAAATACAGCAGAATATGGAGATTACACTTCAGGACCTAAAGTAATAACTAACGAAACCAAAAAGGAAATGAAAAAAATTCTTGAAAGGATTCAGTCTGGAGATTTTGCAGATGAATTTATTGCAGATGCAAGAAAAAGTAACGGTCCAGATGGAGGCCCTGCAATGCAAGAATTTAGAAGACAATCAGCCTCACATCCAATTGAAGAAGTTGGAAAATCTTTGAGAGAGATGATGCCTTGGATAGCTAGCAACCGTCTGGTTGATAAGGCAAAAAACTAGTACCATCGACAGGGTGTCAAATAAGATACTCGCCCTTATTTTAGGAATTTCTTTATTTTCCGTTTACCTCATTTCTATTAACCTTTATCCATTAGTTGATGAAGACGAAGGTGCATTCGCTTCAGCAACTTTGACTATGATGGATTCTGGTAATTTTACAAACGTTGAGTTAGCAGGAGAGAGGAGGGATGACAAACCGGTTCTTACCCACTGGCTGCAGGTCATAAGTTTAAAAACCTTTGGCTTTTCAGAGTTCGCTTTTAGATTACCGAGCGTAATCTTTGGGTTGCTCTGGGCATTCGTAACGTTTTGGTTTACAAAAAAGATTTCAAATAAGAGAAATGCTTTTTTAGCAGCTTTTTTCGTTCTAGCAAGCCTTGGCGCATCGATTATTATCAAAACAGCAACTGCGGATGGAATATTTAACTTTTTTGTGGCTTCAACCACTCTTTTGGCATTTTTAGCTTTAAGAGAACAACGGACCAAGTATTTATACTATGCAGCAATTCTTTCAGGCTTTGGCTTTTTAACAAAAGGACCCGCTATATTAATCGTGCCAGGAGGGGCTTTATTTTTCTGGGCCTTTTGGAATGGATATTTAACTGATACGTTGAGAAAACTTTTCAATCCTCTTTTATGGCTAATCTTTTTTTGCATTGCATCACCATGGTTTATCTATTTATATTTAAGCGAAGGCATAGATCCGATACTAGGGTTCTTTCTAAAACATAACTTTCAAAGGTATACATCAACTTTTGAGGGCCACTCAGGACCATTTTATTACTATCTTGTTATTTTGATCTTTTTGGTGGCTCCATTTTGGAATAGTCTTTTTACGGTAGTCGGCAGAATTAAAACAGACTTCAAAGATGAAACTAGAAGTTTTCTATGGATTTGGTTTTTATGGGTTTTACTCTTTTTTTCAATATCTTCAACTAAGTTACCGCACTACTTGCTTTATGGAATAACTCCTCTATTCATATTAATGGCACTCAATTTTAAGCAGCAAAGCAAAAGAATAAATCTACTAATTTTTATTTCTTTATTGGGCTTTATATCTTCTTTGCCAATTGTATTAGAAACTCTGGCTTCTTCAGAGAAAGACATTATTTGGAATGTTTTGAGAGAGGAAATAGAGGTTTTCTTTACTCCTTCAAATTTCTTTATTCCAATATTAATTCTTCTAGTCCTTGGAATTGTCTCCTTTATGGTCTTTTCTAAATTTAACCAATTTATAATCTCGTCTTTATTATTTTTGATTAGCATCCATTTAATTTTTCTTCCAAGTGCCATAGGACTATTCCAAGATCGATTCAAACAGGCTGGATTAAAGGTAAAAGAAATGAATAAGCCTTTAGCCATGCACAAGATGAACTTTCCCTCATTTGGAGTATATGCAAGAGACACTGCCTATAGAAATCATAATGATGGACAAATAATTCTTTTAAGGAGCAATCAAATTGATGAGCTGGGTTCAGTGACAGAAATTTATAATAGGTCGGGTATTTCTGTGGTGATAAAAGAGTGAATCCTCAGCACAAAACAGGATTTATTGTCTTTGCTTTGGCGTTGGTTCTGATTGGTTTGAATTATTTAGATCCTGTAATTGTTCTAAATAACTTTATTTTTATTGGTCTAAATAGTGCGGGAGCTTTTATAAATCAATCAGCTCTCACTTTTCTTACCGAATTTGGTAATGCAGCCGTACTGATGATTGCATCAGTAATCCCAATATATTACTCAAGAAAATTTTTCAGGTTAATCATCTCATCTACACTGATTGGAATCTTGTTCTCAAGGGGATTAAAAATTTTACTGGATATTCCAAGACCAGGAGCAATCCTGCCAAGAGAAGAATTTTTTGTTGTTGAGCCTCTTTTGACCTCTCAATCCGTGCCTTCCGGACATGCATTTAGTCTCTTTTTATTTTTCTCTTGTTTGGTTGTCTCAGGCATGATTAAAAAAAATTATTTTGTACTGTTAATTTTCGCCTTTTCACTTATTGCTTTTACAAGGATCTTAGTTGGAGCTCACTGGCCAATGGATATTCTGATCGGGGCTTCTTTGGGTTTTAGCTTGCCTTTACTCTTAGCTTCATCGACAAACAGATCGTCAAAAATTTTGGATACTTTATATTCGGTATTTTTCATTATTTTATTAAGCATCGCACTTTACACAATTCTCATTGGCAATTTTTCTACCTATGATTTTGCAAATGAAATCGGTTGGTTATACATTCTTATTTTCTTGGGTCCCCTTTTATTTCTTAATTTACTGAAGATAGAGAACATTTTTAGTTTTGCTTTGGACTATTTCACCAAAATTAAGGTATCTCAGAGTAATTTTTTTAAAATCTTTATGCCTTTGCTTATTTCTTCCACATTCATATATTTAATCTATCAATATGGATCTTTTAGTTCCTTTCTTTTTATGACAGAAAATTTGGATTTTCTCCTAGTATCTATTGCATTAGGTCTTTTGGTTTTAAGCCTATTGATAAGGGCTGTTCGAATTAGAAGATTTTTTAAAAAGGAAACAAAGAGTCTAGGAGTTATGCGAATCACTTTCTTGCATAACTTTTTAAATAATTTCTTACCTATGCGAATTGGAGAATTTTCTTTTCCTTTGCTTTTGAGAGAATCTTATGGAATCGATAATAAGATATCCCTCAGGGCACTTTTTATTTTCAGGATCACAGATCTTCTATCAATCATTTTCTTGTCTTTATTTGTCTTTCTTAGTTTTTACTATTCTTTAATGCTTAACTTTTTAATTTTAGTTGCTTGGTACTTGGGAGTAAGCTATTTATTGCAAGAAAGAGATATTAAAAAAAATCTTTTTGAAAAAATTGAAATTTTGATTTTGTCTTTGCTAGCTTGGTGCATAAAAATATTTGCACTCACTTATCTTCTGTTATCTTTGATTTCAGTAAGCTTAGAAAGTTCTTTCGTTGCCGTCATTTTTGGTGAATTAACATCAATCCTACCCATCCATGGCTTTGCAGGAACGGGGACATATGAGGGAGGTATTATATTTGGACTAAATTCTTTTGATAAAAATATTAATATCGATTCAATGATCAGCGCTTCTTTATTGGTCCACTTTACTGTTCTTTTATATAGTCTTATCCTTGCAATTGTTTCAACATTCATTAAGAAGACATGAAAATTTATTTAAGCATTGTTGTTCCTGTTTACAACGAGGAAGAAAATATAAAGCCTCTCGTCGAAGAGATTTATCAATCGATGGAATCTCTAGACAAAGAATGGGAATTACTCATTGTTGATGATTCAAGCAAAGATAATACTGGAGATATATGTGAATCAATTGCCAAAGTAAAAAAAGAAGTCAGGTACCTGCAGTTGGGAAGGAATTCAGGTCAAACAGCTGCTATGCAAGCAGGTTTTGACCATGTGCAAGGAAAATACATAGCAACTTTGGACGGCGATCTTCAAAACGATCCGAAGGATATTTTAAGACTCCTGAATAGGCTAAAAGAAGAAAAGCTAGATTTAATTGTTGGATGGAGAAAAGATAGAAAAGATCCCTTTCTTAGAAGTCTCATATCAAAGATGGCAAATTCTTTAATTGGCTGGTCAACTGATATTAAGCTCCATGATTACGGATGTAGCTTAAAGGTCTACAGAAATAAAACCCTCAAAGCTGTTCAATTGTACGGCGAAATGCACCGGTTAATTCCTGCTTGGATGAGTCTCTATACCGATAAGGCCAGGATAAGCGAAGATGAAGTAAATCATAGACCCAGAATTGCTGGCGAGAGCAAATATGGGTTTGGAAGAATTGCTAGGGTGCCTTTAGATTTATTTTCAATTATATTTTTCCAAAGATTTTTATCTAAACCAGCTCACTTTTTTGGTTTTCCTGGTTTAGTTTTTTTGGTTATTGGAATAATTATCTTATTTGCATTAAGTGCCCAAAAAATTATGCTTGGCATAGACTTAGGCGACAGACCTCTTTTTTACGGCGGAATACTTTCTGTTGTGTTTGGAACCCAGCTTTTAACAACCGGTTTATTGGCTGAAGTGGTCGTCAGAATTTACTTTTCGAATAAAAACCGTCCTTATGTGATTAGAAGGGATTCTGAGAATTAATTTAACTTTATTTATTGATAATAGCTTGCTAAGGTTGCATTCCATTTCATATGGGTCTGTAGCTCAGCTGGTTAGAGCGCACCCCTGATAAGGGTGAGGTCGCAGATTCGAGTTCTGCCAGACCCACCATTTTCACTTTTTAAATAGATCCTTTATAAGAGCTTTATCAAGATTTCTCAGTATGTAATTAATTTTTCTAATTCTTAATGACCACATCGTGGAAGGTTAGTAGAGGAGGGGAAGTAGTAATATCCTATTATCAATCCTTTTGTAAATATAAAAAAATATTTGACAACTATATTTGGGCCCAGTTATTATAACTATATATAACTTACAGGAGAAAAAAATGAGTAATAAAATTGAATTTAATTTGATAAAGGTTCTGAATATTTTCGGTATTGATTTCTACAATGGTGCAATTTCAGTAGCAGATCTTTTGGAGATTATGGATGTAGCAGAATTTAATCCCTGGGAATCACCTTTGAAGGGATATCAGAGAAAGCTAAATGATGCCAAGGTAAATGCAATAGCAGAAAGAACAATATTAAATTTAGGAAGTCCTGAAGCCTTGGTAGATGCAATCAACCTAAATATCAGGGAAAAAGATGCTGTTGCTTATATCAAGCCCATTGATAAGAAAAATGACGGTTACGGTGGGTTTCATACTCTTACTTACATTCCGACATTAGGTAAGGCTTTCTTGGTGGATGGCCAACACAGGGCAAAAGGATTACAGGCAGCTGTTAGCAAACTAAGAGATGACAAAAAATTTAATGAGATGAATCAATTACTTAATACTTATATAAATATATGTCTCACTCTGACAGAAGATATTTATAAAGAGGCTTATACATTTTATTTAATTAATCAATACGCTAAAAATGTTTCTCCTGAAGGAGCAACTAGGTTAATGCTTGAAGGTTTTGAGAATAATTCAATTGAATTTAAAAACGAAGTTACTAGTGAAAATACTAAAACAACAATTGATGATATTCATAGCGCCAAAATTGCCGATATGTTGTCTGCGAATTCTATTGTTTGGGCAAATAGAATTAAAGATTACAACGAAAAGGGAGCAGGGAAGGTTAGCGTAAGAGCAATGGCCATGATGATAAAACCCGTTTTTCTGGCTGTAACGAAAGCTCTTAAAGACAGTGGCTCAAAACAAGACCCTATTGACCTTACTTATGAGCTAATTGAGATTTATTGGAAAGCTATATCTAAAGTTTTTCCCGATATGTTCAATGAAATTAAAGGTAAGAATTTTGGAATAACTAAATCTTCGCAAGCTGAGGTAATGATGAAGGTTCTTAGGTATATTTTCTTAGTTCACAACACAGAATGGAAACAAAGAGGTTATACATTTGGAGATATTAAAAAAGATGAAAGCTGGATTAAAGTATTAACCACTCTTCAAAAGTTTAAAGACGAAAATGGTTCTCTTCCTCCTAGGAAAGTTACCGGTCAAGAATGTTGGACTATAGGTACTAGCGGATCTATGGGCAGATACACTAGTGCAAGTGCAAAGATAAATATTGCCAAGATTTTAGCTGAACATATAGAGAATGAGCTGAAAATATCTAGAAATAATCCTGGATCTTTAATTTGAATAGGGCTCTTAAGCAAAGAGCATAAATTATGAAAATAGAGCTTATTAATTAACTCTGATTCTTTTGACATAAAAACTGTCATAATTTATATTTTCCTGACACCATCATTGAATAATGCTTAGGAAAACTCTAATCACTTTTGGTCTTCTCGCCATATTAGGCATCACAGCCTGGGAATTTAAAATAAATATACTTATTTGGTCTATACCGAAGCTGTCGGCTATTTTTATGCCAGTTCAAGATAATATTCCAACCACTTGGACAGAGGGACCTGAAATTCCTATACAGGATAATCGTCCTAATATTATTTTAATTTTGGCTGATGATATGGGATACAACGACATCTCTGCCCATAACGGCGGGGCAGCAGACGGGTCTTTGATAACACCCCATATAGATTCGCTAGCAGAAAACGGCATCCTCTTTTCAAGAGGATATGCTGCCAATGCTACTTGTGCACCTTCAAGAGCATCCATCATGACAGGGAAATACCCTACAAAATTTGGATATGAATTTACTCCCGTACCGGCAACAGGAAGATTAATTATGCGATGGCTTGCTGCAGAAGATGACTCAGAACTCAGAGCCAGAGTTGATAGAGAAGTAGCGACTCGACTACCTCCTCTATGGGAGCAAGGAATGCCAACTGAGCAAGTAACAATTGCAGAGGTTCTTCGTGATGCAGGATACTACACAGCACACATAGGAAAATGGCATCTTGGCCAAGCTAATGGCATGGATGCACAAAGCCAAGGTTTTAAAGATTCTTTATCTTTGGTGGGGCCTTTGTATGCTCCAGAGGATGATCCAGACATAGTAAATGCTAAGTTCGATACCGCAATCGATAGGATGATTTGGGGTATTGGACAGTATTCAGCAATGTTTAACGGAGGCGATTTTTTTGCTCCAGATAAATATGTCACCGATTACTACACCGATGAAGCTTTGAAGGTTATTGAAAAAAATAAAAACAGACCTTTCTTTTTATATTTAAGTCACTGGGCTGTTCATAATCCCTTGCAGGCATTGAGAAGTGATGTACAGAACATGAGTCACATGCAAGGACATAATTTACAGGTTTATTCAGGAATGATTGCCGCGCTTGATCGAAGCGTAGGGAAAGTTATTGCAAAACTCAAAGAGCTCGAAATCTATGGCAAAACTTTAATTATTTTTACTAGCGATAACGGTGGAGCCGATTATATTGAGTTAGAGGATATTAATAAGCCTTACAGAGGTTGGAAGATAAGCTTCTTTGAAGGCGGAATAAGAGTTCCTTATATTGTCAGCTGGCCTGATAAGATAAATCCTGGTCAAAAATCTAATAGTGCTGTTCATCACTTTGATATTTTTTCTACGATTGCATCTGCTGCGGGCATTGAATCTTCAGAATTAAATGATTTAGATGGTGTTAATCTTCTACCTTATATCAATAAAGAAATATCCACTGAACCGCATAAAACGCTTTTTTGGCGCTCAGGAAATCATCAATCTGTATTACATGAAAATTGGAAATACATAGTCAGTAAACAAGAAAATTTTCACTGGCTTTTTAACACTTCTGTTGATCCAACCGAAAAGAACAATCTTATTGAATCTCATCCTGAAAAAGCACAACTTCTAAAAAGTTTACTGGCTGAATTTAATTCGGAGCAAGCTGATCCAGTTGTGCCATCAGCATTTGAAGTTCCAATCCTCATAGATAAATACGATGGACAAAAATATGAGGAAGGAGACGACTATATTTATTGGTCAAACTAAAAATTAAATGAGTATTTTAAAAAAATCTTTTTTTTGGATTGCAGGAATTACTCTTATCCTAATTTTAATCATCTTTATTTCTTATCAGTACCAAGAGAGACAAACAAAAAAATCAGTTGAAAAAATAGATGATATTTTCTCAAAACAAAAATCATCCATGAAGTATGAGACTGATGAGAGACGAGAGAAAAACCCAGATAAAAATGCCTATTTTGGGGATCTACACGTTCACACGGCTAATTCTTTTGATTCTTATACATTCGGCAATATTAATTCTCCAGATGATGCATATCGTTATGCTCGAGGAGCTGCTTTACCCCATCCATCCGGATATCAGATCCAGCTCAAAAGACCTTTAGATTTTTATGCGGTGACTGATCACGGGATATTTTTGGGAGTGATGAAATCTGCAAGTGACGAAAATTCTTTTTTGTCTAAATATGATTGGGTGAAACCATTACATAATTTAAATGATTCAGCGGGTGCAGGCATATTTGAGGTCATCAGAAGATCTAACCTCTTTAGACCTTTCGCACAGAGGCTCGCAGAGGAGGGAAGACTGGCCAATGATCTTACCAATGAATTAAATAAGATTTCCAGCAGTGTTTGGCAGGATATTATTCGTGCTGCTGATAGAGCCTATGAACCAGGAGTTTTGACTACTTTTGCTGGTTACGAATACTCGGCAGGTAGCGGAGCAGACCTTACAACACTTCATAGAAACGTTATTTTCAAGGATACTAAAAATTTACCATTAATGCCCTTTAGCAGAGTAGATAGTCCAAATCCAGAAAAGTTATGGGATTGGATGGATTCTCTTAGAAATAATGGAGTTGAGAGCATGGCCATACCACATAATTCTAATCTCTCTGGAGGCTTAATGTTTATGCTAGATGATTTTAATGGCGCTCCAATAGATGAATCTTATAGCAGAAAGAGAATAAGTAATGAGCCTGTTGTTGAAATAACTCAGGTAAAAGCTACTTCAGAGACGAACTCCTTCTTGTCAAAAAATGATGAGTGGGCTGATTTTGAAATTGAAAATACAGCAGATAATGATGAAGGGAGTTATACAAGAAGTGCCTTGTTAAGAGGCATGGCTCTGAAAAACAAAAGTGGCGTCAATCCATATAAATTTGGCTTTATTGGGTCAACTGATACTCATGTATCTGCATCATCGTTCGAAGAAGATAGATACTTTTCAAAAATAGGCATTCTCGATGGAACTCCTGAACTCAGGGGATCTATTCCTTTCAATAAGACTTATGGATCCGTATTGAAAGTCCTAAGGCCAAATTTAATTGCAGAGGTTGATGGAAAAGATTATTTCGCAGGCAGCAATAGGCTCATTAGCTGGAGCGCTTCCGGCCTTGCAGGTGTATGGGCTGAAGAGAATACAAGAGAGTCAATTTTTAATGCATTTAAAAGAAAGGAAACTTTTGCAACTAGCGGACCAAGAATAAAAATTAGATTTTTTGCTGGATATGACATTGAGAGTGCATTCAGCAAAGAAAATACCATCGCCTACCTTTATAAAACAGCATCGACAATGGGAGGAAGCCTCAAAACTAAAAAGAACAAATCTCCTACTTTTCTTGTGTGGGCGATGGCTGATGCCCAAGGTACAAATTTACAGAGAGTACAAATTATCAAGGGTTGGCTCGATAATGGAGAATCTAAAGAGAAAGTCTTTGATGCGACCTGTAGCGATGGATTAGAAGTAGACAAATCATCTCAAAGGTGTCCTGACAATGGTGCAAAAGTTAATTTGAATGATTGCTCTATATCCAAAAATAAGGGCTCTAAGGAACTAAAAACTTTATGGAAAGATCCAGAATTTCTTGAAGATCAAGAAGCCTTTTATTACGTCAGAGTTTTAGAAAATCCAGTATGCAGATGGTCTACTTGGGACGCTATTAGAAGTAATCAACTTCCTAGATCGGATGTAAAATCAACCATTCAAGAAAGAGCTTGGTCTTCACCAATCTGGATAAGGAACTAAAAATTTTAGGCAGATTGAAATTTAGTGATTCTCAAAGGCAAAGCAATTGCTAAATAAAGAAGACAAATAAGAGCATGTATTCCTGATACTTGTACCGATAGAAGACTTAATTCATTCACGCCGAAGAAAATAAGAATAATAAATGATATTGATCTGATTGATTCCATCCACAAAGCAGATTGCTTTCCCTCTAGAAACATCAGAGTAAAAGTAATAAAAAGTACCGCGTTACTAATAAGTATCAAAGATTGAAAATAAGTCTGTTGATCTAAGCCAGAAACGATGAAATTTGGAATAATTATTAGGCTAAAAATCTGAAAAAATGCATAAATTTTCTGTAGAACATCTATTTTTGGATCGTATTTAACAAAAGATGATAAGTCATTTCTTTGAACTGGAAATCTTTTAGAAACATCATCTGGCCTCCATCTGGCATCTGAAAACCAAACCTTAAATTTATCTCTCCAACTTTTGGTTGCAAAAGAATCTCTTAACATCATCCAATACACATCCACATTAGCCTTGATTGGGTTCCAGCTATTTAAAGGTTTAACAGTTCCATAAATTGGCTTCACTTCATCTTTTTCCTCGATGAAAGTACCAAATATAATATCCCAAAATATAAATACTCCTCCATAATTAGCATCGATATACTCCTCATTCTGAGCATGATGCACTCTATGATTTGAAGGAGTTACTAATATGTACTCGAATATACCAATGGTTTTGACGTGCTCAGTATGAACCCAAAATTGATAGATAAGATTCAGAGATCCTACTGTGATAAAAACCTCAGGAGGAATACCAAGAATAAAAAGAGGTATATAAAAGATCCAACTCCACAGGAAACCTGAACTGGTTTGTCTCAGGGCTGTAGATAAATTGAATTCTTCCCCATGATGATGAACTACATGACTTGCCCAAAAAACTTTTACCTCATGATGCATTCTATGGAACCAGTAATAGCAAAGGTCATAAAGAATAAAGGCTGTAACCCATACTATCCATGAAGAGCTAGATAATAAGGACAAGCTAAAATAGTCTGCAATGAAAGCAAACACAGCTCCTTGAAATCCCAGTTTTAAAATTGGAATGTATTGACTTATTGAACCTAGCGATAGACTAGTTAAAGTATCCGAGACTCGGTAGTTATTTTTTTTTACAAGAAATCCATAACCTAATTCAAGAAGTATCAGGAGAAGGAAGAAAGGGACAGCATAAGCGACATAATCCATATGTGGATTATATTCTCTATCAAAAATGATCCAAGCTGATTTGTATCTTAAATATATATTTATTTAAATTCTATAAGTAAAATAAAGTTGATATGGACGAAAAACTTCTAAAACTAGAGCAGTGGTTTATTGTTCTCTTTGCATTTGTTTTTTTCGGCAGCATTTTTAATGCAGGCGTTATTTACCTTTTTGAGCCAAAAAATGAATTTTTCTTCACTATCATGAGTTATTTGGTCGGCTTTCTTTTTGGCTTAGTAGCTAAGAACAAAAAATGGGGTTGGATAGTATGATTAATAGCCAGACATATAATTTTCACTCCTCGGATTTATCACATGAAAGAGAAAAAGAAATAGCTAGATCATTTATGGGAAGAATAGAGTGGGAAATGATTGTTATTGCTTTTACACAATTTTTCGTATGGTGCCTTACCTGGTATTTAGTTGTTTCGTCAATCATTCCACTGTGGCTGGGATTTTTCATCTCTCTTATTTCTACTTCGTTTGCATATTTACCATCTCATGCAGGCCAACACGGACACCTCTCAGGGAAATATAAAAATCTTGAATGGGTTAATTTTGTTGTAGGTCAAATTTCGCTGATTCCTCTTGCAAGATCTCATGAACTTCTAAAAGTTCTTCATATGAAACATCACGCACATACAAATGATCCTGAAAAGGATCCAGATTATTTTCATACCCACGTTGACTCATGGTTTGAAGCAGCTATGAGAATACATAATCAAGGATCAGACGAAAGGATTGAAAAGATGGTTAATGATTATTCAGATAAAGATCCTGAATTTAAAAAAAGCATAGATAGAGGATCTCAAGTTCAATTTTTTATTGTCTTAATGCAGATGGTTACGGCTTTCTTTTTTCCTTTGGAAACCCTTTTTTTATGGTGGCTTCCTTTAAAAATCACTACCTCTTATTTAGGTATAGTTTTCTCAAGAGAGCCTCATAGAGGACTAGGAATTGGAAGGCATAGTGATACAAGATTCTGGAGAAACGGCATACCTAGGTTTTTAAATCACTCAATGCAAATTCACATAATGCATCATATGTACCCAAAAATTTGTCATCATGATGAACCCAAAGCAATAGAGGCCTTACGACCTTTTATGATTGCAAAAAATATGCCTGGTGCAGAAAATATCCCAGAAAAAATTTCGTTTAACTCATTAACTTAATAATCTTTTGGCTTATACATTAAAAATAGGTGAACAAGCTCCTGATTTCAATCTTCTAGGCACTGACAATGTGTTTCACGATCTATCAAGCTACAGCAAATATAAGTTGCTTATAATATCTTTCACTTGTAATCATTGTCCTTATGTTATTGGATCAGACGAAACCACTCGAAAAACTGTTGAAAAGTATAATCGAGAGAGTATGAAGTTAATATGTATCAATTCGAATAGCAAAAATACTTATGAGGCCGATAGTTTTGAAAATATGCAAATTCGAATGAAAGAGAATAAATTTCCCTGGGACTACCTTCACGATGAGTCTCAAGAAATCGCATCGACTTATGGTGCACTTAAAACTCCGCATTTTTTTGTTTTTGATTCAAATAGATTGTTGATTTATACAGGAAGAGGAATTGATAATCCAAGAAACGGCGCCGAATCAAATATAAATGATTTGGAAAATGCAATCGATGATTATTTCAAAGGAAAAGTCATAGAAATACCAGTTACGAATCCAATTGGATGCAACATTAAGTGGGATGGCAAAGATGCCCATTGGATGCCGCCTGCAGCTTGTGATTTAATATAATTTTCAGGAGGAAAAATGAGTGAAACAGCAACCCTTACTCAAGAAGGAGACATTTCAACTATTACTTTGGATGATGGGAAGGTAAATGTCTTTTCGTTAGAAATGCTTGAATCTATTCAAAATTGTCTGGATCAAGTTTCTAAAGACAGTGGCGCATTAATTATAAGAGGAAGAGAAGGAATCTTTTCTGCAGGATTTGATCTCAAAACATTTCAAAGCGGAGATGCGGAAAAGGCTAAAAAAATGACTGCTTTAGGAATGAAAACCATGCAAGATTTGTATACTTTTCCTAGACCAGTAATTATGGCTATAACAGGTCACGCAATTGCTATGGGTATTTTTATTGTTTGTTGTGGGGACTATCGCATTGCTTTAGAAGGAGATTTCGTTGCTCAGGCAAACGAAGTTAGAAATAATATGGATATTCCTTCTCCAATTATGGAAGTTGCTGAAAGCAGAATCGATAAAAAGCATGTTTATTCTGTTCTCTATCATGCGGATCCTTATCCTTTTGATAAATGTATTGAAGCTGGACTTATAGATGAAATAGCATCTTCCTCAGACTTCGAAAAAAGGATTATGGAGAAAGCTAAAGACTTAGCTACTTTGGGACATCCTCATTATGCAAAAACTAAGCAAGCACATCAGAAACCACTCTTGGAAGCTATTTCTAGTGCGATGCCTGCTTAAAATTTTATAGTTTGTATCCAGATTGACCGTGAGAGGAGAGGTCCAGACCTTCCTCAATTTGATCATCATCTACTCTTAAACCTAATGATGATCTCAAAACCAAGGCAAGTATTATTGTTACAACCGCAGTAAATAGTAGGACACTGATTGTTCCTGTTAATTGAACACTAAAAAAACTCATAATAGTTTGTCCTTCTGAGAGGCCTACTCCGCCAAAATCTGTGCCAATCAAGAAAGGTAATAAAAGTATTCCTAGAGTTCCTCCAAGACCATGAACTGCAAAAACATCAAGTGAGTCATCGATTTTGAGAGCATTTTTTACATATCCGACAGCAACATAACAGAGGTAACCAGAAACAAAGCCAATGATTACTGCTCCTAAAGGCCCGACAAATCCTGAAGCTGGCGTGATTGACGCAAGCCCTGCAATGGATCCAGTAACAATTCCGACTAAACTTGGTTTTCCAAATTTAATCCATTCAATGAACATCCACACCAAAGAAGCTACAGAGGCTGAAATATGAGTCACAAGAATAGCCATTCCAGCATCTTGATTTGCAGCAAGCGCACTACCTCCGTTAAAACCAAACCAGCCGACCCACAACATACAAGCTCCCATCATAGTCAATCCAGGATTATGAGGCGGTTTAATTTGATTTGGGAAGCCTTCTCTTGGCCCCAAGAGGAAAGCCAAAATCAAAGCTGTTGTCCCAGCAGTCAAGTGAACCACAAGTCCCCCAGCAAAATCGAGAACTCCCATTTGAGCCAACCAACCTCCACCCCATATCCAGTGGGTTACCGGAGCATATACAAACAGAATCCATAAGAATGAGAAAGCTATTACAAAACTAAACTTTATCCTTTCAGGGTAAGCTCCAACAATTAATGCCGGGGTGATTATTGCAAATGTCATTTGAAACATGAAAAATGCAGATTCAGGAATATCTCCAGAAAGACTATCTCTGGCCATGTTCATCAAGAACATTTGACTTAAATCCCCAAAATACGGGGAGCCTTCAGAAAAGGCAATGCTGTACGCCATGAATAACCACGCAAAAGAGGCTAAGCAAGCAATTGCAAAGCACTGCATTAAAACCGATAGAATATTTTGAGACCTTACAAGACCGCCATAAAATAGAGCTAGACCTGGCATCGTCATAAACAAGACTAGTGCTGTGGACGTTAAAATCCAAGCTGTATTTCCTGAATCCATTGATTCCTCCCAATAAATTTAGAATTGAATTATATTAGAAATAAAATAGTGCAAATTGCTCTAAAACAGAGCATCTCCTTTTAAATAAATTGTTAGACATTTCGTCTATCTTTCTCTAATCTACCCTTTCTTTTGGGGCCATAGCTCAGCTGGGAGAGCGCCTGCTTTGCACGCAGGAGGTCGGCGGTTCGATCCCGCCTGGCTCCACCAAAAATACTTCAATTTTCCTTGTTACAGATACATAATAAGTCCATGAGAGAGATGCACTTACATGATTTAGTTATTAGGAATGGCAACATTGTTGATGGTTCCGGAAAAAAACCTTTTCTAGGCGATATAGCAATTGATGATGGAAAAATTACCAAAGTCGGTGAAGTCATTAGCTCAGGTAAAAAAGAAATTGATGCTGATGGAAAACTTGTTGCACCAGGATGGGTTGATATTCATACACATTACGATGGACAGGTTTGTTGGGATCCCTACTTAACTCCTTCAAGCTGGCATGGAGTAACCACTGTCGTTATGGGAAATTGTGGAGTTGGGTTTGCACCCGTGAAACCCGGAGATGAAAATTTCCTTATTCAACTCATGGAGGGCGTTGAGGACATCCCAGGTACTGCACTGCATGAAGGCATTGATTGGGAATGGGAAACTTTTCCTGAATTTCTAAATGCAATAGAAAGAAAAGAATTTGTAATGGATTTAGGATTTATGATTGGACATGGACCAGTTAGAAGCTATGTAATGGGCTATGACAGATGTCAAAACCAAGTTGATGCATCCAAAGAAGAAATCAATCAAATGTCAGAAATAGTAGAAAAAGCAATCAATGCTGGTGCGTTAGGATTCAGTACATCTAGAACTATCTTACATAGGGACGTTCATGGTGTTTATGTGCCTGGCACAGAAGCAAGCTCAGAAGAAATGAAGGAACTTGCTTTTGCAGTGGACCGCGCAGGTGAAGGCACTTTAGAAATTGTATCTGATTGGCTGGACCAAGAAATAGAAATGTCATGGATGAAAGAATACGTTGAAAAGTCTGATTGCGGTTTAACTGTTCTTCAAACAAATGGCGACTCCGTTAAAACAATTCTTTACTGCGAAGAACAGTTTCTTAAAGGTAAAAATGTTCGACCTCAGTTTCCAGGAAGAAATGTGGGACTTATGTTTGGCCTAGAAAGTTCTTTGCATCCATTTATAGGCCATCCTTCCTATAAAGAAATTTCTCATCTTCCCCTAAACGAGAGACTATCAATTATGAGGGATCCTGCTTTTAAGCAAAAAATTCTAAATGAGTCACCAAGCTTTAGAGAAGATTTACAAAAGGCTGCTAAAGAACAAAAATCCAATAAGACTAAAGAAGAAATTAAAGCTGAAGCAGAAATGGGTAAAAAACTAATCTCTAACTATGAAACTCAATTTATTTTAAGTGATCCGCCTAATTACGAACCAACAAGAGAAGATAGCATTGCTTATTTAGCTGAACAGAGAAACCAGTCAGAAGAAGAGGTTATTTACGACGAATTGATAAAAGATGACGGTAAAAGCTTGATTTACGCATGCTTCACTCCTTATGAAAATCATAAACTTAAGTTCGTTGAAACATTCTATAAACTTAAATCATCTGTAGCTGGCGGGAGTGATGGAGGTGCGCATTGCGGTCTTATCTGTGACGCGAGCATGCCCACAACAAATTTATCTCATTGGGCAAGAGATAGATCTGCAGGCAATAAAATTCCTTTAGAGCTCATCATCAGAAAGCAGACAAAAGATACTGCTGAAACTTATGGATTGTTTGATAGGGGAGAGATCAAGACAGGGATGATTGCAGATATCAACATTATTGATTTTGAAAAATTAAATGTCTCTCTTCCAAAAATGATTTTTGATCTTCCTAAAGGTGGAAAAAGGCTTGTGCAGGAATCCTTTGGTTATTTAGCTACTATTAAAAGTGGTGAAGTCGTTTATGAGAATGGTCAAGCAACCGGAACTCTTCCAGGTCAAGTCATAAGAGGGAAGCAGACATCAGAGGCCAAAGAGACTAAAGAAAAGATATCTTTGTATGATCGAACGGTTAGGTTATTTATTGTCAAATTGCTAAGACTTATTTGGGCTGCTAGAAACAAGCCTGTTAAAAGTACAGTTATCTCTTAGTATTTAATCGATAATTCTTCAAGGATATTTCTAGCTTCATCAAATTTCTCTAAAGTCCATAGAAAGTATCTTGAATCTACGGATATCGTTCTAGCTTCTGGAATATATTTGTAGTCAGCGATAATCGTTTGAAGCATCCCATCAAAAGCAAGACCAACCAACTCACCTTTGGCGTTAAGCGTGGCTGACCCTGAATTTCCATTTGTAATATCGAGATCGCACAAAAAATTTACAGGAACAGAACCTAGGGATTGCAACTCGTATCTTCCATAATTTTTTTTAGAGATTAAATCCATTAGCTTGTCTGGAGCATCAAAAGGCTCCTCTCCGCTATGTTTTTTATTAATACCTTCTAGACGGGTGAATGGACCGTAGGTAACGCCGTCTTCTAAAGATACTCCCTTAACGTTACCAAAGGTAATTCTGAGGGTGCCGTTAGCATCTGAGTACAATGACTTCCCAATACTTTTATAGTATTTTCTTAATGATTTTATGAAGGTTGATTTGAGTCTTTGTTTTTCGCTAGCTTCAGACTTAGCAATGTTTTCGTACTCCATTTGCTCATCAAATAGAATCCTTGCAATGTTAATGAAAGGATCTTCAATTGAATTGAGTTCATCTAGAGATAAGTCAATCAACGAAAGTCTATCTTCAGCAGAATCCAATAATGATTTTTGTGAGTAGATATCTTCAACAATTTTTTTAGACTTTTTAAAGTCTGCATCTAGTTGAAAATAATTGCTAAATTGTGGCCTTGTCAAATTTCCGTCAAAAGTTCTATATTTTTCAAGTCGGTTAATAAAAATTTCTTTATCAACTCTTTTATCAAGACGATAATCAAGAGATTTAATTCCATTCACAATATTTTCATGATCTCTCTCTTGGTAGCCAATTTCTCGTTGATCATTTGGTTTGGTTCTTTCATAGGCGTATCTGTAAATTCTTTGAGCAGTAGAAATCATTCTTGAATTTCCATAATAATAATTAGGTAACTCTTTCGCCTTTTGATCATCAATCAAAGAAAGAAGCGAACCTAAAGACTCTTTTTCTTGTTTAGAGCCTTTTTCATTTAAATAATCTATGAAACCTAACCAATCAGAATTGGCTTTGTCTTGAACTTTGAATGACTCCGCACCATCTATTTGTCCTGATATTTTTTTATAATAATTTTCATAACCGCTGATTAATCCTCTATATTTTAAAGAAGAACCATCTTCATCTTTTGTAGAAGATCTCATTATGTCTATTCCTGACTTTAAAAAATTAACGAAACCTTGAAATCCTTCCTCTATATCAAATTCCACTTCGTTATATGTAAGCAACCTGTTGGTTGTTCCTGGATATCCGGCAACCATAACAAAATCTCCTTCTTGAACTCCTTTTGCTGATATTTTTAAATAGTTCTTGGACTTGTATGGTTTATTTTGGTTAGCAAATTCTTTGCTGCTGCCATCAGGAGCCACATAAGCTCGCAACAATGCAAAATCCCCTGTGTGTCTTGGAAACATCCAATTATCTATCTCGCCGCCGTACTCACCTATCGAAGCAGGTGGAGCGTAGACCAATCGGACATCTCTTATTTTTAATCTTTTTTCTAATTGATAAGTCTCTCCGCTGAAAAATGATCTGACATTGCATCTGATTTCATCGCTTGTCTCGCATTGTTCAATGATGCTTTTTTTATTACTTTCAATTTTATTGTATCTATCAAGATCATTTTTAAGGTTTTCTGTTTGTCTCAACACAGCCTTGGTAACATTGGTGATGCTTTGAGTCACGTAAGCACTTGACCCAGGTGCAGACGGTTTTTCCTCTGATTTGCTTCTGGCAACAAATCCGGTCTCGAACAAATTCTCCTTTTCGGAAGAGTTAAATTGTAAATATGACCCTTCGATACAATGGTAATTCGTTGCAATAAGACCTTCTGGAGAGACAAACGATGCAGAGCATCCACCAAGACTTACTATTGCATTAAGCGGGAAAGAAAATAAATCTGTTAGATTATCTGCGTCCCCAGAATATCCTGTGTTTTTTAACTCCTTTTTTAAAGTACCCATTTGAGAGGGTTCCCACATACCCTCAACCGCAAACAAATTAAGATTTAACAAAGCTAAAATAATCAGTAATTTAATCCTCATTCTCCTGGCCTCCTCAAAAAAGATCTATTTAATTCATTAACGTTTTTGACTCCTGTAAGAATCATGCTTTGTTCGACTTCATCTTTTAAAAGTTGCAATGCATATTTAGCTCCGTTGTAGCCTCCCACAGATAGTCCATAAAGGTAAGGTCTGCCTCCCATGCAAGCATTAGCTCCCATGGCAAGGGCCTTTATGACATGAATACCTCTTCTGATACCCCCATCAACTATAATTTCAATAGAGTCGCCAACAGCATCTCTAATTTCTTTCAACATTTCAAATGGCGCTGGACATCCATCCAGTTGTCTTCCTCCATGATTTGAAATCATTATTGCTGAAGCTCCGATATCCTTTGCCCGTTTAGCATCTTCTACAGATAAAATTCCTTTGACCGCAAAAGCCTTATCCCATTGACCTATCATCCACTCAGCGTCTTTCCAAGTAACGGTTCTATCAAACTGACTGTTCATAAAATCCATGACTGAAATATCGTTAGCTGCATCTTTTAACCTATGCTCAATATTAACCATGGATGGCGTCGGAGGATGAGTAAGATAATTCAATGTCCAATCAAATTTACTGGCAATATTTAGGTAAGACTTCAGTGTTAATTTTGGTGGCACGGTCATGCCCGTGCGAAGATCTCTTTCCCGTCTGCCGTTGACAGGGACATCAATAGTTAAGCAGAGAGCATCGTAATTAGCAGCTTTACATCTTTCAATGTATTCGACTGAGATACTTCTGTCCTTAAGAACGTAAATTTGAAAAACTTTAGGACCTTTAGATTTTTCAGCAACCTCTTCGATAGTAGTTGTTGATAGGGTAGAGAGGCAGAAAATCGTACCCATATCACTTGCAGCATTAGCTGCTGCTATTTCACCTTCGTGATGAAATAATCTGTGATAGCCGGTGGGCGAGCATATGTATGGCCAATCAATATGTGTCCCAAGAACTTTTGTTGAAGTATCAATTTTATCTACATCAACTAAATAATTCGGGATCACTTCGTATTGTTCAAAGGAATTTGTGTTGTGTTTTATTGTCCATTCATCTCCTGCGGCACCATCGATGTAATGGAACATAGCTGCTGGCAATCTTTTTTCTGCAGCTTTTCTTAAATCGCTAATGTTATGACAATCTTTTAATTTCAATTGTTAAATTCTTCCAAAAGTCTTTTTCTATCTGATTCATAGATTTTGCCACCAAAATAATAGCAAGGTATGGCTAATCCAGCGATCAAAGAAAAAGTAACAAGCATTATCGTATATGGTTCAGCCACATCAAAGGATCTTAAAACATCAGTAAAGATTCCACCTCCTAAAGAGCCAAATGTAAGACCGATAAGGTTTAGGCATAAAATATAAAACGCTACCACAGTAGCTCTTATTTTAGGCGGAACAAGCTCCTGAACGGTTGAAAAAGTAGGGCCGTAAAAACATCCAAGTTGGAAATAACCAATAACAACTCCAAGCCAAAAAACAAAAGTATTCGGTTCTACGAATCTATAAATTATTCCAAGAGGTAATAGCAACAGAGTAAGCCAAAAAAGAAACATTGGACGACCTTGATTGAAAGTTCTCAGCCACCAGTCGCTCATTAAACCACCAAACAAGTTTCCAGCAAGACCTGCAACCACACCAATGATTCCAGTTAGTTGAGCAATTTCTGATCTTTCGAAACCTCTTTCTTGAGCATACCAAAGTTGTTCAAAAACTGCAGCTCCAAGCGCTACATGATAAAGAACTCCGCCAGCTATAGTTAAGATTAATGCGTTGGAAGAGGTCAATGCATGTCTTAAAGTAGAAACTATTTCTGAAAAAGAGAGATTAACCTCGTCTGGATTATTGATAAGATGTTTTCTAGGACGGTCTTTAAAGAAAAATGCAATGATCCCCAAAACTGCTCCAATACCTCCTAAAATGTAAAAACAATTTCTCCATCCTAGTGGCTCACCAAGAAACCCAACTATAAGAAGACTTATCCCAACTCCAATAGGAACACCCATATAGTAAACTCCAGCAGCAAAACCCATCCTATTTGCTGGAAAGCTATCTGAAAGCATAGACATGGATGTTGGCGTTAAGATCGATTCTCCAACTCCAATAAAGGCTCTAGGAATGGCCATGCTAATAAAACCTTTAGCAGCACCTGTAAACGCGGTAAAAACACTCCACAGCAGAACCCCAAAACCAATTAATCTTGGTCTGTTGTACTTATCAGCCAGAGTTCCCATGAACAATCCCATAATCGAATAAAAAAAGACAAAAGCTAGTCCAGTTAAAATCCCGTACTGCCAATCAGTTAAGCCTAGGTCAGGAACAATAAAATTTGCAAAACTTGCAATAAGTTGACGGTCCACAAAATTTAAAAGATTTAGAAGCGTCAAAAAGAAAAGTAACCTATATGGATTCATATTTCCCCAGTTGAATTATTTATCCGTTCATGGAATATAATCATTATCCAGAAAAATAATTTTAATGATAGTAGTAGGTTTAACAGGAGGAATTGGATCAGGAAAATCAGCTGTCTCAGAAATTTTTGAGAGCTTAGGAGTAAAAGTTGTGGACGCAGATGTGGCTTCAAGACAGCCAGTGATGAAAGGACAACCAGCTTTAAAAAAAATTGCTGAAAAATTTGGATCAAATATTCTTACTGCTGAGGGAGAATTAGATAGAAGAAAGCTTAGAGAAATTATATTTAAAGAGAGTACTGCAAAAGACTGGTTAGAAAATCTACTTCATCCATTAATTCATCAAATACTCATCGATGATTTAGCAAGTGCGAGCTCAAAATATGCAATTTTGGTATCTCCTTTACTATTTGAAACAAATCAAAAAGACTTATGTTCAAAAACAATAGTTGTCGACACAAGCGAAGATAATCAAATTGATAGAACTACAAAAAGGGACAATGTTGATGCCAGTCAGATTAAATTAATTATTGATTCCCAAATAGATAGAACAAGCAGGAATAAGCTTGCAGATATCATCATCTCAAACGATGGTTCTTTACAGGAATTAGAAAAAAAAGTTAAAAAAATTCATAAAGATTTAGAAGAAGAAATTCATAAATGAAAAAAAAATGCCCTCGATGCAGAAAAATGTACTCTGTGAATAAGGATTCAAATCACAGACCTTTTTGCAGTGAGAAATGTCAGGCCATTGACTTAGGCGATTGGTTTTTTGAGAAACACAAGATTTCCCGACCCATAATAGATGAAGATGATCTTTCTATTGATCCATAAAAGTAGAAATACCTGCTATCCCATCAGCAGAATACTTTTTTGCCTCATCTAAGTCTGAAAGTCTCATTCCACCTAGAGCATAAGTCTTAATTTCAGTAAGAGATCTTAATTCCTTAAATTTATGCCAACCTAAAGAAGAAGCATCCTGATGACTTTTTGTTTTTTTGACTGGTGAAACAAAAATATAATCCAGCTTAAGTTGGTTTGCTTTATTGATCTCCTCTTCATTGTGACAAGACGCACCTAAATAATTTTGAGAGCTTTCTACGTCCGATAAATTCATTAGATCCACTGAATTGAAATGAATGCCATCAAATCGTTCTGAGATGTCTAGGTGTCTAGAGCTCAAAATCAGTTTGGTTTGATACTTTTTCTTCAGTAATAAAAATTTGTTTAAATTTTTATTAAGTTCTGAATTGTCTAAACATCTTAACAAAAGCAATTCTTTTTTGATTTTGATCGATTCCAACAGATCTAAGTAATCTTCAGGAATTACTTCAGGGGTAATAAAAAAATAATCAGGATCTATAGTCTGCATTCATGCTTACATAATCTTTAGATAAATCCGACGTAAGGACTTTGCTTATGTTATTGCTATCACCCAGCTTAATAACTATTTCTATTTTTCTTTTTTTAAATTCTTTCAATCCTAATTTTTCTGAATAAGTTGAACTGAGTTTGTTATTTCTAAATACCTGGAGCTTTCCAAGCTTTAGATTAAATTTCTTCTCGTCAAAGCTAATATTGGTATTGCCAACTGCCATTAAAATTCTCCCCCAATTTGGGTCTTCTCCGAAAGCAGCTGTTTTTACTAAAAGAGAGTTAGCAATATTTTTAGCAACTGTTTTGCATTCGTTTTCAGTCTTGAGTCCTTTAACGGTGATCGAAATTAGCTTTGTTGCTCCTTCAGCATCGAGTACTATTTTTTCTGCTAAAGAGTAAAAAATATCTTGAAGAGTCTCTATGATCTTTTTTTCATTGGCTTTCGACAGTGAAATTAGTGATGATCCTGTAGCAATGAGCAAAGAAGAGTCATTTGTCGATTGATCTCCATCAATAGTTATTGAATTAAAAGAACCTTCGCAGGCTAATTTATGGATTTTATCTAACTTCAATTTACCTATCTTTAAGTCAGTAAATACAAAGGACAACATTGTTGCCATGTTAGGTTCAATCATTGCTGAACCTTTAGCGATGCCAACAAAATTTATTGTCTCGCCTTTTATCTTGATACTCTTTTTTACTATTTTTTCTTTCTTGTCTGTTGTCATTATTGAAGTAGCAAAATTTTTCCAACTACTTCTACCAAG
>CACNYO010000010.1 GCA_902624765.1 uncultured SAR86 cluster bacterium
ATCAATATAAAATTTATTTCCATCTCCATTATTTTGAACTGTAACTGTAAATGTTTGAGTAACTTCAGGAACAGATTCTGTATCTTGTAAATTAACTGAACCATTTGCCGTGAAGAGTCTCCATTCATTGTCTTCACAATCAGCATCGTAATCATACATATCAGTTGCACATTGGTAACTAGGCCTATAATTTATCCCAACAATATCATTACTATTTGCAGTATTCGGTAGTTTAGTTACTTGAGCAGTAATTGCATCTGCCTTGTTAATTTCAGTTCCGGAAAATCTTACCCTAGGCCAAGCATTACCTTCATATGTTGCAGCTGAATCATCGTCGTTGACATAAGCATAAACTGATCTTTTCTGATTTGTAGCTGAACCACCCATGTTAGATTCATCGTTGGCACCACTAATTTGGATAATATCGATTCCATTAACTATAAAAGTTGTAGCTTCAAGTGTGGTTGATGAACTTGAAGAACTCGAAGAAGAACTAGAACCATAGCTTGAAGAACTGCCATAATCTCCAGAGTCGCCTGTACCCGTTTCTTCAGAACCGTACATAGAACCTCCACCCCCACCACAGGAATAGAGAACAAAAAGTAAAATAGGTATAAAAATTTTCATAACAACTCCGTAATTGTATATCAGAATTGATCCTTTTTAGCTTTAACGTAGCAATAGGGCCAAATCACGTAACTTAATTATATCTAAAATTTATATTTATAATTGGTAACTAAACTTTTAGAGATAAGGATCTAACTAAAGTCTTTTAACATTTTTCGTAGTTCCAGCTGATGCTGCTCCTCTTGGCCAATTAAATCTCTTGTGTACTCCTCTAAATAAACAGATTCACCTTCAACTTTTGTTAAAAGCTTTTTGTATAAATCCAATGCAAGCATCTCATGCTCAAGGCTTTCTTCTAAGATATCTTTAATTGAGTGATTATTAGTCTCAACTATATTGGCTATTTTCTGACTTGGATGTCCATCTAATCCAGTCAATAATTCTCCAGCTTGTTGAGCATGTTGTAATGACTCACTTGCTTGTTCTTTCAAAAAATCAACTATCGGTAACCTATGGGGACCCGTCACCATTAAAGAAGAATGGGTATATCTCACTACACCTGATAGTTCATACTCCATTATTTCATTTAAAATTCCACAAACTTCATTTGTATTAATACTTTCATGCTTCATTCTTGATACCTCAAATTTTTAAGAAATATAGCAGTTAAATCTTTGAAAACTCATGATGAGAAACAGGTGATAATTGATAATCATTTTTATTAAGAATCATCATAGATTTGGATATAAATATTTTGAATAAGAAATCTTTTGCATAATGATTTACAAAGCCAATATGATTAAAGATATAATCCACAGAAATTTTTCAAATGAATAAAATAATACTAGCTTACTCTGGTGGATTAGATACAACCGTTATTCTCAAATGGTTACAAGAAAACTATGATGCTGAAGTTATTACTTATACAGCAGATTTGGGCCAAAACGATTTAAGAGATGACATCGAAGCAAGAGCTAAACAAGCTGGCGCTTCTCTATCAATAATTGAAGATCTTAAAGAGGAATTTGTAAAAAATTATGTTTTTCCTATGTTTAGAGGAAATGCTATTTATGAAGGTGAATATCTTCTTGGCACTGCAATTGCAAGACCCTTGATCGCAAAAAGACTTGTGGAAATTGCAAGAGAAGAGGGTGCGCAATTTATCTCTCACGGAGCTACAGGTAAAGGAAACGATCAAATTAGATTCGAGTTAGGTATTTATGGATTAGCTCCAGAATTAAAGATCATAAGCCCATGGCGTGAGTGGAATTTAGTTTCAAGAAAAGATTTAGTTAAATACTGTAATGAGAATCAATTGCCTATTGAAGATAGTGGCCAAAATGAACCGCCATTTTCTACTGATGAGAATTTACTCCATATTTCATATGAAGGAGGAATTTTGGAGGACATAACTTCTGAACCTCCTGAAAGCATGTGGCGTAACGTCAAATCTTTAGATGATGCTTCTGATTCTGGAGAAGAATTTACTTTAGAGTTTGAAAATGGAGATCCTATTGCAATCAATGATGAAAAGCTCACGCCCGCTGAAATTTTAATTTTGTTAAATGACCTTGGTTCAAGAAACGGAATAGGTAGGCTTGATATCGTGGAATCTAGATCTACTGGAATGAAGTCTAGAGGTTGCTATGAAACACCGGGTGGAACAATCTTATACAAAGCAAGGAGAGCTATAGAATCAATCTGTATGGATGGGGATTCCATAAAAATAAAAGATGAACTAATAAGTAAGTATTCCAGCCTAGTTTACGATGGATTGTGGTGGGCACCTGAAAGATATGCAATACAGAGTCTTATTGATAACCTTTCGGAAAATGTACAAGGACAAATAAAAATTTTGGTAAAAAAGGGCAATATAATTGTTTTAAGCAGAAGAAGCGATAAATCCTTATACAAGTCTGATTTAGCCAGCTTTGATGAAGAAGGAAACTTCGATCAAAAAGATGCTGAAGGTTTTATAAAGATCAAATCGTTAAGATTAAAAAATAGAGACAATTAGGAATCAACTAAAGCAAGTTTTTCTATTTCCTTAAACTTCCTTGCCATTCCAATTATTGTCTTTCCAGGACCAGAATCTGTGATGCTTCTGACATCTTTTTCACTAAGAAAATCTAAAGTCTCTCTCCATCTTACGGTCTCGCATAGTTGATTGATTAGATTATTTTTGATTTCATCAATGTTAGATGTAGGCAACGCAGTAAAATTAGAAATAATCGGTATACTTGGCTCTGTCAATTCAATTTTTTCTAGCTCAATAGCTAATTTTTCTTGAGCATCCTTTAATAAATAACAATGAGACGGAACAGACATATTCACATATTGCGTCTTTACTCTTCTTAATTCTTTACTTTCAAGTAAGGTTTTACACTTTTCAATATTTTCAGTTTTTCCAGCAAGAACACCCATTCCATCTGCAGTATCCGTAGACAAATCTACCTTACATCCATCTAGAGAGAGCTCATTTATTAAAGAATTAATATCGTCATGATTCATACCCATGATTACCAGCATTTTAGCCTCATCAGGCGCAACAGAGTTTTGCATTAGCTGTCCTCTGATATGGACTAACTTAATAGCATCTAAAAAATCTAAGCATTCGGAATAAACTAATGCAGAATATTCGCCAAGAGAGAGGCCAGCACAAAAATTAAAGTTAGCTTTATCTGTATGATGTTCAGCAAGCGCTATACTTGAAGCTAAAATGATTGGTTGAGAGTATTCAGTCAAATCTATCAAGTTTTTTGAATCGACAGAAACTAATTCAACTAGATCAACATCGATTACCTCAGAGGCTTTAACGAATAAATCTTTTGCTCTTTTGCTTGAACCGAATAGGCTATCCATCATGCCAACGGTTTGAACTCCCTGTCCAGGGAATAAAATTGCATTCATTATTCAGAAACTTTTAATTTTTCTTGTAAGCCTTTATTTGAGGTTGTATATCCGAAAGGTACTCTTTCGCCAGGATTAATCCTTCTATATGCTTCTTGAACAGCAAGAGTTGTTTCATGGAATCCGCAAAGAATTAAATCCAGTTTTCCCGGATAAGTATTAATGTCGCCAACAGCAAAAATTCCTTTTTGATTAGTCTCAAATTTTTCTGTATCAACTTCGACTTTTCTTTCGTTTAATTCAATTTCCCAATCATTTATAGGACCAAGTTGTTTGCTAAGACCGAAGAAAAATAATACTTCATCGCAATTAATAATTTCTGTCTCTTTAGTTTCAAAATTCATAATTTCTACTCCTTCAAAAGATTTATCTCCAACAATGGAATTAATTACAAAAGGTATTTTTAATTCTATATGACCGCTTGAGACAAAATCTCTCATCTTATTTTGAGTATGTTCTGCTCCTCTGAAATCATCTCTCCTATGAATTAGTTTTATTGATTTGGCCTTATTTGCTAATTCTACTGACCAATCTAATGCACTGTCTCCACCTCCAAATATTACGATATCTTTATCTTTATACTTATCGATACTTCTAACAGCGTAATCCACACCTTTTCCTACAAATTTGTCAGGAGATTCAACGGGTGGTTTTCTAGGTTCAAAAGATCCAGCACCAGCGGCAATGAAAATATTAAGTGTTTTAAAGGAGATTCCATCAGAAGTTTCCGCAATCCAATGATCTCCTTTTTGTTCAATCTTATCTACTCTCTGATTCAAATGGACTTCATAGTCAAACGGCTCAATTTGTTTAAGAAGAGAATCGATGTGCTCTTTGCCGGTTTGATTTGGTACACCAGGTATATCGTATATTGGTTTTTCTGGATAAAGTTCAATGCACTGACCGCCTATCTTGTCTAGATTATCTACAAGATGACAATTAAGACCCAGTAATCCTGCCTCGAATACCGTAAAAAGCCCTACTGGACCCGCGCCAATTATTAAAATATCTGTTTCAATGTTCTTGCTCATTAACTCACTCTCATTCCAGGTTTAGCTCCTTGATCAGGATGTAATATAAATACTCCATCTTCATCGCTGCTTGCAGCAAGAATCATACCCTCAGATATACCAAATCGCATCTTCCTGGGCTTTAAATTAGCTACGCATATAATTTTTAGACCTATTAACTTTTCTGGGTTATAAAACTTTTTTATACCCGCAAATACTGTTCTTTCACCTAAATCACCAAGGTCTAAAATTATTTTTAGGAGCTTATCTGCATCTTCTACATTTTCAGCATTTTTGATCTCAGCAACCCTTAAGTCTATCTTTATGAAATCTTCTATAGTAATTTCATCCATTTGAACCTCTTTTAATTAATGCTTCTAAATTTTCATCCTCCAGTCTATTAAGAATGGGAGAAAAGAAATTTATTTTATGATTTGTTAATGGAGCATCTATGTCATTTATTGAGTTAATTGACTCATTTAAAAATCTCTCTCCCTTAGAACATGTATCGGGAATAACAATTTTAAGATAAAAGTTAATGACTCTGAAAAGATTAATTGTTGTGCTGGAAATTTTTATAACTTCTTCTTTGTTTTTGTCATCTTTAGCAAGAATCCAAGGTTTATTTTCGTCCACATAAGCATTTGCAGAATCTGCTAATTTCATAATTTCCTTAATTGCTTTTGAGTACTCAAGATCTGCAAAAAGATTAGTTATTTTATCCTTAGATGAAATAAACTTTTTATATATTTCTAAATCAATATCATTTCCAATCTGATTATCATTCTTTTTTAAAAATCCGGCTGATCTGCTTGCGATATTCACAAATTTACCAACTAGATCAGAGTTGACTTTTTGTTGGAAATCTTCGTAGTTGAGATCGATATCATCAATTGAGGGAGATAATTTTGATGCCAGGTAATATCTTATATAGTCAGCGTCTAGAATATCTAGGTAATCTCTCATACTTAAAAAGTTACCTTTTGATTTTGACATTTTTGCTCCATTCAAACCTAAGAAGCCATGCACAAAAACATTCGATGGTTTTTTAAATTTAGATGTCTCTAATAAGGCTGGCCAAAATAAGGCATGAAAGTTCATTATGTCCTTCCCAATAAAATGATAGATTTCAGTGTTAGCTGATTCAGACCAAATATCTTCTGCAGTCTCTTTCGTTTCAGAATTTAAATAATTTTCAAGGCTCGCTATGTATCCTATTGGAGCATCAAGCCAGACGTAAAAATATTTATCAGGCATATCTGGTATTTCAAATCCGAAATAAGGCGAATCTCTACTGATGTCCCAATCACGCAAGCCTTGCTGGAACCATTCTTCAAGTTTATTTTTAACAGCTTCCTGAAGTGGTGTAGATTTCATCCAAGCTGCCACATTAGATTCTAATTTAGATAATTCAAAAAAAACATGCTCACTAGATCTCACCACTGGTTTCTGACCACTGATTGTTGAAACTGGATCACCTAATTCCGCAGCTTCATATTTTGCACCACAAATTTCGCAATTATCGCCGTATTGGTCTTCTGCAGAACATTTTGGGCAAGTACCTTTTACGTATCTATCTGAAAGAAATAAACCTGCACTTTCATCAAAAAGTTGTTCAATCTGCCTACTTTCAATAAATCCAGATTCTTTTGCTTTTTTGTAAATTAATTCACTAAAGTATTTATTTTCATCACTATGAGTCGTATAAAAATTATCATGAGAAATATTAAATGATTGTAAGTCTTTGATATGAGAGGACCTGAATTCTTCTACCATTTTTTCGGGCTCAATCCCCAATTCTTTTGCCCTTAACATGATAGGAGTGCCGTGAGCATCGCTAGCACATACATAATGACATGTAATATTATTCGTTCTAAGTAACCTTACCCAGATATCTGTTTGCACATGCTCTAATAGATGACCAATGTGTAAATCACCATTGGCATAGGGCAATGCACTCGTGACAATTACACGGTTGTTTTTTTCAGGAAGAGGCATATGCTTACGAAATGATTATTCTGTATATCAAAAGATTAAGTGCTATTTTAGCATTTTTCATTATATTTACAGGATGTGCCAGCTCCATAGAATTAAAAGATTCGATTGATCCTTATGAAGAGCAAAATAGAAAAGTTCATGAGTTTAACGAGAGGGTAATAGAAAATTTTATAGAACCTGTTACTGGAGCTTACGTTGAAGCAACACCTCCTTTCGTTAGAGATCGAATAACAGATTTTTTTGAGAATATTGATGACGTCAAGTCAGGATTAAACAATATTCTACAAGAGAACTTCTCTAAGGCACTGAATGATTTTGGAAGATTTATTTTCAATACAACTTTTGGAATATTTGGCCTTTTTGATGTAGCTACTCCAATGGGATTTGATAAGAATGATGAAGATTTTGGACAGACACTCGGAAAATGGGGAGTTGAACAAGGACCTTACATTGTTTTACCTTTTCTGGGTCCAACAACTGTAAGGGATGGTCTGTCTAGAGGAATTGACTCGGTCATATCTCCTTTGGCTGTAGCTGATGATCACCCAACTACATCAGGTTTGTTAACTGGAATTAACATATTAAACCAAACAACTGTTTTGCTTGAGTTGGATAATTTCGTTAGTGGAGATAAATACATATTCTTCAGAGACGCATACCTACAACGCAGAGAATATGAAATTAATGATGGTGAAATTAATGCAGATGATTTTGTAGATGAATTTGAAGATTTTTAATCTTCAAAAGATCCATAAACCATAGCTTGCATTTGCCCTCTGAATGGAAAAGTAGTTGAAGGTCTTAATTGGGTCATAAAAATACCTAATAAACTCTCCTTAGGATCTATCCAAAAAAAGGTACTTGCCATGCCACCCCAATTATAGGACCCCGCAGTTCCAGAGATTTGTGTGGCAGCTTGATCTACGGTTACCGCCATACTCAAACCGTAACCCATTCCTTGATAACGTACCTCAGAAAATCCTCCTCCAGCATTCATATCTAACAAAGTTTTATTGTTTGGGAGGTGATTCATTGTCATCAACTCAATAGTTTTTCTTGAGAGTATTCTTTTGCCATTAAATTCACCGCCGTTGAGAAGCATCTGACTGAACTTAAAATAATCTTCTATAGTAGATGCAAGACCACTCCCACCACCTTTATAAGTTTTATCTATTAGCATGTTGCTTTCATTTCCAGAGGGATCTTCTAAGACTAATTTTTTTTCTGGTGTTCTCCAATATAAAGCTGTCAATCTATCTGCATCCTTTTTAGGCACTATAAATCCTGTATCTTCCATACCTAAAGGATCAAATATGTTTTCTTTAAAGTAATCATCTATTTTCTCTCCTGATATAACTTCAACAATTCTTGCGCAAACATCTATGGAAACGCTGTAGAGCCAGCCTTCGCCAGGTGAAAATTGAAGTGGAAGGGTAGCTAAAGTTTCGCATACATCTTTTAAATCCAGAGAACGTCTTTCTCTGTCTGGCAGTAATTCATCAAATACATGCCTGTAGGCACTATCTAAGTGATTTTCAAAATTAATTGAATAACTGAGACCAGAGGTGTGAGTTAATAAATCTCGAATGGTCATTTCTCTATTTGCGGGTCTGGTGTCAAAGGCTGGATAGATTCCACTGACATAAACTGATTGATTTTTAAATTCAGGGAGAAATTTACTAACCGGATCTGCCAGATGAAAGTAACCTTTTTCATATAACTGCATTAAGGCAACTCCAGTTACAGGTTTCGTCATTGAATAAATTCTAAAAATCGAATCATCTTCCATCTTAAGATTTTGTTCAATATCTCTTAAACCTTGAGAGTGACAATGAACAATTTCTCCACTTCTTGCCACCAAGGTTTGCGTCCCGGATATTTTTCCTGGTGATATATATTTATCCATGAAAAGTTCATCCATGAATTGGAGTTTTTCCTTGGATAAATTATGTTTGCTTGGATTAACTATTTTCATTAGTTTCCTTTTGATTTAATTTGGTGTTTATAAAATCTTTATGATTGAGGTATAAAAGATCAGCAATTCTTCTTATCAGGTGCTCTTCATGTTTATCCATCTCCCCATCTGCAAAAGCTATTGCCCAAACAGAATTCAGGACTTCTTTTTTTTGATCGTAATCAAGTTGATCGTTGAGTATTCTCGTATGCTCATAAAAAGAAATTGATTCTTTAGACTTCGCAAGAGTTGCATCAACGATTTCTTGTATCTCTCCTTCTTGAATATCTAATTTACTGAGGGAATTAGCCATTACTTTCAATTCAGATTCATCTAGTTGATTATCAGCATAAGCAACTTCTATCATTAGAGAGCAAATTGATTTTTGAATACTATTATCTTTACTTTTTTCTTCAATCTTTTTTGTTTTAAATAAATTTTTGAAAAAATTCATGCGACTAATAAATGTTTTTTCTTCAGTATTCTTATTATCTCATCTACGTTCAGGTTATCCGACATAATTATTTGCCTTATTTTTTTGGAGTAACTAAAACCTTTAAAGAAATTTACCATGTGCCTTTTGATTAAGTAGCCTGAGAATCCTAAATCTTGGTTTTCTATCAAATATTTTTCCATCATCATTACAAGGGTTTCAATTTCAGTTTCATTGATTGATTGATAAAAAATTTTGTCTACTTTTGTTAATTCATAAGGTTTTTCACAGACATGTCTTCCGTACATCAAACCATCAATAAGTTGTAATTTTTTTTTATCTTCTAGAAAGTCAGACAGACCCCCGTTAAGTATTATCTCAATGTCTGGAAAATCTTCTTTTAATCGATAGACTCTTTCGTAGTTAAGCGGTGGAATATTTCTATTTTCCTTTGGATTTAACCCTTCAAGCATTCCTTTACGTGCATGTACATATAGAGTTCTTATTCCTGATTTTAAAATGATTTCGGTAAAATTATCCAAGGTTTCTTCGATATCTTGGTTATCTACTCCTAATCTAATTTTTGCAGTTACTGGTATATCAGAAGAAGCAGACATAGCAGAAAGACAATTTCTTACTTTAGTTGGTTCGTACATAAGAAATGCTCCAAAACCTCCTGATTTGACTCTAGGGCTAGGGCAACCAACATTTAAATTTATTTCATCGTATTTGTTTTCATTAATTATTTTAGTCGCTTCTGCAAGATCCTTTGGTTCACAACCACCAAGTTGAAAGACAACTGGATTTTCTATATCGGTTTTTTGTATGTATTTATCTATTCTTTTATTTTTTAAAAGAGCATTGGAATGCACCATTTCTGTGAATAAGACGGCATGTTTTGATGCAAATCTACAAAGATTTCTAAAATGTGTATCAGTTCTTCCCATCATCGGGGCGATACAAAAGGTTCTATCCATTAAAAGTAATAAAAAATTGCTGTTAATCCAACAGAGCTCAACACGATTGTATAGGGAAGAGCCAGTTTAACCATTCTCAAATAAGAAAGACCAATTAAAGGAGCTACCGATGATGTGAGCAAGAAGAGAAAGGCTGCTTGTCCGTTAGGAGTAGCAACACTTGGTAAGTTTGTTCCGGTATTGATCGCGACAGCTAACGCATCAAATTGATCTCTGCTTATCTCTCCAGAATCTAATGCAGCTTTAATTTCGTTTATATAAATAGTAGCAACAAAAACATTGTCACTGATCATAGATAAAATTCCATTTGCTATAAAAAACAGAGGAGCCTGAAGTTCCACGGCTTGAAGAAATACGTAATCAATAACAGGCTTAAATAAATGTTGATCGTGTATGACTGCAACCACAGCAAAAAAAACAACAAGTAAAGCTGTAAAAGGAAGAGCTTCTTCGAAGGCTTTTCCTAATTCTTTTTCTTCAATGATTCCTGTAAATGAAGTCAAAAGTATAATGATCATCAACCCTATTAAGCCAACAGCAGCAATACTAAATGCCAGCGAGAACATGAGGATTAATCCAACTATAAATTGAATAAGAAGTTTGGCTTTAACTTGATCTGTTAAGTTAGCGGTTTGATCATCATCAAATGCTTGAAGAATATCCCTGACTCTCTCAGGAAGTTGAGCACCGTATCCAAAAACATTAAATCTTTCTAAAAATAAAGTAGTGAACAAGCCAGCAATTAAGACAGGAATTGAAATTGGAGCCATCCTAATAAAAAATTCTATAAAGTCCCATTCTGCAATCGATGCGATAAGAAGATTTTGTGGCTCTCCTACAATAGTACAAACGCCACCAAGAGCAGTTCCTACGGCTCCGTGCATTAGCAGGTTACAAAGAAAGAGTTTAAATTTTTCCAAATTAATTGATTCATTATCATCTAGATGCGAATCATCGTTTAAATCATGCTCATCCAAATAATCTTTTCCTGATGCCGCTTGATGATAAACAGTATAAAAACCAACAGCGACGGATATCAAAACTGCTGTCACGGTTAGGGCATCAAGAAATGCAGATAAAAAAGCTGCAGCAAAAACAAAAAGAAGAGATACGGTTGTCTTGTTTTTTACTTTCAATAAAAGCTTAGTAAAAATAAAAAGAAGCAAGTCTTTCATGAAAAATATTCCTGCAACCATGAACATAAGCAAAAGAATTACTTTTAGGTTTAGAGAAATTTCGTAATAAACTTGACTGGTAGTAGTGAGTCCTAAAATCACTGCTTGCAGAGCTATCAATCCTCCTGGAGGAAGAGGGTGACATTTAAAAGTCATCGCAAGTGTAAAAATAAATTCGGCAAGAATAACCCAGCCTAGAATGGTCCCAGCAGGTAAGGAAGTTGCTATACAAATAAAGTAAAGAATTGGATTTATAACCAAAAAGGCTAGAATGGTCTGCTTATACCAATCAGGGGCATGACCAAGAAAGTTTTTAAAAATTGCTGAGGACATAGTTTTTTATATGAATATTTTTACGCCGGGTAATTTTATAGATGATACGACCAAAGAGTCAAAGTACTTTCCTGTATACAATTCAAAGTTATTACACTTTTTAAAAGAGTCTTCAGTTCGCCCAGCTACTGAGGATGAAATGAAATGGTCAGGTATAGAAGAAAAAAGTAGACACTTTATTGGTTATTTAGATGACGCTCCCCTTTATGCTGTGTCTGTCTCAAACGAACAAACAATGATTCCAGATACAACTTTTACCGATTTAAGAGCTTTATTCCCTGTGATGAATATGCAATTATTCGAAGCCATCTCCAGAGCTTTTCAGATAGTTAATTGGTCAGACTCTAATAAATATTGCGGTTTTTGCGGATCAGAATTGCAACTTGATGAAAAAGAAAGAGCAATGAAATGTTTAAATTGTGAATCACCGTTGGTATACCCAAAAATTTCTCCATGCATAATCACTTTAATTCATAAAGACAAAAGCATTTTGTTGGCGCACAATAAAAATTTTCCAACTAATCTCTATAGCACTATTGCAGGCTTTATTGAGGCTGGAGAAAGTGCCGAAGCCTGTTTAAAGAGAGAAGTTAAAGAAGAAGTTGGAATTGAGGTTCACAAAATAAAATATTTTCAAAGTCAGTCTTGGCCTTTCCCGGGTCAATTAATGCTTGGATATTTTGCTGAATATAAAGCTGGAGAGATAACCCCAGACAACGATGAGATAGATGATGCTCAATGGTTTGAAGCTGATAATTTACCTAATACTCCTCCACCAGGCGTATCTATTTCAGGAGATCTAATTCAACATTACCTAAATAATCTTAAATAAATTATTTATTTCTTGGATCGTTTGAGGCCCTAATATCGCCGGAATGTTGTGGTTGATCTACAACTAATTCCTCTTTTTCAACTTTTTTTGATTCTTCAATTTTCTTAGGTCTAGATAATTTCACTGGTTTAGCATCTTTCTTACTAACTTCAGATTTTGATTCCTTTTTAGTTTCATTTACTTTACCTATTGCTACGCCAGCATGAAATTTTGTGTCAGAATCTTTTTTTACAGTATTTGTATTATCTTTTTTTGGTTTTGAGATTTTTTTCTTTGGTGTTTCATTTGCTGAATCTTTTTTCACCATTGCTTTAGATTTAACTTGATCCTTTTTTTGGTTAGAAGGTCTTCTCTTTTGATTAGAATTTCTTCTATTATCTTGTCTAGACGATTGCTTTTTATTTTGCGTTTTTTTAGGATTTCGTTTTCTTACATTTTTTGATTTTTTCTTTTTTTGAGGTTTGTTACTTTTAAACAAATTCATCAATTTAGACATCAAGCCAGTTTTAGGTCTAGAGGATGGCATTAGATTGACAGCAGCTTTTTCCTCCTTTCTTGAAACAGGAGAACTTATTGAATCTTTTTCTATTTGTTCTTGTATGTGAGAACTTGTTTCTTCTTCAATTATTTCCCCATCTTTTAATCTTACAACTTCAAATCTTGTATCTGGACGAATAGGGTCAGCTATAACAGTCACTTTTAAGTTAGCTCTTGCTTCGATATCGTTGAGTCTTATTCTTCTTTCATTCAACAAAAGAGCAGACATTGATGGCGATACAATCGCTCTTACTTCTCCTGTATTCTCTTTACTACTTTCTTCTTCGATTAATCTTAGTACAGCGGTTGAGAGGGTATTAATATCTTGAGTCCATCTTTCCTTTAAAGAAGATCTTAGTCTTTGTCTCGACAGTTCGAGAAGACCAAATCTAGAAATTCTGCCAATTTGTACTCTCGCTCTATCCGCAGAAAGAGAATTTCGCATTTCATCTTCTACTTTTCTCTTATTCTCAAGATTCATCATGTCAATAAAATCAATAACTACCAGACCACCAATATCTCTAAGTCTCAGCTGCCTGGATATTTCTCTCGCTGCTTCAAGATTTGTATGCGTTGCAGTTTCTTCAATATCTTTACCTGAAGTTGCTTTTGATGAATTTATATCTATCGCAACTAAGGCTTCTGCATCGTCAATGACTATTGATCCGCCAGACTCAAGTTTTACTTCTCTTTGATAAGCAGTTTCAATTTGAGATTCAATTTGGTATCGAGTGAATAGAGGCAGACTATTTTCATATCTCTTTATAATGTTTGATTGTTCTGGCATGACTCTATCCACAAACTCAATGGCTTGGTCATATGCTTCTTGTGTATCTATCCAAACTTCATCAACGTCTTCCCTAACATAATCTCGAAGGGACCTAATGATCACATCACTTTCTTTGTAAATTAAGAAAGGACCATTTTTTTGGAGATTTGCTTCCAAAATTGCATCCCACACTTTGAGTAAATAATCCAAATCCCACTCTAATTCGGTTAATTCCTTACCTTCCCCAGCTGTTCTGACAATTATCCCCATCTCTTCAGGAACATTCAAAGCAGAAACCTTTTGTTTTAGAGTATCTCTTTCTGAAGGGTTCAATCTTCTAGAGATACCTTGAGCTTTTGGGTTGTTAGGCATTAAAACCAAAAATCTTCCCGCCAAACTGACAAAGGTGGTTAAAGCTGCTCCTTTGTTTCCGCGCTCTTCTTTTTCAACTTGAACAATAATTTCTTGATTTTTTGACAGACAATCGGTTATGGATAATCTTCCTTTTTTATCCTTTGGATAAAATTGCGGTGCAACTTCCTTGAAGGGTAGAAAACCATGTCTGTCAGCACCAAAATTGATAAAAGCAGCCCCTAAACTTGGTTCCACTCTAGTAACAATACCTTTGTAGATATTTCCTTTCCTTCTAACTTCATTGATATTTTCAATATCCAAGTCATAAAGGGAATCTCCCCTTGTCATTGCAACGCGAAGCTCTTCTGGTTGAGTAGCATTAATTAACATTCTTTTCATATGTACCTCGAAAAAAATGTTTTATAAGTAATTAAAAGTCATTGATGACTTCAAAATTGTAAGATTCTCAGGATTTACGCCTACTGACCTGAAAAAATATTATTTGTTCTTATAAAACTCTATTGTTTAACAAGCAAAAAATTCCTTATCTTTAAAAATTTATATACTTAGGAGATTCAAAATAAAGATAAAGATCAAAATTGCTATGCTTTATCTCCTAAAAAAGAAGCTAAACTATCACATTAATTGGATATTTTAAAATTATTCCGCTAAAGAAATTGACAGAAGATAACTATATAAAGGCTTCCATTGAAGAAATAGGCGAGAATTCTTCTAATCAAAGAGTAGATAATTTTTTATTAGGAAAATTCAAAGATTTACCCAAATCAAAAATCTATTCTATTATCAGAAAAGGGGAAGTAAGAATAAACGGCTCCAGAGTAAAACCTCATACCAAACTTTCACTAGGGGATAAATTAAGGATTCCACCATTATTTTTAACTAAACAAAAATGTAATCAAAGTTATCCAGAAAAGGGACTAATACAGGAAATAAAGGACCTCGTAATTTATGAAAATGA
This sequence comes from uncultured SAR86 cluster bacterium, assembly GCA_902624765.1. Lineage (GTDB taxonomy): Bacteria > Pseudomonadota > Gammaproteobacteria > Magnimaribacterales > AG-339-G14 > CACNYO01. Next base: position 14,829 of record CACNYO010000010.1, read on the forward strand.
CGAGATATTAGCAATTAATAAGAAACATAACCTAGCAGTTCATGGAGGCTCAAGAGTAAGTATTGGGTTAATAGAGATTGTTAGAAACTTTGGAAAGGATTATAGAGATGCCCAATTAATTCATAGATTAGATAAAGCAACATCCGGTTGCATCATAATTGCCAAACATAAACAAAGCACACGTCTGTTTAATTCGTTTATTAGATCGAATCAAATAACCAAAAAATATCATTGTTTAGTTCATGGCACTTGGCCGAAGAAACTTAATAACGTAAAACTGCCATTGAAAGTTAATAAGAACGAAAACTTAAATAAGACTATTGTTTCTGAAGATGGAAAATATTCTGAAACTAGCTTTGAATTGATTAAATTTAATGAAAACTATTCTTTGATTGAATGCACCTTAAAGACGGGAAGAACTCATCAAATTAGAGTTCATACCAGCGCCAGTGGTTTTCCAATAGTAGGAGATTTAAAATATTCCAAAATACCTTTAAATATTGGTTTCGAAAGAAGGATGTATCTACATTGCTCAAGCTTAGAGATTACAGAGATAGATCTGAAAATCACCAGCAAGGTACCAATTTCTTTTTTTCAACCTTTTGAAGTTTGAAGAGAACTGAAATTTCATCTAGAATCGCATTCTTTTAATTATGGCAGTACAAAAAAGTAAAGTATCTAGAGCAAGAAGGGGAGCACGCAGGTCTCACAATGCTCTAAAAAATACAACCTTATCAACCGATCAGGTTTCAGGGGAGCGTCATCAGCGTCACGTGATGACTTCGGATGGTTTTTACAAAGGTAAGAAGGTAATGGAAGTAAAAATCAAAGAAGACACTGAAGAACAAAATAATCCTGAATAAATAAGTTTTGAATCCTAAATATGTCTTTGTATCTGGTGCTTCTAGAGGCATTGGCCAGAGTATATTAAAACTATTTTCTTCCAAAGGGTTTCCTGTGATTGGGACGTCTACGTCTGATGAAGGTGTTAAAACAATTGATGGAATCCTATCTGAATCATCTGCCGAAGGTTTTGGAATAAAGCTTGATCTATCTGAAAAAAAATCTATAGAAAATTTATTTGATACCTTGAAAGAGAAAGACGTCAATCCAGAGATTGTTATTAATAATGCCGGAGTAACTAGAGATAATATTTTTCTAAGGATGAAAGATGAAGAATGGAATGAGGTTATTCAAGTTCATCTGAGCTCTGTCTTTTCATTATTGAAGTTTTTTTCCAAAAAAATGGTCAAAAACAGGTCTGGAAGAATTATTAATATTTCATCTACTTCTGCTGCCATTGGAAATAAGGGTCAAGCAAATTATGCGGCAGCTAAATCGGGTTTAGAGGCATTTTCAAGATCTTTAGCTAGGGAGCTGGCGCCAAGAAATATAACAGTCAATTGTGTCGCCCCAGGATTTATTGAGACAGATATGATCAAAAGCATGGATGAGGATACTTTGAAGTTAATGTCAGACCAAATTCCTCTAGGGAGACTTGGTTCATCACAAGAGGTTGCAGAATTAATTTATTTTCTTTCCTCTGAAGAGGCTAATTACATCACAGGTCAGACCATTCACATTAATGGTGGACTTTATATGTAGGTTATGCATAAAAAAAATTAAAAAACTTATCTTCTAGGTATATAATTCGACAGATTTTCAACCTTAAAGAGGTATTTATGAGTAGCACACAAGAAAGAGTTCAAAGAATTGTTTGCGAACAATTAGGCGTAAGTGAAGAAGAAGTCACCACGACGGCTTCGTTTATAGATGATTTGGGGGCAGACTCACTCGATACTGTTGAACTTGTAATGGCTTTTGAAGAGGAGTTTGAAATTGAAATTCCTGATGAAGAAGCTGAAAAAATAGCAACTGTTCAAGATGCTATCAGTTACATAGAATCTACATCTTAATACCATTCAAATTCATTTATGACCGCATCTCGTAGAGTTGTAGTTACAGGTATGGGTATCATTTCTCCTGTAGGAAATGAACTAGAATCATCCTGGCAAAATATTTTAGCCGGTCGAAGCGGTGCAAAAACTGTTACAGCGTTCGATGTATCAGATTATCCGACTAAATTCGCAGCTCCTGTAGAAAACTTTGATGAAGTAAACAATCTGGATGTTAAGACTAAAAGAAGAGTTGATGAATTTGTTCAATATGGTCTAGTTGCCTCAAAACACGCAATTGAGAATTCTGGTTTAGCACTTAATTCAATTGATTTAACAAGAATAGGAGTTTCAATAGGATCTGGGATTGGTGGCTTAGATACTATTGAAAAAAATGCTCTGACACTCAATAAAAGGGGTCCGAGAAAGATATCGCCTTTTTTTGTTCCGGGTGCAATCGTAAATATGGTTTCCGGCTTAGTTTCCATCGAATACGGATTGCGAGGTCCTAATTTATCAATCGTTACAGCATGCTCTAGTGGCAATCACAGCATAGGATTTTCAGCAAGGTCTATTTCGCATGGAGATTGCGATATTATGATCACCGGTGGATCAGAGATGGCTATCACTCCTTTAGGTCTTGGAGGTTTTTCTGCAGTAACAGCTTTATCAACTAACAATGACAATCCTACTAAAGCTAGCAGACCGTGGGATAAGGATAGAGATGGTTTTGTCCTAGGCGATGGAGCAGGCATTTTAGTATTGGAAGAATACGAGCATGCTAAAGCTAGATCTGCAAATATTTATGCAGAAGTATCTGGATTTGGAATGAGTTCTGATGCTTTTCATATGACAGCACCAGCCGAAGACGGTAAAGGTGCAAAACAGGCAATGGTCTCAGCACTTAGAGATGCTCAATTAGATAGCTCTAAAATTGACTACATAAATGCTCACGGTACGTCCACACCGCTAGGAGATATCATTGAAGCAAATGCAATAGCCGATATTTTTTCATCATCTCAAGATCAAATAGCAGTTTCCTCTACAAAATCTATGACTGGCCATCTTTTAGGGGCAGCAGGGGCTATAGAATCTATTTTTTCAATTCTAAGCCTCAGAGATAATCATCTACCTCCAACTATAAATCTTGATAATCTAGATGCAAATGCTCCAAAACTTAATTACGTTCCTAATGAATCCCAAGAAAAAGAAATCAAACATGTTTTGAATAATTCATTTGGCTTTGGTGGAACAAATGCGTCTTTGGTGTTCTCCAAAATCTAAGTGATTAGACTTCTTTTTACAGTTTTTTTTATAAACGCTTTGTTTGGGGTATTTTTATTCATAAAACCTACTGAAATCAAAAATGACTTAATCTTTGAAATCAAAAGAGGAGATTCTTACCTTAGGGTTGTGGATAACTTACAAGAAATAGACATAACTGTTCCTTCATTTATAAATGTAATCATTAGATACTCATCCTTAGATAAAAAAATTACTTACGGAGATTATTTGATCAAAAAACAAGAGAATTTATTCTCCGTTTTGAAAAAAATAATTAAATCAGAAACTCATTTTAGAAAATATAGAATCCCTGAAGGTTCAACTATTAGCTCAATACTAGATAGATCAAATGTACCAGTTTCTCTAAAGATTAACGGAATTAATTTTGATAAAACGAATATCCATGCTTTAGAGGGAAGGTTTCACCCAAATACATACTATTATTCAAGCATTGAGGATAGTGAAGATGTCTTTTTAGAGGCGATCCTCACTCAAGATAGCCTTCTAGAAAAATATTGGAATTCAAGGACTCCTTATGTTTCTCTTCAAGAACCACAGGAGCTTTTAGTTTTAGCTTCATTAATAGAAAAAGAAGCATGCCCAAATGAACATAGAAAAGTTGCAGGCGTTATTTATAATCGACTTAGATTAAATATGCCGCTTCAAATTGATTCCTCGGTAATATATGGAATAGAGGATTTCAATGGTGATATTAAAAAACATCATCTGAGGAGAGATACACCTTTCAACACTTATACAAATAAAGGATTGCCTCCCATGCCTATATCAAATCCATCCGAGTCGGCTATAAATGCAGCTTCAAAACCAGAAATACATAGTTTTCTGTATTTTGTTGCAAAAGATAAATGCTCCCATCACTTTTCTGAAACATACGACGAACACAAAGAAGCCATTAAAAAATATCAATAGAAAATTTTTAGTTTGATAAACTTCACTGAATGTTTATCAGCATAGAAGGTATTGAAGGTTGTGGTAAATCAACTCTTGTAAATGGACTAAGTGAGCACCTCCAAAATAAAAAAATTGGGCATGTTATCACCAAGGAGCCAGGAAGCACTTCAATAGGCAAAATTCTTCGTAAGATTCTTCTAGATAAAAAGCAACAAATTAGTCCTTTAACAGAACTTTTATTGATGTTCTCAGATAGATTGGATCATCTTGAAAAAGTGATAAAACCATCGTTGAAAGAAGGAAAAATAGTAATTACTGATCGATATATTGATTCAACTTATGCATATCAAGGAGCTGGTAGAGGTATCTCAAAAGACATTATTAATAATCTAGTTACTCAAACAGAAATATTACTACCCGATAAAACTATCTTGTTGGATCTTGATCCAGAAATAGGTTTGAAAAGAGCCTCCTCAAGAAATGAGCTGGATAGATTTGAATCAGAAAATCTAGAGTTCCATAAAAGATTAAGGAAGAGTTTTTTAAAGGCTGCTGAGATTAACCCTAAAAGATTTCTAGTAATTAATGCTGATGATGAGCCAAAAAAAATTCTACAGAGTGTTATTAATAAGCTATCCACATATGACGAAAGACTTAAAGAATCATATTAATTTAATTTTAAAAGGCAATAATTCCTCGATCCTTTTATCTGGAAATTTATTATCAGAACCAGAAAGAACTGCATTGAATGTTGCTCAAATTTTATTGTGTAAGGAATCTGAAATTGACTGTTCACCATGTAAAGATTGTCAATCATGCAATCTATTCTCTGCTAATTCTCATCCAGATATTAAAATTATAGAGCGCTCAAATGATAGGACTCAAATCCAAATTAAACAAATCAGAGATGCGTCGGACTTCATATATTCGACTCCTTTAATTTCTAGCAAAAAAATCGTTTTAATTCTCAATGCTGATGAGCTAAATTTTTTTGCACAGGATACTTTATTGAAGGCATTGGAGGAACCACCAAAAAATTTGAAGTTTATTTTAACAAGCTCAAAGCCTTATAAACTCAAACCAACAGTTTTAAGTCGGTTAACACATTACAAACTAAATCTAAATAAGCACAGCCTAAATTCTGATTTATATAATGATGGATCTTTTAAAAAAATTAAAAATGATTTTCCTGAAGAATGCTGGAATCAAGATAAAAAAATTATTGGGTTATTTGAAGATTTAGTCAGCTTAAAAGGTAGAGAGATAATAAACTACCTAATTAAAGATAAAGACAAAGATACTTTGCTTATAAAGCTTAATTGGCTTTCAAAAATAATTGAAGAAAGTATTCTTGTTCACTTCACAGAAACTTTAGGCGACACTCCATTTACTCAATTATCCTTAGAACTTAAAAATACCCTTGATCCCAGCTCACTCATCAATCTTTATGACGATATATTGCCAGTAATAAATTCTCTTCAGTTAAATGAAAATCTAAATTACGATTTTCAAACTAGTGCCATCAACTATTAATTTTTTTTTAGAATCAATTGATAAATTGAATACACTGGGAAAGCTACAAGTATCATTTGTAAATAAACAGTTATGCAGTTTCCTATTAAGCTAAGAATTAACGACATTTCCTCCTGAGAAGATAATCCTAAAAATGCATAAATGATCAGAACAAAAGAAATTGTTAAAAGAGTTAGTAGAACTCCAGCATTAAATAAGGACCAATGCACTTCTTTAGATTCATTCCATAAATTATCCATAGACCCTAAGATTGAATGTCCCTCTAAAACAAGATAATAAACAGAGTAGGTAAATCTAAATTGGATATATAGTCCAGGAATGATAAATAAAACTAGACCTATTATTGTCATTATTCCTATGATAACTTGAAGAATGAAAATTTTTAATGCTAATTGGGCTCCCACTATCACATATCCAAAAAGTTTATTTAGCGACCCAATTCTTATATCTCTCCCTATCAATATAGCCATACCCGTATAGAGAGGAGTTAGAAAGATAACTTGAAAGGCTAATATTAATCCAGTGGAGACAAAGTAATCTTCGTCTAAAGAAGATAAGTAATCTGCCGTTGTAGACAGTAAACCAATGAATAGAATTGGAAATAAAAATATCTTAGTAAAAGCTAAAAAATTATTAAAATATAAAGTGAAGCCTGATGAGATAGCGTTTAGAATCATAAATACGTAAATGTAGGAGACATTATGATAGAAATTTGGTCAAAACCACAATGCCCATTCTGCGATGCAGCTGTTCAAATATGTGAAACTAAGGATCTGGAATTTAAAAAATACATGCTTGATGAAGATTTTAATCGAGAAGAATTCACCGAAAAATTTCCCAATGCCAGAACTTTTCCTCAAATTATCGTGAATGGAGAATTAGTTGGAGGCTATCAAGAATTTAATCAATACGTTCAAACTAAATCTATTTAGAAGTGGATTCGATAAATTCAGCAATTCTGCTGGTAGATAGTTATTTCGGCAGTTCTCCTTGGTTTCCAGCTTTACTTTTGGGAACTGGTATTTTTTTCACAATCTACCTTAAATTTCCTCAAATTATTTTTTTCAAAAGAGCTTGGAAAATACTTTTTTCTGGAAATAAATATAAAGATAACAAAGGAGAAACTACACCTTTTCAGGCTTTAAGCACCGCTTTATCCGGAACAGTTGGAACTGGAAATATTGGAGGAGTAGCAATGGCAATCTTTATCGGTGGACCTGCTGCACTTTTTTGGATGTGGATTACTGCTTTCTTGGGAATGACAACTAAATATGTTGAAGTATCTTTAGCTCATAAATATAGGATTTCTTTAGATGACGGATCTATTGCCGGTGGTCCAATGTATTACATGCAAAACGGCTTAAGGTCTAAATGGTTGGGAATCGTCTTCGCGTTTTGTTTATTAATTACTACATTTGGTTCAGGAATGATGCCTCAAATAGATAATATAAGTAGTACGTTATTTTCCAGTTTTTCCATCCCCAATCTTACTACGTCCATTGTAATGACTATCTTAGTTGGACTTGTGATTATTGGTGGATTAAAAAGAATTGCTTCGGTTGCTGCTTCCATTGTACCAACAATGGCTGCAATTTATTTTATTGGTGCGCTGAGTGTGATTTTTTATAACTATGAAAATATTCTTCCTACTTTCCAAATGATATTCAGTGATATCTTTACGGGAACTTCGGTAGTTGGAGGATTTTTAGGTGCAAGCATAGCAACGGCTTTCAATTATGGAGTTGCAAGAGGGCTATATTCTAACGAGGCGGGGCAAGGTTCAGCACCTATTGCACATGCTACTTCAAAAACAAAAGAATCAATTGAAGAAGGTTTTGTCTCTATACTCGAGCCTTTTATTGACACCATCGTAATTTGTACTCTTACTGGGTTGGTTATCCTTTCTTCAGGAGCATGGATAGAGAAATATGAAAACAAATTTGAAAGAACAACTTTTTTTATTCTTGAGGGGAGACTTGATGAAGCAGACTCAGAAGAATTAATCGACTTCTTTCAAGGAAATAATAATTTCATCAACCTTCATTCTGGAGCAATAAACATCAAATCAGGAAGGATTGAGGGAGATTATACTTTTATCAACAACAGATCATTCGCAGAAGATATCTTAATCTATGAAAATGAAAATCCATTTAATGGAGAAATTATTGTAAAAGATGGCCTAGTTACATCTGATGTGGATATTGTTGGAAAATCTTTAGTGAAATCTGCTGTGCTGACCAGCAAAGCATTCAATAAGGGTTTCTTTGGCGATTACGGAGAATACATTGTAACTTTAGGTCTTTTGTTGTTTGCTTTCAGCACAGTGGTTTCATGGTCATACTACGGAGATCGATGCACTATTTATTTATTCGGTAAAAAATTTGTTTTTCTATATAGGTTCGTATACATGTCAGCTTTTTTTATCGTTGGCACAGGTTGGATTGATACAGAAATTATTTGGAATTTTGCGCTGATTACAGTTGCTGCGGCTGCTTTACCAAATCTAATAGCCATTTTTCTTCTTTCTAAGGAAATGAGAACTCTTCAAGATAATTTCACTCAAGATAGGGAGAATTGAGATAAAAATAGAGGCTGTTGTTATCGGTGCCGGAGTAGTAGGTTTAGCTGTTGGAAAATCTTTAGCCGATAAAGGCATCGAAGTAGCAGTCATAGAGAAAGAAAATAGAATAGGCGAAGGTGCTAGTACAAGAAATTCTGGCGTTATCCATGCTGGTCTGTATTACTCTCCAAATTCCCTCAAAGCTAGAGTATGTTGCGACGGCAGACAGATGCTTTATAAATTTGCAGCTAAAAAAAATATTCCATTTAAAAAAACTGGGAAGCTTATAGTAGCAACTGAAAAAAACCAGATCGAACAGCTTCAGTCATTATATGAAAATGGCAAGGCTAATGGAGTTCCTTTAAAAATGCTTTCAAAACATAAAACTAAAGCTCTTGAAGAAGAGATAAAATGTGAAAGAGCAATTTTATCAAGTGAGTCTGGAGTAATAAGTGTGCCAGAATATTTGTCCGCTTTAGAAGAAGATATAAAAAAAACCGGATATGTAGTTTTAGCATCTGAGTTGATACACGCAAAAAAAATAAATGGCCAATTTGAATTAACACTTAATTCAAGCGATAAAATTAATTGTAATTTTTTGATTAATGCATCTGGCCTTTATACCGAAGAAGTTGCAAATAAAATCGAAGATATAAACTTATCGAAAATTAAAACAGTGATGTATGCAAAAGGTCATTACTATCTATACAAGAAGAAAAATCCTTTTAAACACTTAATCTATCCGCTTCCTAACTCAAACGGTCACGGTATTCATGCTGGAATGGATATTGAAAATAATCTTCGCTTTGGACCAAATGCAAAATGGGTGGAGTCTATCGAGTATTCTTTTGATGAAAATACTTTGGATGAGTTTTGTAATTCAATTAAATCCTATTGGATAAATTTTGATTCTTCTTGTTTATCTCCAGATTACACAGGAATTCGATCAAAGATAGTGGCTGAAGGTGAGGGCGGTCAGGATTTTGAAATTCTTGATTCAAATGATCACGGTCTTGAAAATTTAATTCATTTACAAGGCATCGATAGTCCAGGTTTAACCAGTTCTCTCTCAATCGCCGGTGAAGTGATTAGCAAATTAGGAATCCACTAAACTTATAAAAAAGGTAAAGTCTTCGGAAGTCTCCTTTAACACTGCGGTCTTTCCGCTTAAGCCTCCATGACCACCAATTAAATTTATCCTAAAAAGAATTTTATTATTTGAAGTTGAAAGATCTCTTAACTTAGCAACATATTTTGCAGGCTCGTAGTATTGAACTTGAGAATCGAATAACGAAGAGGTCACCAGAATGTTCGGATATGGAAGATTGGATAAATTATCGTATGGTGAATAACTCTTCATATAGTCGTAATCTTTTTTATTATTAGGATTACCCCATTCATCATATTCGAAAGTTGTTAAGGGAATAGATTCATCAAGCATAGTTGTCACAACATCCATGAAGGGAACTGCTGCTAAAATTCCTTTGTATAACTCTGGAGCTTCGTTTGCTATGGCACCCATTAATAGACCGCCAGCACTTCCTCCCATAGCAAAAACATTATCTTTATCTCCATAACCTTTTTTTAAGCATCCTTGAGTTACGTCGATAAAGTCATTAAAGGTATTTTTCTTATTGTGCATACGCCCATCCTCATACCAATGTTTACCCATTTCTGAACCGCCACGTATATGCGCCAAAACAAAGATAAAGTTTTCTTCTAATAATGGAACAATACTAGAACGGAAATTAGCATCAATAATATGACCGTAAGATCCGTATCCATAAAAGAGTATGGGTTTTTCTATTAAAGGAGTGCCGTCATCCTTGTAAACAAGAGATGCTGGTATTCTTTTGTTATCTCTAGATTTAAGTGAAAGCCTTTCGACTTTTAAGCCTTTTGTCTTGCACTTAATTTTTGATTTCCAAATAACGGATCTTCTTCCAGAAACTAAAAACTCCTTATAAACAGTCTCTGGTTTATTGAGCGATGAATACGCAAAACAAAAATAGTCAGCTTTTGGATCATGATTGCCTGCTAAAGAAACGTCATAACAAGGCTCATCAAATTTTATATATTCATGAGGCCCGTTTTTTGAATTAATTTTTAATATCTGAGGAAGACCGTTTTCCCTCACATCAAGAAGAATATGATTTTTGAATATTTCAAAATCCAATAAATATCTTTTTTTACTTTCTTTGAGGATGGTTTTCCATTTTTTAAAATGATGACAAACGGATAAGTCAGAATATTTGAGCGAAAAGTTATCCTGACCGCCTATGTTTGTCATGACATAAAAAGTATTGTCAAAAATATCTACGTAGTATTTATGTTTTTTCTTTCTTTTAAGAATTAATTTTAATTCGGTAGGATTATTTAATGGGAAGAATTGAATTTCATTTGCATTGGTCTGACTGGAGTAAATAAACCCATATTCTTTATCTCTTGAAATTCCTAAACTACAATGGAATTGCGGATCAGTTTCTTCAAATAAAAGTATGTCATTTTTTTGAGAGGTTCCAATTGTATGAAGAAAGACTTGATTACTAGTTAATGTCGTTTTATCTCTCTTTATATAAATAATATTTTTTGAGTCTTTAGACCAAATAAATTGTCCGTCCGTTCCTGAAATTTTATCTGAGAGGTTTTTTCCAGTTTTTATATTCTTGACTTTGATTGTGTATTCTCTGCGCCCATTGATATCTTCTGCATAAGCCAAAAGTTGATTATCTTTAGATGGTGAGACACCTGAAACTTGATAGAATTTTTTATTTTTAGCTAATTTATTGATATCTAAAATTAATTCTTTCTTCGAATTTTTTTTCTTTGATCGATAGTATTTTCTATACTCATTTTTTTTTAGGGATTCCGAAAAATAAAAAAAGCCATTTCTTTTTATCTTTAAAGACTCATCCTTAGCAGGAATGTAACCATTTAATTTTTTGAAGTAATTATTTGAAATATTTGATTGAGTTCTAATCCAATCATCATGGTAAGCACGTTCGGTTTTTAAATAATCGAGTACCTCTTTATTTTTTCTAGTATCGTCTCTTAGCCAATAATAGTTATCAACACGAGAATCATTGTGTTTTTTTAGAACTTTCTTGACTTTTTTTGCGATTGGAAATGTCTTCATAATAATTAATTGTTTTTTATTTCTTGATCCTTATAATCCGCAAACATTAAGGATGATTAATTTAAAACTTTCAAAATGAAAAGGAGCTCTATATGAAATTTTTCCATCACCTCTTAATTGCACTACTTCTATTCTCTTCAAACTTTTTCGCTCAATCTGACAATCAAGATTACACTCTTGAAGAAATAATTGTAACTGCTCAAAAAACAGAAAAATCTTTGCAAGATGTCCCGATTGCTGTTTCTGCTTTATCCTCAGATGACCTTGCATTAAGACAAGCAGTGAGATTTACTGATCTACAACTTAACGTTCCAAATTTAAGTTATTCAGAGACAAACTTTGGCGGTAGCTCCGTATCAATCAGAGGTATTGGAAGACTTGCTACAGGAATTTCTTTTGATCAGTCAGTTACTACTCATATAAATGAATCACCATGGGGAGAAAATACAAATGTTTCAACTATGTTCGATATGGATAGAGTGGAAGTTCTCAGAGGGCCTCAAGGAACATTATTTGGACGAGGCACTACCGCTGGTTTGGTAAACCTTGTTACCAAAAGACCTTCTGTAGATTCGGGTATTGAAGGATATGCTGGATACACAGTTGGTGAATACGATCTTCAAATTTTTGAAGGTGCTGTAAACATTCCCCTAGAAGATAATTTTGCAGTAAGAGCTGCCTATACTCAGACGGAAAGAGATGGGTTTACTGAAAATTTATATGCTCCAGTGGGCGGAACTTTTGATGGAAGAGAGCATTACGTAGGAAGAATTTCTTTACGATACGATACAGGAAACACTGTTATTGATTATATGTATCAAGAGCATGAAGAAGAGAGTACGAGAACACTTAGAACAAATTATGTCTGTACTCCTAGTGCTAACATTGCTAGAGGATGTACTTTAGGTGGAGAGGGGATTGGCATTGCTAACCCGGCTGCCACTTATAACGGAATTTTAGCTGCAGTCTTTTTGGAGTCTGCTCCTTTGGGCGCCAATACGGCTGCTTACACAGCTTTTGGTTTAAATGATGCTCCAAGACCTGCCAATATGACGATTAGACAAACGCATAGTGACTTTGTTCCAATCTATGACCGACAATCAGGTACACATCAATTCACTATTTCACACGATCTAGATGAAGGAAGATTATCTCTAAATATGATGAGTAGACAATCTTCTTCGTATACAAGAATGGATACAACTCTCGCAGTTGAACCTTTGCTAGGAGTAAAAGTTTCTGATAATCCTCTTGCTTACGTTGGAGGTCTTATAAGTGTTGATATGCTGGATCATTGTGTAGCTGATCAATGCGGGATAAAAGGACCCACTCAAGCCGAAAGACTAAATGGTCAATCAGGAAAATATGTTTTACAAACCACTAACAGAAACTCATTCATCGATGGTTCTAGTAATGAGCAACTTACAGAATACTTAGAACTTAAATACAGTTCTGATTTAGACGGAATTTTTAATTTCATCGTTGGAATAAATCATTACGGTCATTATGAGGACGATAGCTACTTGACTACATCATCCCCCTTAACATTATTAGGAGATGCACAATTTTTTGTACCAACTACATTTGGTAACACGAATGAGTACGAACTAGAGGCGAGTGGTTTGTTCGGAGAGCTTTACTTTGACGTTCAAGATAACTTAAGAATTACACTAGGTTTGCGTTACGGAGAAGAAAAGAAAATTAACGATATTGTTACCACTACTTATGGTCAAGCACGAAACGTTGGAGCATTTGCTGGCGTTCCTTGGTTATTAGTCGATGGAGACCTTTATAATTGCTTTGAAGGTATAGCTGGGGCATTTGGACAAGCGCCAGATCAAGCAGTCATCGGTCAAATACTAACAGGCCAAGTATCCAACGGCTGTGGGGTAGGTGAACAAGAAACAGTAGACTTATACGGTGTCTCTGCTGAAGTAAATGCAGCTTCTGCTGCACTAGCAGGAGGAATTGCTGCTGCAGGTTTGATAGCTGACCCTCAACAACAAGCATTAGCAACAGGTACAGCTTATGCCACATATTTCATGTCAGTGAAGGATTTAGTTCCTGCACTTTACGATAGAAGTGAAAATTACAATAAACCTGGATGGGAGTCTTATCAAAAAAACAAACTTGATTACACTACTACTGCAGGAAGATTAATTATTGATTACGCTTTTGGTGATGACTCTCTTCTATATGCATCTTATTCCAGAGGCACAAAGCCTGCTGGAATTAATCCTCCCATAAACCCAAGGATTTATGAAAAAGGTTTGATTCCTGCAAATACGGTTGAAGAGAAAGTTGATTCATTTGAAGTTGGTATCAAATCAATTTTACTTGGCGGTCAAATGAGATTGAACACCTCACTTTTCTATAACAAGTACACCGATATGCAAATTTCGAGAATTTTAGCGACTACAACTTTCAATTTTAATATTGACTCAGAGAATTATGGAGCTGAAATTGAAATGGATTACGTACCTGCAGCTGCTCCAAATCTGAGATTAGATTTTATGTTCGCATATATAAAAACTAAAATTATGGACGATGCTTTAACCATTGATCCTTTTAATATTGCAGCTGAAGGAACAAAATATTTCGATCCTAAAAATTCAGTCTATAAATGTATTGACTTGTTTTATGAAGGAGAGGGTTGTGTTGCAAATACTTTTATCGCTGATAAAGATCTTGTAAATGCAGTCCAAGCAGTATTAGCTAGTTTGGATGCATGGCTACCAGTTCCTGGAACAACTCAAGCTGATGGCCATCCTATTTATATGTCCAGAGTAGCTTTATCAGCACTAGGTATACCAACTTCAACAGGTGTTAAACAAAGTATCGATGGCAACAGACTTCCAAATACACCAGAAATAACAACCTCCTTAGGGCTTTCCTATAATTTTGAAGTTGGAAACGGTATTTCTGTCGTTCCGAACATTTACTACTATTATCAAAGCGACATGTACGTTAATGAATTTAATAATGACTTGTACGGTAAAGTTGATGCTTGGGATGAGCTGAATGTTGGCTTAACTGTTGGAGACATTGAAAATCAATGGCATTTCAGATTTTTCTCTAGAAATGCTCTTGATGAAGATAATATAACTTGGAAATATAACTCTACTGACGTCACAGGTAATTTTCAAAGTTATTTCTTAAGAGATCCAAGAGTTACTGGAGTAGAGTACAGATATAGATTTTAATTTTATTCAATCCAAAAAAGCCTCTTTAATGAACAGTAAGGAGGCTTTTTTTTATCTTTTTCAAGTCTTTAATTTTAATAAAATCGTTTAATTTTTGCTTAATATAAGATAGATTAGTCTCTAAATACCTAAATAAAGGATATTTTGGGTTATTCTTACATGGACGTTTAACTCAAAACAAAAAGGGGAATGTTATGAGTATAAAAAATTTATCTTCGTCGCTTCTTGTACTGACGTTAATTTTTACTGGTATCGCTTTTTCTCAAGACAGTGGTCTTGAAGAAGTAACAGTAACAGCGCAAAGACAAGAACAAAGTCTTCAAGACATACCGTTAGCGGTTTCAGCTCTCACAGAAGACGATTTATTTGACCAACAAATTGAAGGTCCTAGCGATTTACAATTAACCGTGCCTAGTTTGAGATTTGGATCTGATCAATTCTCTGGCGGTGGTGGTTTCGAGATAAGGGGTGTTACAAACCTTGCTGTATCAGCCACAGCGGATGCTGGGGTTGCCACACACGTTAATGATTTAGCTATCGGATCGACAACCCTCCAAGATGGTAACTTCTTTGATATGCAAAGAATTGAGGTTATCAGGGGTCCTGCTGGAACTTTATTCGGTCAGAACTCTGTTGGTGGAGCTTTGAACTTCATTACAGCCAAAGGCGATACATCTGGTTTTTATGGAAACGTGAGAGCAGATGTAGGTGATTATGGAAGATTAGGAACTACTGCAGTTTTCAATATCCCTTTAGATGACAGAGTTGCTTTGAGACTTGCAACTAATACTTTAGTGCAAGATGGTTTAATTGAGAATACTTACAAAGGCTCTGGTGGATTCCAAAATACAGATAATAGAAACCAGTCTGCATACCGTGCAACTCTAACAGTAGAAGCTACAGATAACACTACTATTAATATTGTTCATCAAGGATCTATTGAGGATTCAAACAGAAACCTATTTGCAGGTGTATGGTGTGATCGAGATCCATCTCTTGTTGTTGGTTGTACACCGGTTGAAGTCCAAAATCAAAAATTTGAATTAACTCATCCAATGGGTACTTTTGTTGAGAACCTACTTGTTGCTATGGGAGTACTTGATTTTACTCCTGTAACCGACATGAGTGGTGCGCCACAAGAATTCTGGCAAGTTAATCAAAGAGGAGCTCCTCTTTATCAGGTCGATGAGTATCTAACACAAATTATAATTGAGCATCAAATTAACGATGACTTGAACTTAACCGCTGCAGCATCAAGAAAAGACAGAAAATTTTTAAGACAGAGTTCTTATTCTTCCCCAACCTTGCAGGCTCTCAGATTTAAAGATACTCCTGCTTCTCCTGGTGGGTTAGTAGTTATGTCAGGTTACAGCCCTGGAAGAGATGGTGGTTTTGCCTCAAATCCTGCTGGATGTGATGATGTTACTGCTGGTCTTTACGGAGCATACGGTGGGTGTGTTTTAGACACGCTCAGTTACCCAACTGGATTCGATCATTCAAATGCTCTCTCGGATACAGATAGCGTTGAAATGAAAATTTCATCTGACTATGATGGAAATCATAATTTCTTAGTGGGTTTAAATTACACAGATACTTATTCTGATAACCACTACGATGTAGGTGCTACAGGTTTAGATGCTCTGGCCTTCAAACCTCCCTCACTTTATGTTGGGCCAACTAATGCTGCTCTAGGCATTCAACTTTATCCTTCTCTTTACAGAACGGATTCATTGAACACTATTACTTCTTCATCAGTATTTGGTGAGTATTATTTCCAAGCTAGAGATGACGTGAGGTTAACTTTTGGTCTAAGGTATAACGAAGATTATAAGGAAAGTCTTTCAAGACAAGCGTTTGTTAATGTTGCTGGTTTTGCCCCTGGAGCAATTTCTGATGGAGCTGCTGCTGCCATAGTAGGTACTTTACCTTCTTCAGCACAAACAGATCCGTTGATTGCAGGTATGGCACAAACAACTGCTGCACAACAAGCTGGATTACTTCCAGCTGGTGCTGCTGCAGCACTATGGGAAAGTGTATTTTGTCCTGCTAACGGTGGGTTCTGTGCTTTAGCTGGATCAATACCAGATTATGGTGAGGTTTATAGGGATGTAACTGGTTTTGAGCCAGAGATGGAGTTTAGCTCTACTACAGGTAGATTTGTAGTTGATTACTTCATAAACGATGATTCTATGATGTATGCATCTATTTCAAAAGGTTTCAAAGGTGGAGGTATAAACCCTGCAGTCGATCCTGTAGTTTTCCCTAACGTTCCTTTGGCTTTCCCTGAAACAAATGTTTGGAACGTAGAAATTGGATTCAAGAATGAATTTCCTGACGCCGGCGTTAGATTTAACGCTGCGGTTTATGCATCTCAATTTGATGGATATCACGTAACAAAAATTATTAAGAAAACATCACTTAACGAAGGTGTTGATGTAGATATCATGGGTGCTGAGTTTGATCTACTATACGTGCCCCCTTCAGTTCCTGGTTTAAGTGTGAATGCTAGTTTGAGTTTTACACAATCTGCTATTGCTGATGGCGAGTCTGCCCTTGATCCACATAACCACGATCTTCAACTGACTGGCGGTGGAAAAGATTGGCATTTAATGAAAGATGTAGAATCTGAATTCTTCATTATTAAGAAAGAAGCACTTGCTGCGATTTACACTTCATGGCTGACAGAGACTGTAACTGGTGGTGCCGCTACTACTCCATTAGATGGGATTGTTGCTGCATCTGGCGGAACTGTTGCGACTGAAGATTTAATGGCCGGATTAATACCTGCGGAATTTCATGGTGATAGAACTTTAGGTCAACCTACACCAGTTAGCTACTTGGTTCCTGAATTAGGACTAACTCCTGCAGAAGGGCACTTACCTTCATTAGCTGATAGATCTGCACTTGGGACAATGGCTCAACTTCATGGTTTTAACTTAAATCCTGCTGCTCCTGATCTTCAAGATGGATTGAATTCAGATCTTTCCGGAAATCAGCTTGTTCATCCTGATGTTATGGCAAATGTTGGAATTGGCTATGAGCTTGATACCGGGCCAGTAATGGTTAATTTTAGATTGGATTATTATTACCAAGGTTCTAGGTACGTCCGTATCTTCAATCTTCCAAGTGATAAGTTAGATCCTTGGAACGAACTTTCTGCTCAAATCACGGTTACTCCGTCTGATAAAGCATGGTTTGTTTCGTTCTACGGACAAAACATTACCGACGAAGAAAACATTGACTTCATGGGTCTTGGTAGTTCAGCTGTTGGTAACACAAGAGGAATTATTGCTAGAGAAAGAGCTCGTTACGGAGTAAGAGCTGGTTATAATTTCTAAGATAAAAGAAAATCTACAAAAAACCCTACTTTTATGTGGGGTTTTTTGTTTTGCTTTGTCCTGTAGTGATCATTCAAGTTTGACGATAAAAATTGATTCTGGATTAATAGAAGGTTACGAGGCAGAAGATGGAACTTTAAAATTCCTTGGAATTCCTTATGCAGAACCTCCAATTAAAAATTTAAGATGGAAGCCTCCTGTTAAAAAAATATCTTGGCAAGGAAAACTTACTACAACCCAGCCAGCCAAAGCATGCAGCCAACCAACAAACGATAGAACGGGAAATAATGCTTTCTACAAATTAATTCTTAAAGAGTCAGGATTGGATTTATCTTCTTTAGGTAACATTTCCGGTTTCGATGAAGTTTCTAAAAGCAATACATCAGAAGATTGCTTGTATCTTAATGTGATAGTTCCAAAAGGAGGAGCTAAGAAGAAACCAGTTATGTTTTGGATACATGGTGGAGCTGGAAGATGGGGCTCAGGACACGAAGGAAATTATACTAGTTCGTATCTTCCAAATCAGGGAGATGTCATCGTCGTTACAATACAATACAGGTTAGGTATTTTTGGTTGGCTAGCACATCCCGAACTTTCTGGAGAATCTATACATGGCGTATCAGGAAATTACGGTACTTTAGATCAAATTCTTGCCTTGAAGTGGGTACAGAACAATATTTCAAGTTTTGGCGGAGATCCTAATAACGTTACTATTTTTGGTGAGTCTGCTGGAGGTCAGGCTGTATCCTCTTTGCTCATGTCACCACTTTCAAAGGGTCTATTCCATAAAGCTATTTCTCAAAGTGGTTCAGCTATACCGAACATATCAATACCTCTCAAGAGCTCTGATAATCAAATTTCAGCTGAAAATTTTGGTGTAAGTGCTGTAAATTTTTTTCTTGGTAAAAATGGATCAATACAAGATTTTAGAAATCTTCCTGCAAATGAAATTGTAGAAATTGACGATCCAATGTTAGACAACACCATAATGGCGAATATCAGTGGTCAAATTGTTGATGGATATGTATTTCCTGAAAATAGTCTTAAGTCATTTAAAACTGGCAAAAATCATAAAGTTCCTTACTTGATAGGATTTAATGCAAATGAAGGAACAAGTCTTTTACCTCTGATAATTAACAAGCAAATGTTTTCCTTTTTTGGCGATAGTTGGCCAATGGTTATTTGGTCATTTATTGATCCAGAAGCGGCTCTAATGGCTTTCACTGATCCCTCTAAATTATCTCCTCCACCAGATCAATATTTGAATCTTATTGATTCTGATGCAGATTCATATGCGACAGCAATTGACCTATGGGGTGAGATGTTCTTTGGTGCTCCTGCATTTTATGCAGCCTTAAATCATAGTAATGTGGCAGACACTTATTTGTATTATTTCGATGTAGATTTAAACGTTCCAAGCGAATATCTTGGTGCAACTCATGCTTTAGAGTTGGGTTATCTATTTAATGAAGGCGGACTTTTTGGAATTGAAGAAACCATAACTGATACAGATAGATTTATTGCAAAAGAAATGCGCAAAGATTGGATAGAATTTGCCAAGAACGGTCGTATAGATACTTATGCTCCATTTAGCGCTAGCAATCCTTCTGCAAAAATTTATTCAACTAAAATTCGTAATTCTAGATTAGATAATGAAAACTTTTATAGATTTATGAGTAATTATTGGGATTCTTTAAAGCATTGATTTTTATTTACTTTGTTAGTGAAAAACCCTGTTCTACCAGGGTTTTTTTTTGAATCAGACATTAATGATATAAAATATATTTTTAGGAATTCCCAAATGATCAAATATATTAACAATATTGCTGGTATTTTAATTTTACTGAACATATTTGATCAGATTTTATCTTCAAGCAAAATAATCCCTGAAAATATTTATTTTGATATCTTTGTTTTATGCTCTTATGTATTTTTTGGTATTGAGTTTATCCTCAGAATTTTTATAGAAAGAAGATTTTCCTTCTTACTTGTGTTCGATTTTTTAGTTCTTGCTAATTATATTTTCTTTGGTTTTTATGACTTAAGAATACTAAGAATTTTTAGAGCGTATTCCATTTACAGTAATCACAAGATGTTACTGCCGACTAACACGCTTTTGAGGACCGTTTACAATCAGCGTCTAGCTCTTTTAGGCTCTCAAATTATGGTATTTTCTGTTTTGCTTATCTTCTCAACATTAATCCACTTTATTGAAAGAGATATAAATCCAGAGTACTTTGGGTCTATTTTGAATTCAATGTGGTTTGGTATAGCTACATTAACCACAGTTGGTTATGGAGATGTCACTCCATCGTCTCCTTTAGGGCAAGTTTTGACTTCCTTAACTATGTTCTTGGGCATTGGAATGTTTGCTTTGCCTGCTGCAATTTTAGCTTCAGCTTATTATGAAGAAATTCAAAAAAGAAACTTTCTTATTACTATGGAAACAATCTCTAGTATTCCTCTATTTTCTATGTTGCCAATTGGAGCTCTTAGCAAAATAAACGATAAGCTTGTTGCCGAGATTTATCCTGCAAAAAGAAAAATTATAGAAAAAGGCGATGATGCAGATTGTATGTACATTATCGAATTTGGAACAGTTCAAGTGGAAATAGAGTCTCCTGTTACTTTAGGACAGGGCGATTATTTTGGAGAGAAAGGAATTCTTTCCAAAGAGGTGCGAAATGCATCAATTAGTTCTCTAGAAGAAGTTAAACTGCTTTCATTATCAAAAGAAGATCTGGAAGAATTAATGGAAGAGTATCCTCATCTCTTTGAGGAACTTGAAAAAGTAAGTTCAGATAGAATGGGTTAATTAAACGAATAAGAGAATTTCGTACTTAATCCCTGATCATCCTCTACGGCATTCAGTATAGGTTCCGAATCATAAGCAATATCGTACTGCAGACTGATACTAAATTTTTCATTAACTTTAAAATTAAAAGCCATTAAGAAACTTGTTTTGTAATCGTTAAAATCTAATATATCGGGTTGATAATAAATAGTCGTATTGAAGTTAACGTTTTTAGCGATTTCAAAATTATCATGGAAATAAAGAGAGAATCTTGTCGTATCTGTGACTGAATCTTCAAGATCAGTTTCCTCTTCATAGATAACTCCTGCTCCAAATCTCATTTGATCATCTATGATCATTCTGAGGCCTGTCCCAAAAAGATTCCTCTCTCTGAATAATCTAAACGGATTCTTGGCTGATTGAATGAAAAATTCAGTATTGTATTGGTTGTATGTTTCGAAAACAGAACGTATGTGAATGAGTTGAGAAATGTCGGTAACGTTTTGATTCATTTTTCTCTCAGATTTTCTGAGAATCATAAAATTCTCGACGTCATCAAGATTATAATCAAACCTAAGGTCAAAAGAATAGAAATCTCTGTCTCTATTTCCTCTAGAAGCATTTAAAGAAAAACCTAATCCAGTAAAAAAACCTTCTTTACCTTCATTTCTTAACTCTTCTATATTTACAATTGTTTGAGACATAGCTAAGGAAGGCAAAAATAATGCAAAGAAGATGAGTTTATTTAGTTGTTGCAACATACGCTCCATTCCAGTTTGGATCAGCTAAATTAAGCTTCATATCTTTTATTCTGTCTTTAAAAATAGCGTAGTATAAATCAAACTCTTTAACTTGTTGCTCCCATTTTTGAATAAAGTTTAAAGCTATATCCCATTGTTGATTTCGGTAATTATGAAGAAATTCTTCA
>CACNYO010000011.1 GCA_902624765.1 uncultured SAR86 cluster bacterium
ACCGTCAACAAGAAAGTTTACTCTTTGCCCGCCCATTCCTCTGATAGAGATTCCATCGTTAAATGTTCTACCAGAATTGAAGTCTCTTGAAACTGTAACTCCTGGAGTTGTTTCAAGTAAATCTTTTAAATCGGTAACCTGTCTATTTTCTATATCCTCGAAATTTACAACATTAACAGAACCTATAACTTCAGATAAAGCAACTGGATATTTCGATGATATGACAACAATTTCCTCTGTTTCCTCATCTTGAGAAAAGAGAAGTGGACACAATAAAAGTGAGCAAAAGATAGAAAGTTTAAGTAAAAGTCGCATAAAACCTCATTTAATTCTATGTACCTACCTAAAAGAGAATGATTATCATTTACTTTTAAAAATAAAGCAATAGAATCTTATTAATGCGGATTATTCTTCTATCAATATTTTTATCTTGCTTCTACCTTTCTGGAAGCTGTGATCTAGCAGGTGATTCAAGCAAATTAGTGATAGCAGGAGGATCCTTAACTGAAATTGTTTACGATCTTAATGAGGAAGAAAAACTCATCGCAGTTGACATCACATCCAACTACCCTTCCGAAGCAAAAAATTTACCTTCTATAGGCTATGTTAGAGCCCTTTCTACCGAAGGATTATTATCGTTGAGTCCATCTTTAATTTTGGGTGAAGATGATATGGGACCTCCTTTGGTTTTAGATCAACTCGATCTGGTAGGCGTTGATATAAGGATTATTCCTGAAGATCACAGCGTTGGTGGCATTATTAATAAGGTTAATTGCGTTTCAAAAATTCTTGGAACAGATAGAGATAAAAAAAGGAACCTCAAAAGAAAATTGGATAAAAACATTAATCTTTTAAAAAAATCTCAAGACAAGATTATTAGCAAAGAAGCTTCGGTAATGTTAATTCTTAACTTACAAGGAACCTCGCCAATTGTTGCTGGAGTTTCTACCTCTGGAGATGGTTTTATAAAATTACTCGGCGCTAGAAATGCAATGGGTGACTTTGAAGGATGGAAGCCGGTTAGCACTGAATCTATTTTAGAGAAAAATCCTGACTTCATAATAGTGACTAAAAGAGGAATGAGTTCCTTTGCTGATGAAGAAGCTTTCGGTCAACATCCATCCTTGAGACTCACCAATGCTGCAAGAGAGAGAAAAATCTTGGCTATCGATGGCATGTCAATGCTTGGTTTTGGTCCAAGGACTATTGAAACAGCGGTAACAGTTTCGGAAAAATTACTCAATTAACATGACCTGGTTTCTTAATTATTTTAGTTTTCTAAAACACTCAACTAGTCAACAAATCTTGATTTCTGTTTTGTTGATATTTTCTTTGGCCATTATTTTTCTTCTTTCGGTATCGTTTGGAAGTTTTAATTTTTCAATCTTAGAATTTCTATATCCCTCAGAAAGCTCAATCCAAAAAACAGTTCTCTTTGAAATAAGAATTCCAAGAGTTCTTTTAGCTGGATTCGTTGGAGCAAGCTTGGGATTATCGGGCGCTTCTTTACAGGGCTTATTCAGAAATCCATTAGCAGATCCTGGATTGATTGGTGTTTCTGCGGGGGCTGCTCTAGGAGCTGCCTTGGTAATTGTTTTAGGATCAACTTATATTCCAGCCTATATTTTTAATACCTTGGCTTTACCAATTTCGGCTGTCGCTGGAGCTGCTTTAGTAATATCTCTCTTGTACTTTTTTACTAGAGGGTTTGGTTATCAGGGAATAACTTATATGTTGTTAATTGGAATTGCTGTCAATGCATTTGCATCAGTTGGAATAGGAATTTTGACTTTCATAAGCACAGATTCTGAATTAAGAGGCCTGACATTTTGGACAATGGGCAGCTTTGGCGGAGCCTCATGGCAAATCATTCTTCCTGCGTTGATGATTATAATTTTATCAATGCTATGGATGATTCCGTCTTCAAGAAAGCTTGACCTACTGCAACTTGGTGAGCCTGAAGCTTACA
Organism: uncultured SAR86 cluster bacterium; assembly: GCA_902624765.1. Taxonomy (GTDB): domain Bacteria; phylum Pseudomonadota; class Gammaproteobacteria; order Magnimaribacterales; family AG-339-G14; genus CACNYO01. The sequence continues at coordinate 1,970 of CACNYO010000011.1, forward strand.
GGTTAGGTATAGACGTTCAAAAGCTTAAATTTAAAGTCATTGTCTCTTCAGCAATAACAGTTGGCATAAGTGTCTCTTTATCTGGAATGATTGGTTTCGTTGGTTTAGTGGTTCCTCATCTCGTTAGATTATTAGGCGGGGTTAATCATAGTTACCTCCTGCCTGCTTCTGCTTTCCTTGGTGCAAGTCTTATGATGGGAGCAGATTTATTATCCAGATTATTGATTGCCCCAGCTGAATTGCCAGTTGGCCTAATTACTAGCGCTATTGGAGCTCCGTTTTTCTTATGGTTAATTTTTAGATCAAGAAGAATATGAGCATTAAGACTTCTTCAATCTCCTATGAAATTAACAATAAAAATATCCTTAAGGATATTTCTCTTGAAGTGGAATTAGGAGAGATACTTTGTGTTTTAGGACCTAACGGAGCAGGAAAATCAACATTGCTTAATTTATTATCGGGAGATTTTAAGCCCTCAAGTGGAGAAATTTATTTTGATGGTAAAAACTTAAACGATATTTCAATTCAAGAAAGATCTTTCATGAGAAGCGTCATGGCTCAATCCCAAGCCATAGTCTTTGATTTTTCTGTAAAAGAGATCATTGAGATGGGCTGGCTAGATAAAGGTCTTTCTGGATATGCTGATAAGTTTCAGGAAGCTTTAGATGAGATTGCCGAAGAAGCGTCAGTAAAAGATCTACTCAACGAAAAATTTAATGTACTCTCCGGTGGTGAACAACGTAGAGTACATTTTGCTAGAACATTATTACAAACTTGGAGGCCATCAAATTCTTCTGATCCCATTTACTTATTATTAGATGAACCCACTGCCAATCTTGATATTCTGCATGAGAAAAAAATGATGCAAAAAATAAAAGAGAAAGCAGCAGATGGCATTGGAGTAATGATTATCCTTCATGACATTAATGTAGCTGCTAAATATTCTGATAAAGTTGCAATTTTCAAAGACGGTCAATTGAAGGATATCGGTCCGCCGTCTGCAGTGTTCGATGAAGAAAAGCTGAGTGCTACTTACGGCCTACCCATGAAAATAAATGAAAATCCATATCGAATTACTTACTGATGATTGAATACGAAAAAAAGGCTGTTGAGTTACTGAGAAATTGTAGAGAGGGAGTCTTATCGACAGTTTCTAAAAAATTTGAAGGCTATCCTTTTGGCAGTTTTGTCACGTTCATATCAGGTCCAGATAGAAGCATTATTTTTTACGCAAGTGATATAGCGCAACATACCATTAACATAAAAAACAATTCTAAAGCTTGTATAACATTGTTCAATTTGAACGAAGGAGATAAGCAGGACAGTTCAAGACTAAGCTTACTTGGAGATATTCAAAAGATTGAAGATGATTCTGATGAAATTTCTGAGAAATTTATAGATTTCTTTCCGGAGAGTGCGCAATACTCAAAAATGCACGATTTCAATTTTTATAAATTAAAAGTTAATGAAGCAAGATGGATTGGTGGTTTTGGAAAAATCGCTTGGCTAAATAATAATAATTGGAAGGCTTTAGAACCAAAGTGGCTCAAGCAGGAAGCATCAATGATTAAACATATGAATGATGATCATGCTAACTCCATAATCTCGACACTTCATGCAAAAAAGGGTTTGAAAGATAAGGATGCTAAGATGATAAGACTAACTATTGATGGCTATTATGTTTTATCAAAAGGAGTTATCTATTTTATAGAATTTGAAGAACCCTGCTTAAACGTCAAACAATATAGAGATAAATTAGTTACTCAAGCAAAAGAATTTAGGGATTATGAGCTGATATGATCTTTTGCATGGCAAAATTTTGTTATGTGGAGTAAAGATGAAATTCAAAATTGGTACGCTGACCAAAATTGGTTAGTTGGATGTAATTACCTTCCGAGCTCTGCTATTAATCAATTGGAGATGTTTCAAGAAGAAAGTTTTGATTTCGAAACAAATAAAAGAGAAATAGGCTGGGCAAATGACATTGGTTTCAATAGTTTACGAATTTATCTTCATGACCTTCTTTGGCAGGATAAAAAAAGTTTCAAAATACAACTCAACAAAACTCTTACTTTATGTAAGGATTTAAATATAAAACCTATCTTGGTTCTGTTTGATGATTGTCACAGACCTTTTCCTAAGCTCGGAAAACAACCTTTACCGGTAAGAGGTGTTCATAATTCGGGCTGGAAGCAAAGTCCGGGGCATGAAATCGTTAAAGAAATAGTAAAAGGTAATCAGGAAGAAGAGGAGAGGCTTAAAGTTTTCACTCAAGAAGTTCTTGATGATTTCCGAGACGACGAAAGAATTTTAATGTGGGATCTTTACAACGAACCCGGCCAATTTGGTATTGGGGATGAAACCAATATTCTATTAACTAAAGTTTGGGATTGGGCCTATGAAGTCCGTCCGTCACAGCCGCTAACAGCCTGCCTAGATGGCACAATAGGTGACAAAAACATTCAAACTAATAAAGAAAAATCTGACATCATCACTTTTCACGTCTATGAACATCAAAAAGTCATTCCTATCATTGAAGAACTGAAAGAAATTGGTAGGCCTCTGATATGCACTGAGTACATGGCAAGAGAGTTTGGTACGACGTTCGAACATACCCTACCTATCTTTAAAGAGCACAACATAGGAGCCTATAACTGGGGCCTTGTTGCAGGCAAAAGTCAGACTCATTTTGGTTGGGAAACCATCTTAAAAATTAAAGAACTCAAAGATAAAGGCGATTTTGTTGAAGAAGGAGAGTCTCTTCCAGAACCAGAAGTTTGGTTTCATGATATTTTTAGAATAGATGGCTCTCCTTATGATCAAGAAGAAATTAACTTTATAAAAACAATAACTTCAAGTTAGATTCAAATAATCAGTTGTGGTCCTGCTGGAACGATGCGAAAGGGATTAATTTCTTTGTGACTGTAATAATAATGACGCTTGATATGATCAAAATTTGTAGAGGATTTGACTGCCGGAATGGCGAGCATATCTTTTACGTACCTGGATAAATTTTTGTAATCAATAATTCTTTTTATATTGCACTTAAAATGGGTAACGTAAGCAACATCAAATCGCAGTAGCGTGGGAATCAATCTTAAGTCTGCCTCAGTAAGGTTATCTTCAATCAAATACTTAGATTCTGAGAGCTTTTGGTCTAGTTCATCTAAGGCTTTGAAAAGGGCAGTGACAGACTCATCATAACTTTGTTGGGTTGTTGCAAATCCACATTTGTAAACCCCGTTATTTACTGAGTGATAAATCCACTCGTTAAGATTATTGATTTCATCTTGCAAATGATCAGGATAAAAATCGCTACTGTTACCCGTTAACCCATCAAATTCTGAATTAAACATACGGATGATTTGAGATGATTCGTTATTTACTATGGTTTCTGTTTTTTTATCCCATAAAACAGGCACTGTCACACTAGTTGTAACTTTAGGATCAGATTTTTGATAGAGCTCTCGAAGGTATTTAAAATCATATAATGATTCTCTGGTGGCAGCAGGATAACTTTCATCAAATGCCCAACCCTCTTCCAGTAAATCTGGATGCACTACATCAACTGAGATGTGATCTTCTAAAGATTTTAAACTTCGATAAATTAGTGTTCTGGTAGCCCAAGGACAAGCGTAGCTTATGTATAAGTGATAGCGCTGCGAATCAGGAGTATAAATTGGGTTATCTGCTGAGATGATATTTTCAAACGTCCTGGGTAATCGCGCATATGCACCGTTTTCATCGTTAGTAATAATTGAGCGTTTTTCCCATTTACCATCAATTAGTTTTCCCATGTGAATTTAATAGAGGCAAAATTGTAATTTTCAAGATAAACGTCTTTTTAAAATAGCTGACTCAAGCAAACAAATTAAATTTTGACTCAATTAATGAATTTTTGTTAATGCATCTTTCACTTCAATCAATGACATTTTGAGTTTTTCAACCAATTCATCAATTTCATTTTTAGAGATGATCAATGGTGGGCAGAGGGCAATGGTATCCAATATTGGTCTTACGATAAGGCCATTTTTTTGACAGGTATCGCTCAATACCTTGCCGGCTTTTCCTGCTTGTTCAAAAGTAACTTTATTAGCAGGATCTTTGTACAATTCCACACCTGCGATTAGACCAATTCCTCTAACTTCGCCAACAAAATCTTCTTCTAATATATCTTTTATTGAATCTTGAAAGTACTCCCCTACTTTTTTAGCATGCTGGAAAATTTTATCTCTTTCATAGATTTCAAGAGTTTTCAAAGCAACAGCACATGAAACGGGGTGACCTGAATAAGTATATCCATGACCAAAAACTCCTATGTCGCCACTGGCCTCTTTAATAGGTTCAAATAATTCATCGTTAACGATAACAGCGCTTATTGGAATATAGCCGGAAGAAAGAGCCTTAGCCAAGCTCATCGAAGTAGGTTTGATATCATAAGTCTCAGAACCAAAAGGATTTCCCGTTCTTCCAAAGCCAGTAATAACCTCATCAGCAATGAACGGAATATTGTATTTTTTTAAAACAGCTTGAATAGCAGGAAAATATCCCTCGGGCGGCAATATAACGCCACCGGCTCCCATTAAAGGTTCGGCAATCATTGCTGCGATAGTCTCTGGTCCTTCTTTTTCAATTAATTCTTCTAGGCTTTTAGTCAGTCGGACCAAGTAGTCCTGTTCGCTTTCGCCGTCCATTGCTTCTTTAAAATAATGAGGGGTCTCGGTATGGATAAAATGTTCCTTAGGTAAATCAAATAATTTATGCTGATTAGGAAGACCGGTCATGCTGGCGCTAGCAACCGTAACTCCGTGATAACCCTTTTTTCTAGCAAGGATTTTCTTCTTTTCCGGTTTGCCAAGCTTATTATTCGCATAGGTAAATAATTTGTATTGCGTGTCGTTAGCATCGGAACCAGATAAGCCAAAAAAAACTTTTCCAGACGAAAGAGGAGACATTTCTATTAACTTTTCAGCTAAAAGAATGGCAGGCTCGTGAGATTTTGACGAAAATAAAGTTGAGTATCCCAGTTTAGACATTTGTTCTTTCGCGACTTCTGCCAACTCGCTAACCCCGTGGCCAAGAGAGGTGCACCAAAGACCCGCCAAACCATCAATGTATTGTTTCCCGTCCTTGTCAAAAACATAAATACCTTCACCTTTCTCCAAGATAAGCATGTCATCGGTTAAATGACTTTTCAGATTGGTAACGGGATGAAAAAGAAAATCTTTATCAAGAGATTCTAAATTGAAATTTTTATTCATCTTTATTCTTATATTCAGTCAATTTACCCAACGATTTTAGATATTTGTCATTCCGCTTTTCTTTGATCATAGATGAAAAGGGATTATCTCGATAACTTTTTAAGTTTTGCCCTAACCCCATAATTCCATTTTTTCTAGAATTTCGAACAAAATCAAAATCAACTTCGACTGTAAAGATGTCTTCTTGATCGCCAGATATATGCAAAACATTTCCATCGGGATCGCAGGCAATGGATTGACCGCAACCTTGTTCGCCAACGCTATTTACATCAACGTAATAACATTGCTGTTGCGCTGCGGTAGCTCGCACCATTATTGTTTCTATCTCTCTATCTTTTGTAGGTGTCAGAGTTGGATTAATAATCAATTCTGCTCCAGCCATTGCCAGCGCCCTACTGGTTTCTGGAAACCATAAGTCGTAACAAATATGCACGCCAATAATACCGGCTCCAGGATATTCAAAAGTACAAATTTCATTGCCTGGGGTAATTTGATTTTCGTAAGGCAGCCATGGATAAAGCTTTCTAGCTTTAGCCACTAATTCACCCTTATCATTTATAACTGGGCAAGTGTTATAAATAACATCTTTCTCGAATTCGTGAAAAGAGCCAGGCAATAACCATACTTCGAATTTCTTTGCCAAGTCTGAGAATACAGGTAAGAATTTTTCAAGAGATTCATTTTTTTTTGGATAAATTCCTGTCGCTGATAGTTCGCTGAGAGCAAGAAGATCTATTTCATTATTTTTTTGAAGTAATTCATCTACAGAATTTAATATTTTTGCTAAATTTTTCTCCTTAGCTAATGATAATTGAAGACAAGCGATTGTTAAAAGATTCATACTTCAACGCTCATCAAAAATTCAATTAACAATAAAATCCTCTTCTATAGCATCGCAGCTTTTATCCCATATCATTTTTCTTATTTCAGGATTGTCGTATTTCGCCTCTAATTTAAAAGTAGTGGCGGGTCCTTTTATGCCTTTGGGACCAATGAAAGTACCTGATTCAATTGAAGGATCTGCTATGCCTCTAAGAATCCCCATGGTTCCATCTGCTTGAGACTGACCGAGTTTCATAAATTGCCCTGTAAACCATCTACCTAAGCCACCTTCTTTAACAGTAGTATCTTGGAGGTCGGTTTCAGCAAGCCCAGGATGAGCAACAATAGCTTTAATTTTTGATCCCTTTGACTGCAGTTTTTCATGCAAAGCCGCGGTGAAGGCAGCATTTGCTAGTTTAGTTTGACCGTAGCGAATCCATCTTCCACCTCCAAAGAACATGCTTTTACCATTCCCACCTAGTGATCCGCCTTTTTGTTCTAAAAATTCGGGTTCAAGTTTTTTTACGGAATTTCTAGCGCCGCTTGAGTGATTAACTACCCTTGCTTCGCCCTTTTCGTTTGCAGTTTTTTCAAGCGAAGGCCATAAAAGTTTCGTTAGTAGAAAGTGTGAAAGGTGATTGGTTTGCATTTGAACGTCGTATCCATCGCCGGTTGGCATATCTTCCAAAGCCATGACACCAGCGTTGTTGCATAAAACATCAATGCCTTCAGGACAGAGATCGTTTATTTTCGAAATACATTCTCTTACCGAGGCAAAACTTTGCAAATCACAATCGATAGGATGAAAAGATCCATTTGAAGTAGCCTCTTTTAATTTTTCGTATGAAGTTTTTGCTCTCTCTGAAGGTCTATTTAAAAGTACGACTTTTGCACCTAATTTACCGCATGCTTCTGCAGCGGTGTAACCAGTTCCAGAAGTAGTTCCTGTTATAACCACTGTCTTGCCTTCCAGTGAAGGCAAGCTTTCAAAGAGTTGATCAAAGTATTTCGATTCAAGGTTAGGTTTTTTATATCCTTTTTTCATTTTTAGTTAAATAGATTTTCCAAAGTTAAAATTTGCTCCGCATCAAGCCTTCCTTTTTTTTCTGCGTCCAAGCATTCAATCAATTCTTCTCTATTTTTAATTCCCAGTATAACTGAGCCAACTTTATCAATACTCAGTGCGTATCGGTGGGCAATTGAGGCAGGAGATTCTCCCCAATCTTTGGCAAGATCACGAAAAGGTTCAGCTTTTTGATAGTCAGCAAAGTCAGGATGATCAAATCCACTTGGGTGAGGTTCTCTGTCCATTTGTGAAGTTAGTGCTCCTGCTTGGACAGCACGAATAGCTAAAATAGGAATATCTTTTTTCTGACACTCTTCTAGAACCATCTTTGGATTTGGTTTTATGCTCGCATATCCAATGGCGCCTAATGAATTAAGCAAGTTTACTCCGCACTGAACAGCATCCGGTGGCGTTTTTGAATTAACGACATCACACACAGCTTCTTCCTGACCTGGGCCAATGCCCCAATTCAAAATTTTGCCTTCTTTTTTTAAAGATTCCATTGCCGGCACAACAGCATCGTAAAAACTTTTTAAGTTTGTTAGATTGCCTTTAGCAACGAAAGAAGAATCAGGCTTTTGAGATTCATGATCATTTTCTACCAGTTGAGAATGGAGAAGGAATAGATCTACATAATCGGTGCCCATGGTATCTAAACTTCTTATTAGAGAGGTATTGAAACGATCATAAACTTCTTCATCGGGCAAACTGCCAAGCGCACATTTCGTTGTCAGTCTAAAGGAATCTCTATCTCTATCTTTTATAGCCTCGCCAACGACTCTTTCAGCTTCCCCTTTTCCATACATCGGGGCAACATCTAAATGATCTATCCCTGAGTCTAACGCTAGATGAACCGATGCGATACTCTCTTCTCTGGAGGTCTCTCCCCAGACATTGCCAATACCACCTCCACCAAGAGTTAAGGCACTCACTTTTCCAAACGGTCTAAAATCTCTTGAATCCATGATTAAGAAATATTTTTTCTGGTTATCAGTGGGACAATGGGCTTAACCTCATCATCTATTTCCTTTGAAAGATAACTAAAAAAATGTTCTGGATCAATTATGCCTGACTCTGGGGCATGGACACCTGTATCTTTAATCAATCCATCTAAAATCATTTTAACTCCACAAGCCAAAGGGTAAGCTGTTGCCTCTCCCATAGATAATTCATCAACGCTAGCTTCGGTGTAAAAGGTAGCTGCTACAGAGATTTTCTTATCGTTCTTGATACCCTCTGCGTAACCGTATACTGATGGCAACATTTCAACGCCAGCTTTTTCAAGATCTGAAGTCTGTTTTCCTTCTAACCAAGTTAAAATTCTCGCAGCCATATTCTTTGATAAAAGCCTTATTTCAATAAAAAAACGAATTAATTTCAAAACACTAATTAATGAGTCATCGTTGCTATGCATTAAATTAAAAGACTCCTTAATTTCTGGATAGTGATGAGGAAAACTTACCGCTTCAGGGTGACCAAAAATATTAGCCTTGAAAATTCCGAGCTGTGGATAGTCAACTACAACCTCTTTGAGTGGGCGAACCATTTTAAATACCCCGGAGCTAAAAACTTTAACTTTGCCAACTATTTGTTCAATCCCATGAATCATTGCGGCGTTTACACCGGTCTGTGATGATTCTTCTTCGGGTTGTGCTGAAGACATATCCCAGCCTGTATAAACCTTGGAAACTTTATCAAGTTCTTTCATGGCGATAAGTCCGAGCATATTGGTGATCCCCGGGCTAGCGCCTAAACCAATAATGGCAGTTACTCCAGCTGCTTTAGCTTCATCATTTAGAAGAAACATCTTTTCTGTTGGTTCCCAGTCATCGCATATGTCTAAATAATGAGTTTTAGTCTCGATGGCTGCCTTTAATACCGGCTCGGCAAGTTTAAAGAAAGGTCCGGTCGTATTTATTACAACATCAACGTCGTTCATAGCCTTTACCAAAGCTTCCTTATCAGTAACATCAATGCCAATGCCTGATGTTTTTTCAGAAAGGTCGGAAGCAAACTTTTTTGCTGCCGATTCGTTTAAATCTCCAACCAAAATGGCTTCTACTGCGGGATGCTTAATTAGGGAATGAACAGCAAATCTTCCCATACCTCCGCTTCCGCCTAGAGCAAGAATTTTCACTGAGCCTCGGAATATTTTTTAAAAGCTGCTGAATCAATTTTGGCAATCTCTCGAAAAGCAGTAAAAGGTTTTTTTGTTAGGTCTGGATCTTCACCGTTACCCATTTTATTTATTTGGAGGTAAAACCAAGCTTGTGAGCTAAGAGCATTTACTGCTTGGATTAAACGGAATGGACTTCTGGAAGATAGCCATCCAGGGCCAATAGAAAGAGTTTTTTCATAATCTGGTAATTGATCAATTTCACCGTCGATCATTTTTTGAAGTGAATATGGGTCTGCGCATAAAGGTCTCCCGATTCCAATGACCTCGCATGCACCGTTTGAGAGAGCAGCATTTATTCCGGTCTTGGTTCTAAAACCACCTGTAACCATCAAAGGAATGGAAATAGCTTTTTTGATGTCATTTGCGTATTCCAAAAAGTAAGCCTCTCTAGCAATAGTGCTCTCCTTTCTTTTCTCCATCCTTTTTGGATTCATGCCAACGTTGTCATAACCAAGAAGACTAGGTTTTTCATACGTACCGCCAGAAATTTCCAACAGATCTAATCCGGCATCGCTAACCATTTTTGCAACCTGAATTGATTCTTCATGCGAAAAACCCCCTTTTTGGAAATCTGCTGAGTTCATCTTCATTGCTATCGGAAAATCATCACCGACTGCCTCTCTGCAGGCTTTGATAATTTCCAGATGGATTCTTGCTCTGTTTTCGAGTGAATCTCCCCAAGCATCTCTTCTTTGATTGATGTCAGGAGATAAGAATTCTGATAATAAATATCCGTGAGCAGAATGCAGCTGGATACCGGAAAAGTTTGCTTCGCGGGCGATTTTTGCAACAAATACGAATCTTTTAATCACATCCAAAATTTGTTCTTCGGTCATTGCTTTGGGTGTCCCGAAATTCCTGCCAGGTATTTTTAACGCTGTTGATGAAGGCGCCAAAGGTTCTTTATTTATCTCACCAGGAGTTTGTCTACCGGCGTGACTTATTTGCATCCATAGCTTCGAACCGTCTGTCTCAGAAACCTCTGCCCATTTTTTTAATGCTGGCATCTGATTCTGGTAGGAGTGTTCCTCAATGCAGACATTAGCAGGACCTTCCATGCAAGATCTATCAATCTGTACGTTTCCAGTTAGCAAGATGCCTGAACCGCTTTTTGCCCATCTTTCGTAAATATTGTGATGACGTTCACAAGCGAAATTATCTGGTCCAGCAACCCTTTCGGTCATAGCTGCTTTGCAAAATCTATTTTTAATTTCCTGGCCACATGGCAGGATTATTGGATCATTGAAGCAAGTCAAAATTAATCGTAAAAGCAAATAGCCCTTACTTCTACACTTTCTCTCGGAGAGGCATCATCTCTGCCATTAATCGTGTCATCAAAAGCACTGTGTAAAGTTGGCATGAAAGGTTTTTCATTTGAATCATACGTTTTGAACATAACGACTTCGTCACGATTCATTTTTGGATAAAAATACCATTGATGATCATCGCTATTCATAGATTGGTAAATTTCAACAGTAAAACCATTTTCGTCAGCATGAGTCTCGTTTTTTTCTTCTTCTTTTCCGTAATTAAATAAATCTGTTGGTATAAGCTCTTTTTCTGAAACTGTGCGTGAGTCGCACAAAGCAAAAGGAGCATCGACACCGTCTTCATCAAAACGACGCCATAAATTGAATACCGCGACTCTGCTAGGCTTTGTTTCATTTTCATCCAAAAGCGGCTGAATGGTTTGTTTAAAATTTGGAGTAAAGTCATTGTGGACTAATCGGTGTGCTCCCAATCTTTTTCCCTCAGCAGCTTCTGCTTCGTTTCTGGTAATGTGAGATACGATAAATACTTGGCTAGCTCCAGTTTGTTTTTTAACCAGATTAGCCATCTCGTCGTAATAAACTTCTGTGACCTCTTTGTCGCTATAAAAATTTTCAACTTTAGATTTATGATCTAAAAGAATAAAGCCAGATTCGCTCAGAGAATGCTCTTCCTTGCGGGCATTTTTAACTTCTTTTATAAATCCTTTGTGGTCAGGTCTATCCGGATCTGGTTCGCTTAAGCCAAATGCTGGCTTGGCCTCTCCATCTTTTAAGGGCTTTCGGTAGAAAAATTCAGCTGTTATTGATTCCATAATGTTAATTCTAGATAATTTTTCGTTTTTTTACATCTCTTGAGCAGTTGGCCTAATAATAATGTCGTTGATTGAAACGCCTTGGTCTTGTTCAAGAGCATATTTTATCGAAAGAGCTACTTTTTCAGCAGGTTGAGCAATTTTGCCTAATCCTCTTTTCATAAACATCTCTATAACTGCTTCATCCTTAACAGACTTTGCCAGTTCAGTAACAAAAGCGCCCGGAAAAATACAGGTAACTTGAATCACGCCAGCTGATTCCATACGGGTGCCTTGGGATATAGCATCAACGGCATATTTTGTTGCCGAGTAGACTGCGGTCCCTGGATTGACTCTCTTCCCTGCAACAGAGGATATATTCACAATTTTGCCGTGTCCTTGATTCATAAAATGGTTAAAAACTGCGTTTGTACCGTAAAGCACTCCTTTTATATTTACATCGATCATGTCATCCCATTCTTCAATACGTCCAGATTTGATTAAGGATAAGGGCATAATGCCGGCATTATTTACGATGGCATCAACGCCACCGAATGTATCGATAGAGGTTTTAACCAATGCATCCAAATCTTCTTTTTTCTTTACATCGGTAACTGAATAAGCTGCCGAATCCCCTAATTCAGAACATAATTCTTTTAAGCGATCTTCTCTTCTTGCACCTAAAGTCACCTTGCATCCTTCTTTTACCAAAAGCTTCGCTGCTTCCATTCCAAACCCAGAACTAGCTCCGGTTATTACTACTTTTAAATCTTTCAAATTCGACATTCATTCCTCCTATTAAAACGATGCTTCAAAGAATCATCTCATATTCAGAGAAATTGATTCAAGGAAAAACCTGAATTCTTGCTTTTAATTTGCAGTATCTATGATTACTGAATATTTTGCGTTAAATTTAAAATACAGATAAGGGGGATATATGTCTGGACCGTTAGATGGATACAGAGTAGTAGAATTAACTTCGACAGTTTCAGGGCCTTTTGCGGGCATGATGATGGCAGATCAAGGTGCTGATGTCATAAAAGTTGAACCGCCACTAATTGGTGATTTAGCCAGAGTGATGGGTAGCTCACGAGACGGCATGGCGGCAATGTTTTCAGTTATTAACAGAAATAAACGTTGCATCGTTTTAGATTTCAAAGAACCGAAGGATTTTGATGTTTTAAAAAAACTTTTAGATACAGCCGATGTGTTGATAGAAAACTATCGTCCAGGGGTTGTGAAAAAATTGGGTATCGATTACGAAACTATAAAAAAGACTAATCCGAATATTATTTACACCTCTATTTCCGGTTACGGGCAATCCGGTCCTTACATAAATAGAAGAGTCTATGATCCGTTAATTCAAGCTACAGCCGGTTCAGCTGCTGCGCAAAATTCAGAGAAGCCAGAGTTCTTTAAAACCATAGTTTTTGACAAAGTTACCGGACTGACAGCAGCTCAAGCTATCAGCACCGCATTGGTCCAAAGAGAAAGAACCGGTAAAGGACAGTATTTACCGATATCAATGCTGGATTCAGCGCTTTATTACATTTGGCCTGATGTCATGTGGTCCAAAACTCTCTTAGGAGATGGCGTGAAATATTTACCTGACCTTTTTGATGCTTTTCCAATTTTCAAAACTAAAACACGATATTTAAGCGTCATTCTTTTACAAGACGCAGACTTTCAAAAATTTTGTGAACTTTGTAATTCTGATTTGCACACCAATGAAAAATATATGACCACTGATGCAAGAGTAGAGAACTTAGAATCTTTACTTGAAGACGTGCAAGATCTACTCACCGACATCGATGCAGAATTTCTTTGCGATGAACTAGATAAAGCTGGAGTGCCGGTGGCGATTGTAAACTCTCTAGATGAAATTCATGAAGATCCTCAAGTCATTCAACAAGAATCCTTGGTCGAAGTTGAGCATCCAGTTGCTGGCAAAATGCGTATGCCGAAACCTCCTTTTAATTTTATCGATCAAAATGAATTCCCTAAATCACACGCTCCTAGTCTGGGGATGCATAACAGAGAAGTTCTCGAGGATTTAGGTATTGATGAAGCGGATATCTTGAGAATGGAAGAAAGAGAAAAAACTAACAAAGAATTAATAGATGCTATGACACTATCTGACGCAGGCAATCAATCTAGAAAATAAAAATTAATTAAGATTAATTGTTCCCTCCAAATAACGTTTTGATAATCCTCCAAGGATAATTCTCTCGTTGGAAATTTCACACTGCAGGTAGCCACCTCGTGGTGAAGCTTGATAAGCGTTTAACTTTTTTTTATTTAACTTCTCACTCCAGTATGTAGCGAGCATGCAGTGAGCGGATCCGGTCACTGGATCTTCATCAACGCCTGTTTGAGGATAAAAACAACGCGATATGAAATCAAATTCAGAGCTTTCAGCAGAGACTACCAGGCCTCTCGAATTAAGTTTCGCCATGAGAGAGAAATCGGGTTGTAAATTTTTTATATCTTTTTCGGAAGCCATAATAGCTAGGTAATCGCTTCTTCCTTTTAAGATTTCGACTGGCTCGCACTTCAAACTTTCGCTGATGAGAGGTTCTGACTCTATTACCGTTGGGTGATCGATAGGAAAATCAAGATTGATCATGTCATCTTTTTGTAAAGCAATTAACTCGCCGCTTTTTGACTGAAAACTAATCTTAGTTTCGTTTTTAAAATACTCATCGAATAAGATTCTGGCGGTTGCCAAAGTTGCATGTCCGCATAACTCTACTTCAAGCGTAGGGGTGAACCATCGAATTTGCAGTGGATCTTCTTTAAGATTTACAAACGCTGTTTCGGATAAATTATTTTCAAAAGCTATCGATTGTAGTGTGTCATCGCTCGGCCATTCTTCAAGAATACAAACTGCAGCTGGGTTGCCTTTAAAAAGTTCTTTAGTGAACGCGTCGACGTAAAAAATACGAATCACATTTCTGCAATTTTTTTATTCACTATTTCAATGCCCTTCATGTTCGCACCCATGATCCTTTCCATTTCAGGTGCACCCTGACTGATATCGCCGAGTTCTTTTAAAACCAAGTGGGAATCATCGTGGCCATCAAGTTTAGTCATATCATCCAACCATCTGGAGACATTTGAAAATTCTGAATAATCAAAAGTATTGGTAAATTCTTTTTTTAATTGACCGAGCTCAACGTAGGCAGCCATGTCTGCCACGGTTGGGGAATCGCCGGTAAGGTATTGGTTATTATCAAGCCATTGAGTTTCCATCGCTTTTAGACCGTTGGTAAAAACTCGGCGCGACATTTCAATGACCGGTTCAGCTAATCCTAAATCAGGCCTAACTTTAGGGGCAAAAAAAGCAAGCGTAGCTTCTTTAAAACTGCGGTGATGATAATGCAAAATGGAATCAACTTTTGATCTGCGCTCTGGATCATCAGGATACAAATCTGTCCATCCGTGCTTGGTGCAAAGATAGGTCATTATCGCTAGAGATTCACCTAAGAGAAATCCAGAATCTGTCTCTTCAAGACCGGGAATGGTCGCGTTTGGAAATTTCTTCATGTATTCAGGATCGCGAGTACCGTTGGCTTTAGGCGAACCGGGAACGGTGACAACCAATTCAAACGGTAGTTTTTTATTAAGAAGTAGCCAAATGACGGTTCTTACCGCTTGGGATAATGGAACTCCGTAGATTTTAAGTGGTGCGCTCATAATGTTTCTCCAAATTATTTAATTAGCAAGACTCGAAGTCTTTTTTGATTCAAAAGCATACGTGATGAAATACATACAAACTATATTAATAAAGACGATGATTTTTTGCAGCGTTGCATGTCTCACCATTTCTGATTCACTCTCCATTGGACTGCCGCTGAATATCTCATAGACAACGTAAGCTGTTATCGCGAACATCAAAAATAAAATGACATAAGCATAAGTCTTATCAATTCCTTTGTTTTTAAACATTAAAAATAAATACAAAAGAGTAGCTGGAATCAACAATCGAAAAGAATTGAGAGCAAAAAATACATGTTCATCGAAATACAAATCATGCGGAGTTAGGCCAACCAATGCAAAAAATGCCATACCAAAAAAAATAAAGACTGAACCTGCCAAGGCTATCCAATAATCAATACCGTCCTCCTTAAAAAGAGGCGGCACAGAATTTAAAAATGCAATTCCAGCAAAAAAACAAATACCTAATGAAAAGGCAAAAAACACGGAGGATAAGAAATTAAGTTCTCCGTTGTGAGCTGAATAGGCTCCTAAATCACTTAAGAAGTTATGCGATAAAGAATAGCCAACTTGAGACTCATCGTGGATATTGCCGCCCGGATAAAAATACATCGAACAAAGGACAAAGACTAAGAAACCGATGACGGTAAGTCGTATTAAATTGAAGTTAAATAGATCCCTCATCCTTGAGGAGCCTAATTAGTTGCTGTCGGCTACTGCACCACCATCCGATGCGATAGTTTGGCCAACGATATATTCCCCTGCTCTCGAGCATAAAAAGATGGCGAGTCCAGCAATGTCTTCAATTCCACCAACTCTGCCGCTTGGATTTGCATCGCCTACCTGACTCCAATCGACATCGGTATCGCCGCCGAAGCCCACCCCAGTACTTAACATCCAAGTTGGATAAGGGCCGGGTGCTATAGCATTAACAATTATTTTTTCTTTAATCAAAAAAGCAGCTAGCACTCGAGACAAATGATGCACGGCTGCTTTGGAAGGACCGTATGCAAAATTTTCAAATGCGCCTTTCTTCAGTCCATCGATCGAACCAATGTTAATGACTCTGGAAGGATCGGTTTTTCCAGCTTCTCTCAATAAAGGGAGAAGTTTTTGAGTTAAAAAGAAGATGCCTTTTACGTTGGTATCCATAACTTTATCCCAACCCATTTCAGGATATGTATCTATCGGTTCTCCCCAAGCAACTCCGGCGTTGTTAATTAAAATATCAAGTTTGTCCTCTTTTGCTTTGATCGCATCAGCTAGGGCTTCTATGCCTTCAACATTGGAAACATCTGCTGGAATGGATATGCACTCACCCCCGTATTCTTCGCTGAGTTTTTTTGCAGTCTCATCGCAAGCATCCGCTTTTCTGGAACTGATATAAACCTTCGCTCCAGAGGATAAAAAGCCTGCGGCAATCATGCTTCCGATGCCCCTCGAGCCCCCCGTGACCAATGCCACTTTACCTTTTATAGAAAATATATCTTTCATGTCTTTCTCCTTTTATTCTCAAATACAAATATAACTAATAAATTGTTAATTTAGAAAACGGTTTCTCATTAATCTTAGAATTCTTCTTGGTGACTTCATAAGCATTCTTTCTTTTATTGAAAACGACCGCCTTATGTGGTTTTTCGTCAATTAAATGCAATGCGCAACCGCCATCAATGGCGAAACATGCTTCAAATGATTTCCTTCTAAGCATTTTGTGTACCGTTGGTCTTCTTTGGGGTTCTTCATCGTAATGCGGACAGCAAACTCCAGAAACGAAATCTAGACAGTCCATGATTTTTAAATCTTTAGCCCAAGAATCAGTGATCCCCCTTTCAAACCAGCAAATGGCTCCAGCACTCACTCCGCTCATCACAGTTCCTTTTTCATAAGCTTCTTTTAATATTTGATCCAAACCCCAGTCGCGCCAGACTGCCAACATGCTTTTAGTATTTCCACCGCCCACAAAAATTGCATCTTGCGAGGAGATTAGCTTCTCCAAGTCTGGGGTACGTTTAAAAAAGTCCAAATGAGTCGGTTGGCAGTTTAAATTAGCAAAAGTTGCGTAGTAATTGAGTTTGTAGGCTTCTAGGTCGCCTGTCGCAGTTGGAATAAAGCAAATCTTAGGTTTTCTCTTCTTTGTTTGGTCCAGAATGTACTGCTCGATTATGCCTTGACCGGGATTCCTACCAAACCCCCCGCCGCCAATGGATATAATTTGTCTTGGTTTGCTCACTTAAATGATGACTACGAATTAGCCATTTCAAGCAACTCCCATTTCTGCTTCCCATAGACTTATTGAATGATCGACTTTCTCCATCATCTCTTCTATTTGAGATTCGTTTATGCAGAGAGGAGGACTGATCATCAGAGGTAATCCTCTTTTAAATAGAGGCTCCCTTCTTCTACCGTACATAGTGCTATAAAAAACGAGACCGTTTTGCATCGCTATAGAATGAAAAGTTCCCTCAGCTCCTTTGTCGATGGAAAAATATTCACCGCTGTCTTTGTTTTCAACCATTTCTAAGACCCACATCAATCCCCAACCTCTCATGTCCTTCACAGTAGGGTGGGAAAGAAGCATCTCTTTATAAGATTCAATTTTTTTACCCATAGCTGCAGAGTTCTCGATCAACTTATCATCTTTATAAATATCGATAGCCATGGAAGCAGCTGCGCATGCAAGAGGGTTGCCTGAATTAGTGAAGCCATGAGCAAAAACTGCATTGTTTTGAACAAATGCCTCGTTGATTTCGTCCGAAATGACAACGCCTCCCATAGGAACGTAACAACCCGACATGCCTTTGGCGATTGTCATGATATCCACTTCTACTCCAAAGTGCTCCATTGCAAACCATTTGCCAGTTCTACCAAAACCAGTTACCACTTCATCTGCTATCAAGAGCACGTTGTAATGATCACAAATTCTTCTGATTTCTTGCCAATATTCTTTTGGAGGAACCACAGCGTACTCACTTCCACATCCATGAGGTGTGGCGATATATGCGGCAACAGAATTTGCCCCCTCAAAGTAAATAGCTTTTTCAAGCTCTTGGGCTGATTTAACTCCCCATTCTTCTCTGCTCATGCCTTCAGGTTTTTCGTGATCAGAGTACTGATGAATATGGGGCCATTTATTTAGTATGGCACCGTATTTTTTTGCGTAAGCAGGATTTCCGGATAGTCCTTGAGTAGCCAAAGTCATACCGTGATAGCTTTGATAGTTAGAAATAACTTTATGTTTATCAGTATTACCGTTGGTGACGTGATGCTCGCGAGCAACTTTTATAGCCGTTTCAACAGCTTCAGACCCACCTGAAACAGGGTATACAGTGTTAAGTTTTGGAGGGGTTACTTCCTGCAATTTTGCTGAATAATTCGCTAGCGGACGATTTGCCATCGTTGGCGTTATGTGTGAAAAAGCCTCCATTTGATCGGCAATAGCTTTCTTCATTCTTGGATCGTTGTGCGGCAGACTGAAGGCGAAAGGGCCGCTTGTTACATCTATGTATTTATTATCGTTAACATCGATATAGTGAATACCTTCTGATCTTTTTAATTCAACATCCATAGGATGATAAGAAAAAATATTTGACCAATCCCCTTCGGGCTTCAAAGATTCTGGTCTGTTTTTTAATGAAATTTCCTCTTGTGATTTCATACTCCTCCCCTTTCTATTTATTGTTAAGACCCCGAGTTTTCATCTCCTCTTTAATATAGCAGTTTTATTCTGGCCTTAAAATTTTTAGATGATTTTTAGGTATTCAATTCCCCAGTCATTTCTTCAACGACGGGTTGTACATCGGGGGAGGAAAATTCCCTAGGACATCCAAATAGCCTCTCGCAAGGAAGTTCTTTACCCATTTCTATCGGATAATTCTCACTTAATATATCTCTGACTTTACCCGTCCAAATAGCATAGCCCCTAGGATTCATGTGCAACATATCGGGGATGTATAGCTCCCTTCTAGGTTTTCCATCATCTGTGAACATGGTTTCAGAAACATTTACAACAAAAAGATTTGGATCTTGTTTTGCAAGATCTTCAATATGGTCGTTCCATTTAAGTTGAAGATTTCTTTGAAAAAAACGACTTGGAGACGGTTGGATTTCGATAACAAATAGTTTTGTGTTTGGTAGATCACGCTTCACACGGTTGTAAAAAATTTCAAAATCGAGTTTCACTTTCTCCACAGGGTTATAAGCTGCAATATCATTGGTGCCGCAAAAAAAGATTATAGCTTTCGGTTCGTAAGGTAAAACAATGTCATCAAAATGGCGATTGATATGTTTTATATGGGCTCCGCCAAATCCTCTATTTAAAACATTTAACGGCTTCATATCCTCCTTCAAAGTTTTCCAAAGTCTAATTGATGAGCTACCAATGAATAAAAATTCATTTTTTTTAGGCGGATTAATAAAGTCCTGCTCAACAAAGGCACTGATATCTTCATCAAACTTCTCGATATCGTTTGAGTTATATGATTTTAATCGTTCAATCCACATTTCTAACTCATCTTCAGAAAGTTGATAACCCATAGCTTTGGCAGTTTCTCTTATGGTTTGGGCATATTGACTGTCATCCGAACTGAACAGAGGTACCGACGCAATAGCTAATATGATTATAAAAATTTTCATAACTTCTTATATATTTTGCATCAAAAATGATATCTTAGAGAGTGATGACAGACAAAATAATCCTCACATTAATTGGTTTAGAATGGCTAGCATTTGGATTAATTGGACTATTTAATCCATTGCTCATTGCTTCAATGTTGGATATGCAACTTGGATCGTTGAATGCCATCAGTGAAATTAGAGCCAATTATGCATTTTTTGCTTGCATGGGTTTCATTGCGCTTTTCAGCCTATGGAGAGTGAAATTAATGAGAACTGCGTATTTACTTTTTTGTATTGTATTAGGGTGCTTTTTATTAGGGAGAATTTTAAGCTTTATCCTCGATGGATTTCCATCGACAGGTGGATTAATAATTTTTGTCAATGAATTGATCGTCTACTTACTAGCGATCTGGCGTTATCAAAAAAGAGAAGTTCTTTTTTAAGCGCTTTCAAATAAAGAGGATAAAGTGAAATATTTAATAAGCATTTTGCTTGCGATAACTTTTTTAAGTTGTTCACAAGAAGAAACATTAATTCCAACAAAAATCGTTAGCCTAAAACAAGGCGATTTGATTGGCTACGAAAAAGACGATACGGAATATTTTCTTGGCGTGCCCTACGCAGAAGCTCCTGTGAATGACTTCAGATTCAAAGCTCCACAATCGCATGAAGGATGGGGTGGAATTCTAAATGCACAAAGTACCAGTAAGACCTGTATTCAGGCGCAAGAAGGAGATGGATTACTGGGAAGGTTTGCTGAAATATTTATTACCTCTGCTGGATTGGAGTGGTGGCAAGAACGATTGATCACAGACGGCTCTTTCTTGTTGAGCTACTTACCAGATTTAAATTTAAGCCCTGAACAATCGGAAGATTGTTTGTATCTGAATATCATTAAGCCTAAAAAACTTGAAAACGGTTCTTTACCAGTGATGGTATGGATTCACGGTGGCGGCTATCGTGGAGGAGATGGGGGTGGCTTTTATATCTCTGATAGCTTTGCGAAAGAAGGGATTATTTTGGTAACAATAAACTATCGTTTAGGCCCACTGGGTTTTATGGCTCATCCTTTGCTATCCGCGGAATCTCCAAAAAAAGTATCCGGTAATTACGGAACTCTTGATCAAATTCATGCTCTCAAGTGGGTGCAAGCTAACATTCATAAATTTGGTGGAGATCCTAATAATGTAACTATATTTGGCGAATCTGCAGGCGGAGCATCGGTGGAGACCTTAGTTTCGACTGGTTTAGCCAAGGATTTATTTCACAAAGCTATAGCCCAAAGTGGCTACACGGTAGGACGAGCTAGAAAATTAACGGAGAGTGTTGGAGAGTTTTCATCGGCAGAAGAAATGGGAGCATCTTTTGCTCAGTTTTTCACAGGGAAAGATAACCCTACGTTGGAGGATTTAAGATCAGCGCCGGCAAATGCTTTTTACTACGAAGACTCCGATCATGAAGATAAGGACTGGTCTTGGTTTCCGATTCAAGATGGCTGGGTTTTTTCTGAAACCACCCAAGCTAGTTTCACGAAAGGAAACACCAATGACATCATTTATGTAGCTGGATTTAATGCCAATGAAGGAACGAATCTTTTTCCTCTTATTTACTCTGGCGATCCGCTCGAAGAGGACTGGATAACCCAAGTTTGGAATTTTTCTGACTTTTCATTTATTCCGCTGCCTAATGAGGTTAAGCAGTATGCAGAAAATCTTGATTATTCGTCTTTAAGAGCAGCAAAAGAACTTTACGGCGATTTATCATTTGGAGGAGATGGCTACTTCATGGCGAGTCAGTATGCAAAAAATGGAGGCGATACTTATCTTTATTATTTTGAAAAAACGCCTTCTTCGGAAAATCAAACTTTGGATGCAACCCATGGCTTAGAGTTATTTTACCTATTTAAAAGTCCCATACCTTTTTGGCCATGGAATTATAAAGACATTAGAGTATCTAGAGTTATGATCAAGGACTGGGCAAATATTGCCAAATACGGAAAACCAAAATCTAACTGGGATAAATTTGATCCAAGAGATCCCAAGGCAATGCATTTTGGAAATGAGATTCAATTTAAGGAACTGCAAAAAATTGACCTTTATCAGGATTTAGAAAAAGTTTATTTAAAAGAAGGGGAAAATTTCTAAAAGATATTATTTTAAAGCAAATGCTTTTTCATGAAAGAAAGCGCTTGATCCATAGCGTCTCTTCTTATCGACCAATCTCCACCCGAATGAGCGCCAAACTTTACTTCGCCGGTTTCAAATATTTTAACTCTATCTTCAAATGAGTTAGCACTCATTGCTTTTCCTTCATCGGTAATAAAAGTGATACTTCCATCGTTTTTCAATTGTGCAAACTTTTCATTTATAGCCAGCGCTTCTGGCCAGAAAGTCACAGGATGAATAGAATCAAAAGAGTGATGCCCTTTTTTGAATTCATATACCTCAACATTCGCACCAGCTTTTTTCATTTCTTTACAAATGTCTTTAACAAGAATGCCAGGCGTGTAGTCATCATCTGAACCAATTAAATTTAAAATTGGAGCTTTTGACCATCGGTGTTCATCCGGATTCAAAAATGTTGGAGGGTAGAAAGGCAGATGAGCACAAAATCTCTCCCCATCTGGTGCAAGCTTCTCCATGATAGGTTCCCATGCAGCATAGAAAGCTACCATGCCGCCTAAACTCCAACCGGTAATTGCGATTTTATTAGCATCTAGATCAGGATGCCTTGATAAAAACTTCAAAGGTTCTACCACATCAACCATCATCATGGCTGTTGTCACAGAGAGTTGATCTTCGACAGTGGAAGCAACCCCCCTTGAGTCAAAACTGTGCGCTTTAAAGACTGCAATTCCATTATTGAGAAAATTGAGTATATGTTCATGATGGTGCCCGGCCCAATTATCGCTTCCATGCGCGCAAACTACTACTGGATAGGGTTTTTTCCCCTGTTCTGGAAAAATTAACCAACCAAAACTATCTTGAGTTTCGGCTTCATCTAATTCATTGAATATTTGATAAAACTCGTAAGGATTTTTGGATTTATACTCTATGTATCCGAATTCGTTTTCTTTAAAATTTATTTTTTCGTTCACGCCTTATAATTAATGAGAATAATTCTTCTTTGTTGATTAAATTTGTCTTATAAAGTGTCATAATATTCCACCGTACTTTACGAAGCTTAATGAATCACAATATTCCGATAGATAATCTTATAGAAATTGCCCTCAATAACAAGGAAGGGGTTACTGCTTCAAACGGAGCTTTGGTTGTCACTACCGGCGGAAGAACTGGGAGAAGTCCTAAGGATAAATTTATTGTTGAAGATTCAGTTACCAAGGATGTTGTTGATTGGAGTGAAAACAATCAGCCTATCGAATCTGAAAAGTTTGATCGACTTTGGAATGAATCAGAAGACTATCTAAAAGGGAAAGAAACCTATACTGCAGACCTACATGTAGGAGCTAGTGCAGAGCATTACCAACCTGTTCTGGTTGAGAATGAACTTGCTTGGCATAACGTATTCTGTCAAAGCTTGTTTATCAAGCCTGAATCTTTTAATCCTAAAGGCAAAGAATTATGGAATCTTAGATCTATTCCAAGCTTTGCTTGTGATCCGAAAGTTCATGGAACTAATTCGGACGGAACAGTAATGATTAATTTCACTGAAAAAAAGGTTCTTATTCTCGGTATTGCTTATGCAGGTGAAATGAAGAAGTCTATGTTTGGGGTTTTGAACTTTATCCTGCCTGAACATGATGTCTTACCAATGCATTGTGCTGCAAATGCTGGGGAAAATGGTGATGTTTCGCTTTTTTTTGGTCTCTCTGGAACGGGTAAAACAACTTTATCAGCTGATCCGAGCAGATGGTTGATTGGTGATGATGAACACGGCTGGGGTGAGGGAATTGTCTTTAATTTTGAAGGCGGATGTTATGCAAAAACCGTAAATCTATCGCAAAAAAACGAACCTATTATTTGGGATGCTATCAAAAGAGGTTCTGTGGTTGAAAACGTAGTGCTCAAGCCAAATACAGTTGATATTGATTATACTAATCAATCTATTACCGAAAATACCAGAGCTGTATATCCTCTATCTCATGTAGACAGTCATTTAAAAGATAATTTTGCAGGCGAACCTAATGCAATAATTTTCCTCACTTGTGATTTAACCGGAGTACTCCCCCCAGTTTCTATTTTGAGCAAAGAAGCAGCCGCATATCATTTCCTGAGTGGTTACACAGCAAAGGTTGGTTCTACCGAAATTGGTTCTTCTAAAGATTTAGATTCAACCTTCTCTCACTGTTTTGGTTCGCCGTTTTTCCCAAGGCCCCCAAGAGTTTATGCTGAGCTTCTAATGAAGAGAATCGAAAGTTTTGGCAGTAAAGTATTCATTGTTAATTCTGGTTGGACTGGAGGTCCCTACGGAGTTGGCAATAGATTCGATATTCCTGTCACTAGGAGCGTAATAAAAGCTATTCAGAATGGTTCAATCCATGAATCATCAACAGAAATGCTTGATATTATGAATGTTGAAATACCCGTCAATCTTGATGGGGTAGATTCAAAGCTTTTAAATCCGTCTGCTACATGGGGAAGTAAATCAGATTACGATAATGAGGCAAAACAACTTGCTGAAAAATTTAGAAATAACATAGAAAAATTTAATCTTTCATCCGAAGTAGTAGCAGCTGGTCCAAAGGTATAATCTATACCTGTAATGTCCAAAAAATTTCTTAATTCCCTAGAAAATCTAGATGCATTGAATGTCTCTGATTTCATGGAATTTTCACAAAGAGGAATTGAGAAGGAAAATTTAAGATCAAATAACTGCTCCATATCTTTAAGCGCTCATCCTAAAGCTTTCGGATCATCTTTAACAAATTCTCGCATTACCACCGATTTCTCAGAAGCCCTAATTGAGTTGGTAACCGGTCCTAATGAAGATTTAAATGACTGCCTAAAAGAATTAGAAGATATCGTTTATTTTTGTTTAAAAAATACTAATGATGACTTTTGGCCAGCAAGCATTCCTATGTCAATAGAAGATGAGTCTTCAATTCCAATTGCGGACTATGGTAATTCTAACTCTGGCAAACTTAAGAAACTTTATCGTGTTGGATTATCACATAGATATGGGAGCATGATGCAAACAGTCTCCGGGATACATTACAATTTTTCTTATGATAATCACTTATTTGAAGAATGGGCAAAAAAAGAAAAACAAACATTAAGAGAATTTAAAGATAAAAAATATCTAAGCCTGGTAAGAAACTTCCGACGAAATGCATGGCTAATTACCTATCTTTTTGGGTGCAGTCCAATTATTCCAAAAGCCTTTGCAAAAGGCAGAGAGCATAGTTTAAAGGAATTAAATCAAAATGATCTTTTCCTAGAAAATGCAACTTGTTTAAGGATGGGCGAATTAGGCTACATATCAAAATCTCAAGATAACCTTAATATTGCCTACAATAATCTTGATGAGTATTTAGATGATTTAAAAAAAGCCTTAACCACTGATCATCCCAGGTATAAAACTTTAGGTACAAAAGTTGATGATGAATACATACAACTAAATACTGCAATAATTCAAATTGAAAATGAGTATTACAGCTCTATAAGGCCTAAAAGATTAGTGGGTAGCGGAGAAAGACCTATAAATGCTCTAAGAGAAAATGGTATTGAGTACGTTGAAGTAAGAGCGCTTGATAATAATATCTACGATCCATATGGCATTTCAGATGAAACAGCCATCTTTTTAGAAGCTTTTCTCTTTTATTGTCTGCTAAAAGAAGATCAACCATGCAAACCAGATGAAATAAAAAAAATACAGTCCAACTGGAACAACGTTGTCCAATCTGGCAGAGACATAGACCTAAAGCTAGATTTTAAAGAGGGATCATTTTTTTTAAGAGATAGAGCAGCCGAAATTATTGATGATATGACAACATTTGAAGCTCTGATAGGAAATCAAAAATACAAAAATATTTTTAAAAAATCTCTTGAATCTCAACGACAAAAGATAAATGATTCAGACAAAACACCTTCTGGAAAGCTTTTACAAGAAATAATTTCATCAGGAAAAACGTGGGATGAATACACTGATCATATTGCAAAAAATCACAAAGAAGAAATACTTAAGAAAAAAAGGGAAGTTGATTACCTTGAAAAGCAGGCCATTGCATCTTTAAAAGAATTCGATCTAAAAGATTCCGAGGAAGAAGAAGACTTTGATTCTTTTCTTACAGAGTACCTATCTGCGATTGAATAAGGCAAAATATAAATAAGTTTTGATTGGAGAGAAATATGAAAGCATTTGTTTGTAGTGAATTTGGACCTCTTGATATACATAAGGTAGAAGAAGTAGCAGAGCCAGAATTATTGGATGGCCAAGTAATCATTGATGTTAAAGCTGCTGGAGTTAGCTTTCCTGAAGTACTGATAGTTCAGGGCCTTTATCAGTTCAAACCTCCTTTTCCTTTTACCCCAGGGGGAGAAGTAGCTGGAGTAATTAGCAAAATAGGAGTTGGCGTTGAAGGTTTCAAAGAAGGAGATCGAGTTATTGCAATGACTGGAACTGGAGGAATGAGTGAAAAAGTAGCTGTTTTTGCAGCCTCATTATTTAAACTACCGGATTCTATGGGTTTTGCTGAAGGAGCTGCATTTCCTTTGAATTATGGAACTACAATTCATGGGCTTAAACAAAGAGCAAAACTCCAAGAGGGTGAGACTTTAATGGTCTCTGGAGCAGCAGGTGGTCTTGGAATTACTGCTATTCATCTAGGCAAAGCAATGGGAGCTAAAGTAATTGCTACCGCATCGTCTGAAGAAAAATTAGAAATTTGCAAACAAGAGGGTGCTGATGAGGTTGTCTTATATCCCAGAGATATGGATAAAGATAAACAGAAGGAATTTTCTAATAATCTAAAAGCTGTTGCCCCAAATGGAATCGACGTTATTTACGATATTGTTGGTGGCGATTACGCTGAACCTTCTCTAAGAGCTATTGCAAGAAACGGAAGGTATCTAGTTATAGGATTTACCGCTGGCATACCAAAAATGCCATTGAACTTGACCTTGTTAAAGGAGTGCCAAATTGTAGGGGTGTTTTGGGGACAATTTGTAGGTTTAGAGCCTGAGGTAAATAAACAAAATTTTGATGACTGTTTCAAAATGGCTAATGAAGGTAAATTTAAACCCCTTGTCTCTCATACTTATAAGATTGAAGATTCAGTAGAAGCTCTGAAATTCATTCAAGACAGAAAAGCAACTGGAAAAGTTATTGTTGAGATGTAAAAAAAAGGGGCCAAAGCCCCTTTTTTAGCTTAAGTCAGTCGGAACTATTATTCATCCATAACGGAAGAATAATATAGAGTCCTAGAATTACCCAAAATAAGGTTATGAAAGGATCTCCTATCAAACTATAAGTAGGCTCTCCTTCTGAAGCAAAAAAAGCCACAAAAGAATCAAATCTTCCAGAAGGCTCTTCAACTTGACTCAAAGCATATGCAGCTCCTTCGGTTGTCCAAGTTGTAAATGCTTGTTGAATTAAACCAAAATAAACAATCAAAAGCCCAAAAACTGTGGTTACCAGTTTTGTGAACATATTTGCATTTCCGGAATTTACAAGATTAAGTGTCACTCTAGCTGCAAACCAAGCAGCAAAAAATACAAATAGTGTGAAGATTGCTCTACTTACCATAGCAAGTTGATATGTTGACCATATTTCGTATTCATTCATTTTTCTCTCCTAATTAATTAAATACTTTCTTATCTTAATATACTTACAATCAAATAAAAAAAGAGGAGCGGCTGCTCCTCTTTTTTTATCAAAGATTTTAGCTTCTTTTGATCCAAATACCGCCAAGAATAATTGCAAGTATGACAAGGTACCAGACCATAAACACTGGGTCAGCAGGTATCAAACTAAATGAAGAGTCCCCCACACCAATTGAGTCAACAAATTGTTGGCCATTGGCTGTCAGATTATCAAGCTCTGCTAAGGCGTTTACAGTGCCTTGCCAGTTCGCGTATAAAAAACCTACCGTTTGTAGATTGTAATAAACAACACCTAAGCCAAATAAGGTTGCTAAGACTTTATTAAGCATTGGTGTGCCTGGATCATTTTGAACATTGACCACCATTCTAAAAGCAACCCATATAAGAAAAGCTCCTGCTGCAAGATATACAGAGTTGCTAATCAAAAAAACATTGAATTGATTAATTATTTCCATTTCAGTCATATTTCTCTCCTTATTAATTAAACTGATGTGACATGGTATCACTTAGCATAAAAAAAAGGAGGCTTTAGCCTCCTTTTTTTATTTTATAAGCTCAATCTTTAGGCGCAGGAGCTGTCCACATTCCGCCTAACAGCCCTATTAAAACTGCCACCATGAAAACCAATCCGAGAGGATCAGAAGGAATAATAGAAGGATCTACATACCCAGTTGCTCCCATCCTATCTACAAACATCTGTAGACCTCCCGGGAGATCTTGCCCTGATTCAGATAGAGCATAAGCCCAATTGTTTACTAAAGAAGTAACGTTGCCGTAGGTACCAAAAAAGAACCCAACTATGCAAAGAGACATTACAGAATGAATTACTTTGCCAAAAGTATTAGCTCCGTAGATATAAGCATTTGATACTCCTCTAAACATCATCCAAAGAAGCAAGACATTTCCTACGAAAAAGGCAGCATTAGCCGTCATAAGTCCTATGTTTGCATCCATAATTTGTGAAATTTCCATATTTTTCTCCTATTTATGAAACTTTTAATGAATATCATTTAGTCTAATATAAAAACTTTGATAAAAAATTAATTTTTTAAAAAAATAAAATTTAGGTGAATTCTAATAGTTTAAATAAAATGGATATTTAGATTCAATAAATGAGAGAAATTATGAAACTATTTTTCCTTACTTTTATAGTGATTCTTTTATCGGCTTGTGGCGTAAAAAGTGTTACGTCTGCTTCAGTTCAAGCTGATATTGTATCTGTTGCGGAATACAAAGATTATTCTTGCAAAGAACTTGCTTTGGATGCGCTTAATATTCAAAACAGAATACCTGAAATTTCTTCTGTGATTGACAAAAAGAAAAAAGATAACGATGCATATATAGCAACTGCTGTTGTATTTATGCCCATCCTAGCTGCAGGAATTAAAGGCAATCAAGAGGAAGCGGCTAAGTTAGCGCTTTACAAGGGTCAACTAAATGCAATCAGACAGGCTGCGATTATGAAAGATTGCGAGATTGTAGTTCAAAACTAATTTTATCTGTTGTAGGTCAGAACGCTTTCTAGGACAGTTACCATGTTTAGTGGATCAACTGGTGATTTAAAGAATCCGTAATATCTTCCAGATGGGCTTAACAAAGCGAGATTCATACTGTGATCCATATCGTAATCAGTACGTTTTGAATCCACTACTGGAACAAAGGGAAGAGTAAGCTGTGTTGCTAAAGTGTATATCGTTCCAATGTCCCCGCTTACTCCAATAAAAGATGGATCAAAAGATTTAGCGTATGTGTCGATCAGATCAGGAGTGTCCCTATCTGGATCAACTGAGATAATCATAAAGTTAATTTTGTTCCTTAATTGAATATTTCTCTCTGCTAGTAAATTTGATGTTTTTTTCATCTTTGCCATAGTCATTGGACACATGTCTGGACAAGATGCAAAACCCATAAATACCAAATGCCACTTCTCTAATAAATTGGTCTGTTTAAAAACATCTGAACCAGATTTAAGTCTAAAATCTGTTAGTTGTCTTGGTGCTGAGAGTTCATAAAATTTAAGCTCTTTATATTCGTCTTTAGTTAATTCTTTAGGAGATACTATGCTGTACACAAAAACACCGATCACCATCGAGACTAGTACTAGACAAGATAAAACGGTCAACCGGATGTTTGAAGTTTTAGACATAAGCGATAACCGCCCTGTCAGCAACCATCAACAAAAAGATTAAAGTTAGGTAAACGATAGAATATAAAAACAAGTTCATTGAATAATCAGCCCCATTACTATTTTTTAGCATCCATGATTTTTGGATAAAAATTCCACCTAACAATGAGGCTCCAAATAAATATAGGTAGCCGAAATAGCCGGTGGCGAACAATAGCAGTGACACAAGCAACAATAAAATTGAATAAAGTACAATTTGAATTTTTGTGTATTCAATGCCTTTTACTACTGGCATCATTGGAATACCTGCCCTCGCATATTCATCTTTTTTATTGATAGCTAAAGCCCAAAAGTGAGGCGGTGTCCAAATAAAAATTAAAAGCACAAGCAATAACGGTAAGGGATCTATTGTGCCCACAACTGCCGTCCAACCTAACAATGGAGGCATCGAGCCAGCTAAACCTCCGATCACTATATTTAGAACTCCTGAGAATTTTAAGATCTTGGTATAAACAAACGCATAAAAAACCCAGGTTGCAAAGGTAAGAGACCAAGTAAGAAAATTATTGAAGTAAAGTATTAAAGCCGATCCACAGATAAGCAAAATAACGGCAAATAAAGTTGCTGAGGAAACACTTATTTTTCCAGTAACAATAGGTCTTTTACCCGTTCTTTCCATGACAGAGTCATACTTAAAATCAAGTATCTGATTGATTGCAGCTGATGATCCAGCTATCAAAGCTATTCCCAGAAAACCTGAAAAGGCGGTTACAAAATTCAAGTCAAAATTGGTTGCCAAAACCATAGAAGCTCCGGCTGTGATCATGAGTAAGTACAAAACACTGGGTTTTGTTAGTTTGTAATATTCAATGATTGTCAGGCTCATGCGGTGCTTATTGTAGAGGATTTTAGCCTAATAAAGGATAAATACATCAACAAGAAGAGCGCACCCAAGTTATGAGCTATGGCTACGTATAAAGGGACTTGAAAATAGATATTCGACATTCCCAAGGCAAATTGAAAGCCAATTAAAAAAGCAAAACCGAATGACGCTAATCGATAGTTTTCTTTATAAAAACGCCAAGTGAGCAAAAGGAATACGATGGAGACTGCAATAGCTCCTATCCTATGTATAAAATGAATTGCAACTCTGGACTCCACATCCAGCTGTCCTCCCAAATAATCTGGGCCTATTTGCTGAAGAAAGTTAAACCCTTTGGTGTAATCTGCCGGAGGCAACCATTGCCCATGACATTTAGGAAAGTCAGGACAGGCTAAGGCTGCATAATTTGAGCTGAGCCACACACCAAGAATAATTTGTGCAATTAAAAAAGGAAAAGCCCAATTTAATAAAGTTTTTGTTTTGTTAAGCACTGAAAAGCTAACATTAAAAGTAGACCTGAGTTGCGATGATCTTAAGAAGATTAAAAATACTAGCGTGGTTGTAAAAAAACCTCCCAGTAAATGCAAAGTTACGACCTGAGGCCATAGCTGCAAGCTTACTGTTAAGTATCCAAACAATGACTGTATGCAAACCAGTACCGTTGCAGCAAAAATTAAATTATTGAGTCTTCTATCTTTTATTTTCGAGAAAATAGCTAAAAAGAAAAGACCAAAAATTAATAATCCCAAAGATCCTGCAAAATATCTATGAACTACTTCAGGAACTGCCTTAGCTAATTCAAATTGTCTTTCAGGAAAAGTTACGTTTGCTTGTTTAATCTCTGACTCAGTCACCGGCATCCAAAGGTGGCCGTAACAACCTGGCCAATCAGGGCATCCCAGTCCAGCGTCTACTAATCTTGTCCAAGCCCCGAGACCAACAACTACAAAAGCTAAAAATATTCCTATTAAGCTGATTATTTGAATCTTTTTAAAGTTATCCAATTTTTGACACTCTTAATAATTTTTTTAAGTCCTCCAAGATTTGCTTGAAGTTCTCGTTTTTATCTTCTTTATGACCATAAAACATAATAACGTTTCCAAGAGGATCAACAATAAATAAGGAGCCATCCTCGAAAGGATTTATGTTTTGGTTTTGAAATTCTTGGACTATTTTTGAATCATCGTTATAGGTGGCATGATTTAGAGGTTGATATTTTTCTATAATTTCGAAATTTTTATTTTCCGCAGTCAGTAAAAATCTTGCCACCCTAATACTTTCTCTGTTGAGCGCAATGTTTGTTTGTCTAGCAACATAAGCAGCATCATCACAAATATCAGAACAAACATCTTTGATAAATTGAAAAATCATCCAATCTCTTTCAATAGTTTCAATATTGAAAGGTTGATAATCAAATGTAACACCCAATTTCCCCATTTCAATTGGCGGAGATAGCAGTTGACCATTGTTTACTCTTCCCTCGGGAAGATAGGTGCCAGAGTAGTACCAAATAGTACTGGAAAGAATTACCAAAATTGGAGTTAAAAAGATTAACAAAGCTATGATGAAATTTTTTTTAATCATTTGCTTTGAATCCTACGAAAATAAAACCTGCTAAAGCGACTAAAGCTAAACCTAGCCACTGAATAGCATAGCCAAAGTGACGATTTGCCTTTAAGTAAACTGGTTGCCAAATCCTAGTGAAACCGTCCATAGAAAACTCATCCAACTCAAAAACCACAGCTGGATAGCTTGTGCTCCACTCTTTATTAATCATATCGATGTCAAAGGTTTGCATTTCCAGAATGTTTTCTGATGTTTGGTTGATCTGGTTATCTAAAGAGAATGCTTTTTCGATTGGTCTAAAAATTCCTTGTAAAAAGTATTGCTGATTTTGGTTTTTCATGGGCTCATCAAATGAAGAAGTCCAACCTCGAGACACTATTAGCGATTCTCCATCAATTGGTTTAAATTCTTGATAAATGGAAAAGCCACGCGATCCCTCAAAAATAGCGTTATCGATCAATGTTACTTTTGGTCTAAATGTACCTTGCATATAAAAGGGTCTGTACCACTGGCTGGGAGATGAGTATTCTAATGAAATATATTCTGTTGGGGGTAATGTTTGTTGATTATTAATAAAACTTTCAAGCTT
>CACNYO010000012.1 GCA_902624765.1 uncultured SAR86 cluster bacterium
AGTTCCTTCTCTTAATTTTCTGTTTTTTTCTATGTTCTGATTTTCCCGAATTGCAATGTATTCCATCTCGGGAGTGATAATACCTTTCTTTGCAAGGCTCATTTGAGTACTTGAAGGATCTTCTTCTTGCCTTTTTTTCAACCAAGGTCTAGAAGAAGGAAGACCATCTTTTATATCAAAAGACGCATTTGGATCTGTATAAGGACCCGAAGAATCATAGACGAAAATTGGAGACTGCTTTTCTTCTCCTTCAGAAGTTTTTAAAGAAGTTTGTGTTATTTTCCTCATGGGAACTCTTATATCTTTTGTGCTTCCGGAGAGGTAAACTTTCTCTGAATTTTTAAATTGTGAGCTGGCGGTTTGCTGTATGTTTTCGTTAAAGGGAACTTCTTTGATGCTTTTGACGTCTAACTTTTTCATTAGATATATTTTATAGCATAATGCCCCACAAAAAATTATTATGAAGATAACTTTTAAAAAAAAATTTCAAGACATTTTTGATATGAAGGTTTTTATTTTTTCTTTATTTCTTCTATTTTTTACAACGCCTGCTTTCAGTAAAACCCTTTCTGAAATATATGAAATTGCTTTAGAAGAGGATCCTCAGTTGAAAATAGCAGAGGCGACTTTTAGAGCTAACAAGGAAATCAAAGAACAAACTCTAGCCGGGCTTTTACCGTCGATTACCACAAGTGCATCGACATCTTGGAATAATAGCTTCATCGATAATAACAAGACAGATGAGTATAACTCGTTTGGCTATTCTCTAAGATTGAGTCAACCAATTGTCAGGGTTGATAGGTGGTTTCAATTTGCTAGCGGTAAGGCTTTAACCGAAAGCGCCACAGCTCAATTCCTTTTATCTCAACAGCAAATGATTTTTAGAGTTGCTCAAGCTTATTTTGGCTTGTTGAAAGCTCAAAATAATTTGGAGACAGCAGTATCGGAGGAGAGAGCACTAAAAAAACAATTAGATAGAGCGAAACGATTATTTGAGGAAAACATATCTCCAATTACAGATTTTCAAGAAACTCAAGCTTTCTATGATTTATCAAGAGTCTCAAGAATTGCTTCGGAGGGTCAATTAGATGTTGCTAGAGAAATTTTAATAGCCCTAGTCAATGAGGCCCCTGAAATATCAGATTTATTAGATTATCCATTTGGGAAAGTATTGGTTGATGATCAGGACGAATGGGTAAAAATTGGTCTCGTTAATAGTAATGTATTGAAGACAGCTAAGCTTTCTGAAAGAGCCGCTCAAAATAACGCAAAAGCGAGCATAGGTGGCCACATTCCAAATATTGATCTGGTTGGAACTTTAAATAGTAGCACTTCTTATCAAGGTAGATTTGGTGGCTTTATTGAAAACCCCCTCTTGGGCATAGAAACGGAATCAAATAATTATTCGATACAATTTAGCTGGCCTCTTGTCGCAGGAGGTATTGCTCATTCAAAAAGAAGAGAAGCGTATGCAAATTATGATAAAGCAAAAGAACAAACTAAATTCACAAGGAGAAGTGTCATACAAGATATTAAATCGAAACATTCGTCTTTGTTGACCGCAAAAGCTAATGTACAAGCACGAGAGCAAGCTTTTAAATCGGCTGAATCAGCTTTAATTGCCACAGAATATGGCTTTGAAGCAAATACAAGAAATATTATTGATCTATTAAATGCGCAAAGAAATGTGTTTGCCGCTGAAAGAGATTATGCTTCTGCTAAATACGACTTCATCCTTTCTGATTTTGGTTTAAAACTATCTGCTGGTACGCTCTCGCCACAAGATTTATATAATCTAGATGAGTTTATGAATTAATTCATGCCCGAATTACCAGAAGTTGAAACTACGGTCAGAGCCCTTAAACCTAAAATAGAAAAAAGTCTTATAAAGACTTTTGAATTAAGAAATAAAAATCTTCGTTGGCCAGTTTCATCGAACCTAGCGAAAATACTTATTTCAAAAAGGGTTACTTCCCTTTCAAGAAGAGCAAAATATTTAATTGTTAATTTGGATTCAGAATATCTTTTGATTCATTTAGGCATGTCTGGAAGTCTGAGATATTTATCAAACAACATTTCACCTCAGAAACATGACCATTGGGATTTATGTTTTGAAAATGGAATGTTACT
The DNA here is from genome assembly GCA_902624765.1 of uncultured SAR86 cluster bacterium. GTDB lineage: Bacteria > Pseudomonadota > Gammaproteobacteria > Magnimaribacterales > AG-339-G14 > CACNYO01. Next base: position 2,131 of record CACNYO010000012.1, read on the forward strand.
TAGATATACAGATCCTAGAAGATTCGGCTCGATTCATTACACCAAAGATTTTAAAAATCATTTCCTAATAAAATCGCTTGGTCCAGAGCCATTGTCAGATGCCTTCGATGAAAACTACCTGTACAAAATAAGTAGAGGAAGAGAAGTTCCGATAAAGACTTTAATCATGAATTCTAGAATAGTAGTTGGCATTGGTAATATTTATGCATGCGAAGCTTTATTTGATTCAAGTATAAAACCCACAAAAAAAGCCAAAAGGATTACAAAAAACGATTCAAAAGCTTTAGTTGCCGCAATAAAGAAGGTGCTGGAAAAGGCCATAAAAGCTGGGGGAACAACTCTCAGAGATTATTTAAACCCTGATAATTCTCCAGGATATTTTAAGGTTGAATTACAGGTTTATGGAAGAGGAAAAGAAGACTGCTTAAAATGCGGAAGAATTCTCAAGGAAATCAGGATGAACAACAGAAGTACAGTTTTTTGTCCTAATTGTCAGCGCTAATTGTTTATTTTCTTATTAAGAGCTTCTAGGGTTACTGGGTCAACAAATCTTTTCACATCCCCGCCCATGGTAGCAATTTCCTTAACTAGACTTGATGAAATATAAGAATACTCTTCTTTAGGAGTAAGAAACACGCTCTCAATTTCGGGGCTCATTGCTCTATTCATATTTGCTAATTGAAATTCATATTCAAAGTCAGCTACTACCCTTAGACCTCTTATTAAAATATCCGCACCATTTTCTTTAGCGAAGTTCACTAACAAGCCAGAAAAACCAACCACTTCGACCTTTGGGTCTTCAGCAAATATTTTGTTTCCTATGTCAATCCTTTCTTGAAGAGAAAACATAGGTTTCTTTGAATCACTAGATGCAATAGCTATTATTACTGAATCGAAAAGCTTACTTGCTCTTTTTACCAGATCTACATGCCCCATAGTCATAGGATCAAAAGTCCCAGGATATACCGCTCTTTGCATTTAGATATTATAAACGATAGTTAGGAAATATTATCTGAGGTCTGAGAAAAGTTTTGCAAAGAGATCAACTTTATCCCAATCAGTGAATTCATGAGTTTTGCTTAGATCCTTTGGACCTTTAGTTAAAAACATAATAAAAAGGATTATATATTTATCTAGGAAGTTGTATTTAGGGTAATCTACCACTCCTGCAAAAACTTCAATGAGATCAGGCTTAAAGGAAATTTTTTTTAATAATTTTATTAAATACGGATTATTTTTAGGTTTATTTTTTCCTTCCTTTCTTGCAACTACATTTACGCTAAAAAAAGCTGTTTTCTTTCTAATCAAAACATCCGAGTATGAATTAAAAAAATCTAATAAATTTTTTCTATATTTACCATATCTTATGCTTGCTCCGACAAGGATTTTGTCAGCCTTTTCAATGTGGTCATCTCCTAAGTCATCCAGCGAAATTAATTCGTAATCATCCCTAGAATCAAGCTTTGATAATATTCTCTCTGAAATTTTTTTTGTATGCCCGTCTACAGAAGAGTAAATAATAAGCCCTTTCATCAGTCCCATTTCGCATTTGGTGGCATAGACATCAAAATTGCTTCTGTTGATCCTCCAGTTTTCAAGCCAAATAAAGTTCCTCTGTCCCAGATAAGATTAAATTCAACATATCTCCCTCTTTTAATAAGCTGTAGATCCTTCTCTTCATGGGTCCAAGAAAGATCTTTTTTATTTTTAACAATATTCGTTATTGCAGTGTGAGTTGATTCCCCTACTCTTTTTATAAAATCAAAATCCTTATTCCAATTATTAGTATTAACGTGATCAAAAAATATTCCTCCAGCACCTCTTGGCTCATCACGATGGCCTAGATAAAAGTATTCATCACAATTCTTTTTGTATTCTTTGTAAGCATTTTCTTTGAAATTTTTACAAGATTCCTCCATTTGATTATGGAAGAAATTAATACTTTCCTTGTCTTCCAGAGTGGGAGTTAAATCAGCGCCTCCTCCAAACCAAGAATCACCAGTAACCAAAAATCTAGTATTGAAATGGAAAGCTGGAATTTTTGGTGAGTTCATATGCGCCACCAAACTTATTCCAGTTGCAAAATATTCAGGAGAATTTTCCGTACCCTTAACCTGGTTTCTGAAATCATCTTCAAAGGTACCTGACACAGTTGAAATATTCACACCAACTTTTTCAAAGACCTCTCCTTTCATGATACTCATTTCACCACCACCAGAATGTTTATGAGGCCAGGATTTTCTTTCAAAAGAAAATTTATTTTTCTCAATTTCCTCAAAAGAATAACAAAACTTGTCTCTTAAACTTCTAAACCATTTTTGAGCGAGATCTTTTTTTTCTTGGATGTCCACTTTTAGTTATTTACTAGACCAGATAAAAAAGTAATATGATCGTCATCATCGTTTAGGCACTTAATATAATTAAACTTTTTCCCTCCAGCATCTTCAAAATATTCTTTATTTTCAATATCTATTTCTTGCAATGTTTCTAAGTTATCAACTCCAAAACCAGGAGAAACAACTTGAACGGATGAAATGCCATCCTTAGGAAGAGACTTCATAACATCGCTTGTGTAGGGTTTTAACCATTCAGAAGGACCAAATCTAGATTGAAACGAAGTAATGTATTCATTCTCATTAAGATCTAGTCTCTCTGCAATTAATCTTGAAGTCTTTTGACATAGACAATGATATGGATCACCTAATTCAAAATATTTTTTTGGAATAGAGTGATAGGAAAAAACAAGTCTCTCTGGTTTTCCGTGTTTTTCAAAACTGCCCTGGATTTTTCTTGATAGTAATTCAATCAGCTTCGGATGATCATGATAGCTATTTAGAAATTTGAGACTAGGTACCCATCTCCAAGATTTTATTTCATCTGAAACAGCGTCAAATATACTCCCAACAGTGGTAGCTGAATAGTGAGGAAAAAGAGTTATTACTTCAATCTGTCTACAATTTGCATCTTTTAGCTCATTCAATGCACTTTTAATGCTTGGTTTGCCATATCTCATGCCTAAAGCGACTTCATAGTTATCCGGCAAATTCTCTTTGATTTTTCTTTTTATATTCAGACAGTTCACCAATAAAGGGGAACCTTCTTCTGTCCAAATGGACTTGTAGAGTTTTGCTGAGTTGAAAGATCTAAAATTTAAGATGAAAAGATTTAAAACAAACCACCAAATAATTTTTGGTACTTCAACAATTCTAGGATCTGACAGAAATTCTTTTAAATATTTCCTTACATTTCTAACATTAGGAGAATCTGGCGTACCTAAATAAGTAATTAGAAGACCTTTTTTAACCTTATCCTCGTGATTGAAATTACCTTCTCCTTTGAATTTCATTTGAAAGCCTGTCTTATTTCATTTACAAAATGTTTAACGTGAGCTTCGGGTGTTTCTTTGTTAACTCCATGACCCAGACCACAAACCCATCCACTTTTTTCATCATCGTCAAGCAGAAGAAGTTCCTCAATAAATTCTTCAAGGCATTTATAAAAAAGGTTTGTATCTGCATGGATTTTTGACTCATCAAAATTACCTTGTAAAAAGCCTTTTTTCACCTTTTTAAGGGTTTCCGTAATTGATATTTTAGAATCTACTCCTATTCCAGCAAAATTATTTTCTTCATCGTTTGTAAAAGTAATTATAGTTTCATAATCAATATTCTCTTTCGAGTAATATCCCACTTTTCCATTGAATGGTCTTATAAGATGTTCGGAAACCTTCTCTAAATATCCTCTGAAATCTTTCGTCAAAATTTGATGAGCTGAAGAATCGAAAATCATTACGATTTCAGCTCCAGCTTCTATCTGCATTGCAATATTTTTCTGAAGAAAAGGAATAATTTTATTCTCAAGAAGGTCATTTATATTCTCATTAAGTTGAATAGAGTTATTTCCTAACTTATTCATTCCCATACCAAAAGCAGTAATCGTCCAGGGGCCGCCGACAAAACCTATCAGTGATTTGTCATTTCCAAGCTTGTCTTTAGTTAAGTTCAGGGCTTCGCATTGAAAGTCCATAAATTCAAAATCATTTTTATTCAAAGCTTTTTTCCAATTAGTTTCTGAAATAAAGTTTCTAAATTTGGGGCCGGGATCAAATACTAATTCCATGCCCATGGCTTGTAGAGGCCATAAAATATCACTGAATAAAATTGCCACATCAAAATCAAATTCATCAATTGGTCCAATTGCAGTTTCTGCAGCCAAGTGAGGCTTTTTGCATAATTCTTCAAATGAGTATTTAGCTCTCATTGATTGATAGTGAGAATGATATCTGCCTGCTTGTCTCATAAACCATATAGGCGGACATGATTGAGCTTTTCTATTCAAGGCGTTAACAAATTTTTGGTTTGGCATTTTTAACCTAGTTTTTTAGCAGCTTCCTCAGCAGCGTAAGTTAATATGCAATCTGTTCCTGCTCTTTTAAAAGAATATAAACTTTCTATTAATACTTCTTCTTGCAACCATTTTTTTTCAATAGCTGCCTTAAGCATTGCATATTCTCCACTAACTTGATAAGCAAAAGTAGGTACTCTAAATTTTTCTTTGACTGCTTTGATTACATCAAGATAAGGCATCCCAGGTTTGACCATAACTGCATCTGCACCCTCATTTAAGTCCATTTCAACCTCGTGAAGGGCTTCATCAATGTTGTGAGGAGACATTTGATAAGAATCTTTATTACTTTTGCCAATGTTCGATGATGATTGGACTGCCTCTCTAAATGGACCATAAAACTTAGAGCTGTATTTTGCAGCGTAAGACAGAATTATAGTATTAAAGAAACTTTTAGCTTCAAGTTCGTTTCTAATAATTCCGATCCTTCCGTCCATCATATCTGATGGAGCTATGATATCTGCTCCAGCATCCGCTAATGTCAAGGCTTGTTTTTTCAAGGCCTCTAAGGAAACATCATTGTCTACGTAGCCAGACTCATTCAAAATTCCGTCATGACCATGTGGTGTATAAGGATCAAGAGCCACGTCAACGATTAAAAGTAAGTCAGGTATTTCCTTTTTTATTGCTTGTACGCATGTGCAAATTAAGTTTTTTCTGTTGAAAGCCTCTTTTCCATCAAGATCTTTCTTTGAAGGATCTATTACCGGGAATAATGCGACAGCTTTAATCCCAACATCCATTATTTTTTTACAATATTCAATAATTCCTTCTTTGGAGTATCTGAAAATTCCTGGCAATGAATCTATTTTTTCTTGAGATTTTATTCCTTCCTTAATGAATATTGGTTGAATCAGATCATCCACCGTCAAAGTTGTCTCTGCGGTAATTTTTAAAAGCGACGGATGACTGCGCAATCTACGCAGTCTAGTTTCAGGATATTTTCTGTTCATCTTTGCCATTTAAAATAAATTTCTTCCAGTCTTCAAAATTCACAAAAGGCAGAACAGAAGAAATTTTGCGGCTAATTATGTCATAGCTTGATCCTAATCCGCATGCATGATGGGCATCTATGATCTTAGGATATAATTCAAGCGCATATTCAAAAGAACTTGCGCTCATCCAGTAGAAGAATTTCTTATCTGATAAATCAAAACTTAATTCTTTTGGTATTAATTTGTAAGAAACTAAGTTTTGTATACCTCTTTCTTTTGTGCCTTTATCGTTTGTGAGGTTAATCCATTTTACATTTTCAATCAGTGAACAAGGTTTCTCATTATTTCTTCCTAAACTATCAGAACTTCCATTCACCCAATAGCCTCTAGAGGCCAGCTTTTTCCATGTCTCTAAACCACTCGTCCATAAAATATTCGAATTACAAATTTTTATTCCATCTGGTAAAGCATTTTGTCTAGAAACGAAAATTCCTGTATCTGTAAAATTTTCTAGAATTTCGTTTATACCTTTCACTGGCTCACGGTCAAAAAAACTTATCTCTTCTTTATTTTTTGGAAAAATATCATCCATCGAAATGTTTTCAGGGCTGTAAACCTTCTGGTATTGTCTGAAATGTCTTTCCTCAATTTCATCGCCTTGCTCAGTGAGGCCAACAACATTCATGACTTCACCTAACTGAAGTCTTTTTATTGATACTCCGATTTTCTGATGACATCCTCCTCCATATTTAGAAAGTACTTCTCTTTCTTTTTCAACCGACTCAAAAATTGATTTTTCATTTATTGACGATGCAATTTCTCTAGCAAATTCATTGTTTTCAGCTACTTCTATTGCTAGAGCACCCTGCCCAGGCGCACATGGATTAATTGAGTGCGGCAAAATCATCCAAGAGATGAATTCTTTGTGTAATTTATAAAATTTAACAAAATTTTTATCCATTGAGAGTCTATCAATTGCTGCTTTGGCAATTACGATCCCATCAACAGAGTCGTCTAAAAACTTTTGAAATCTCGTTTGGATATTTCCTCTTATAGGGAGAAATTTACATTCATCAATATCCCAAGGTATCAAATCGTTTAATGTTAAAGATAAATTCCTTTCTCGCCTGGGAGAAGAAGAATAAAGTTTCAAAGCTTTTTTTTCTGAAGATTTCCTCTTCAAAAACAAGATGTCTCTGCTGTCTGCTCTTGAGATAGTTGAAATAATTTCTGTGCCTGATTCCATCTCTAAAGGTAAATCCTTCCATGAGTGAACTACAAGATCAGCCTCACCTTGAATCAAAGCCGATCTTAGATCAGAGGTAAAAACGCCCTGATCAGGCATCTTTGAGAGTGGCGTACTTAGATCTATATCTCCCTTTGTTTCCCTATGTAGATGTTCTATTTCGATATTTGAATAAACATTTTGAATTGCAGAAGCAACTAGATTTGCCTGAATCTTAGCCAAGCTACTATTCCTAGAAAGTATTCTTAAAGTTTTCAATATAACCTTTTGTTCTTAAACAATACATAATGATACCGCAATGTTGGAAGCATATGTGATGTGATATAGTTGCCTCACATTAAAGATTTGGTATTCAAAATTAGCTAGGTACAGAATGAATTATGAAAAATTTTTCAGCGATGAGCTAAAGTCCTTAAAGTCTCAGGGGCTTTACAGGAAATTTAGAGAAATAAACCGAGAAAGATCAACATTTCCCAAAGCTCTTGAAAGAGATGGTGAAAAAGAGAGACAAGTCGAAGTCTGGTGCAGTAATGATTATTTAAACCTTAGTCAACATCCTGCGATAGTTAATGAAACCATTAAAGTAACTCAAGAACTTGGCACTGGCTCAGGGGGTACAAGAAATATATCTGGAACTTCCAGTTATCATGCCGATCTTGAAAAAACTCTGGCTGAATTACATAAGAAAGATGCTTCATTAATCTTTCCATCGGCTTATACCGCTAATCAATCAACTCTATGGACTTTATGTAAAAAAATGCAGGGTATTGAAATCTATTCAGATGAGTTGAATCATGCCTCTATGATCCAAGGAATAAAAAATGCAAATGTAAATGTCCATATTTTCCGACACAATGATGTTGAGCATTTAGAAGAACTTTTAAAAACTTCAAATGCAAACACTCCAAAAATGATTGTCTTTGAGTCTTTGTACTCCATGGAAGGCCTTAGATCTCCTATAGAAAAGATTATCTGGCTGGCTGAAAAATATAATGCTCTGACTTATCTTGATGAGGTTCATTCAGTTGGCTTGTATGGTCCCGAAGGTAGAGGAATTGCAGCGGAGCAAGGTGTCTCGGATAAGATAGATATAATAAATGGAACTCTATCCAAATCTTTTGGGCAATTAGGAGGATATGTAGCTGCGAATTCAGATATCATTGATTTTGTAAGAAGCTTTGCTCCTGGATTTATCTTTACCTCCTCAGTGAATCCTTCGATCGTTGCAAGTTCAATTAAAGCTATTAAGCTTGCAAAAAAAGCAGATCATCTTAGAAGAGAAATTAAATTTAATTCTGATCAAATCAGAGCTGGATTAAGAAATCTTGACATTCCTTTTATCGAGAATGATAGTCACATAATTCCAATACTTATAAAGGATCCTCTCCTATGTAAGGATGCAGCGAACCTCTTAGTTGATAAGCACGGTATTTACATCCAGCCCGTCTTTTTCCCAACAGTTCCAAAAGGTGATGAAAGATTCAGAGTAACTATTACTCCAAAACACAATGCCAAAGATATTCAAAACTTTTTAAATGCTATTGACGATGTTTGGACAGAAATGCATCTTGAAAGAGTCGATTCAGACAAGAAGGTTGTAAATCTAAACCGTTAATTTATGTCGCTGGACGGTAGAAAGATCTCCACAGAGCTATTCCTCCAATTAGAGAAATAATCCAAAATAGTAGTTCGACATAGTTTGGATTGCTGTTGTAGCCAAAAAAACCCTTAAGAAAAACTCCAACTCTGCCACTATCGTGCATGATGTGGGTATATTTCTGTTTACCCTTTAAATCAAAAGAATAAAAGAAAGGATTATCTTTTTCATCAAGGCTATCTTTAGGTTGTAAGATATCCCAAGGACGAGCAATGTCCGATTTGCTTTCTAAACCTATTAATTGAAGGTTGTCTGATTTAACTAGATAGCTTTCGGCTTCATGAGTGCCGTAAGCAATCATGCCTGATGCCAAAAATACCAATAATAGTGTCGTTGCCTGAAAGAAAGATCTTAAGTTGATCTTTCTGCCTTGAACAACAACAAGATACCCAATCAAAATGGCCAATGCAGCGCCTACTGTAAATCCAAGATAGCTAAAAGATCCCGTCATTGAAAAACTACCTAAGAGAAAAATCGCTGTTTCAAAGCCCTCTCTTAAAATGGAGAAGAAAATTACAAAGAAAATTCCCCAAGTTGATGCTTGAACAGCTGTATTAGTTTCAGCTTCAAGTTGTTTTCTATCGCTAACGTGTTTTGATAGCCAAAAAATTACGTACCAAATCAATCCAGCCGTAATAAACATGAATACTGATTCGAAAAGTGCTCTTGCAGACTCATTACTAAAGCTTTCTTTGAGCACATAAACCAGATAGCCAACTAAAACACTAAAGACAAGAGCTGCAGCAACACCTATCCAAAGTTTTTTTATGGATTCGTAAAGTTCGTTCTTTATAAGAATAGTGTAAATAATTCCCACTATAAGAGAAGCTTCAAGAGTTTCTCTAAAGACTATGATGAATTCATTCATTGTGATAATTTACCGTATAAAGAGAGGAAGAGCTTAATTTTTCACCAGGGGTGTTATGTTAGAACGAATAAAAAAAACTCTTCCAAAACCCTTTAAAGTGTAGGGAAAACCAATCTTGATGGTAGGTACAGATGGTAAGATTGGTTTTCCCTTCAGTTCTCTCTCCTAATTAAGAACTGAGCTTTTAGAACAGACCTGCTCCGAAATCATGACCAGGGTATTGATCTTCATAACCGCTCCGCCAACGGTTTTTGAATTCTTAGAATTCGGAGCAAGAATATTCATGACTGCTTATACGATATCCCTTTAGAATCTTCTTGTGTACGAAACTCTAGCGTTTAGTGATTCACCAACAGAAGCTTGGTGAGTACTATGCGAATGAGGGAAATATAATTCATCAGTTAAGTTCTCGATGTTAATTCTAATCACATCGTTATCTGAAGCATTAATGAATAACGCAAAGTCTACTCTTGTGTAATCAGGCAAAGCGGGTCCTGTGCTTCCATTAGAAGTATCTTTTATGAAGGACTCTCCTTGGTGAGTTACACCTAAACCAAAACCAAAGGTTTCATTTGCTTGGTATGAATACCACAATGAAAGCATTTGGTCAGGAAGTTCTCTTGGTTGCTTTGTACCCTTGCTGGTTACTCCATCAAGCGAAGTGTAGCCAAAAGTTAAATTATTTTGATCATCAATATCACCTGATAATTCAATTTCAACACCTTCTACTTCTAGTCCTCTGATCTCATTTGTTTCTCCAGAAACATTATCTTTTTCAGCTCTTGTAGATTCTGAATCAAAGATTGCAGCTGTGAATGTAAGAGCATCGTGGATGTCGTACTTGTAACCAATTTCAGTATTTTTGAAAACATCTGGATCAAGGGCAGCTCCACTAGCATCAAGCTTTTTGTACTGTTCACCTGACCTAGGAAGGAAACTTTCGCTGTAGCTGACATATAAAGACATGTTATCTACTGGCTTGTAAATCACACCTAATCTAGGAGAAAACATATCGTCTTTTCTAGATTGATCTTGTGCTTTCTTAACATCAGTGACAGTAATATCAAAGTTATCTAAACGACCACCTATTATCATTTTCCAGTTGTCAGAAAAATCTATGTCACCTTGTAAGTAAAAAGAAGTAACTGTGATATCTGACTCTGAACTGCTTTTCAAATCAGTTGTGTAATCAACAGTTGAATCAAGACCTGTTGATGTTTTTGAAATATCTAAAGGCCTAGTTATGTTGAATATCTGTTGATCTGTAGGTTCGCCTGCATCTTTCCCAGCTCTGTTGTTAAAGAAAGTGTTGTATCTGTAATTTTTGTTATCAGTATCAACGAACTCCAAACCAACTAAAACTGTACCGGAAGTAGATCCATTGCTGAATTCATTTACCACATTAGCATTTAGGATCATGTTCTGTCTTTCTGTAGGGTCTAAATAACCATCAAGTTTTACTGTGTTATCAGCTGCGGTGTATCCAGCAGCATATAAGTTTTTGTACATTTTTTTGAAATCACTAGAAGTAAAGCTCATGTTGAACTTACCAGAATCAGAATAATCATGAGCTACATTGGCTCTTAAAATACTAGCTTCTAAAGTTTGTAAATTTAGGCCTTTAACTCCGAAAACAACATCTTTTAAACTTTCTACGGGAGTATTGTTAGCGGTTGGGATACCACGATCAATAAATCTTTCGTGATCAGCAATTTCATAAGAAAGATCTACTGTAGTGTCACCAGCTACAATTTTTACTGTTGGGTTTATACCGTATCTCTCACCTTCATAAAAATCTCTGTGATTTGCAAGTGAGTCAGTGTGAAGATTTAATCTCACAGCAGTTGTGTCGGAAGTAGCAAAGTTAGCATCTAGCGCTAAATCTGCTGCACCAAAAGAATCCGCTCCAAAATCAAACGTACCAAATGCTTCTCCAATTTCGGCTTTCTTTGAGACTCTGTTAATTAATCCACCAGTTCCGCCTCTACCAAAAAGTAAAGCATTCGGACCTCTAAGAATTTCCAGTTGTTCAACATTGTATAAAGACCTGTAATATTGAACATCATCCCTTACGCCATCTTGATAAAAGTCAGCAGTTGATCTAACTCCTCTGAAGACTACTGCATCTCTGTGCCCTTCACCTTGAGAAGTATTAACACCTGGAGAATAACGGATGATATCTGCTATTTCTCTAAAGCCTTGATTTTTTATTTCTTCATCGGTAATGACTGATACGGATTGAGGAACATCTAAAATAGGTACAGGGGGTTTTAATGAATTGACTTGGTCAACATATAAGACCTTACCTTTAACTTCGACTTCTTCAACATCATCACTATTTTGCGCAATAACACCAAAGGAACCAATTAAAAGTAAAGCGGAGTAAATATATTTTTTCATAATTTTTTCCAATAATTTATAGTGAATTCTCATAACGATAATGAGAATCGTTCTCAATTATATACAAATGAGAATGATTATCAATTAGTTTTGGAAATATCTTTATAACTTTCTCTAAAAAAAAAGAAGAAATTACGAATTAAAAGTCTTGACCTTTTGTCATTTTATTGTAGGGCGGAATGACCTATATAAATAAGAGGGTTGACGCTAATGAAAGAGTTGAATATTCTGAAGATTATAGATTATTTTCTAGGGGGAAAATTATGAATAAATTCTATTTATTAAGGTTATTTTTAATCTCCCTCCTTTGCATTCCTTTTGTTAATTCTCAGGATGATGATACTGAAGAAGTCGTAGTTACAGGTTCACTGATTGCTACCGATAGAGAAGTTTTATCCGTTCCTGTTGATTCCTTCGATCGGGATGATTTTGAATCTGCTGGACAACCAGAAATATCAGATCTAGTAAGAAATCTTACTGCTGTATCGGGTACTGTAAATACGTCTGAGCAATTCGTTGAAGGGGGAACAATAACCGGTATTAAAAACGTGAACATTAGAGGTCTGGGTGTTGCTAGAACTCTTGTTCTTATAAATGGTAAGAGGATGGTTGAAACTGCTGTTGCAACTAACTCGGCTGAGTCACCAGTTGATATTGGTAACTTTCCATCAATTGCATTAAAGCGTATTGAATTACTTAAAAACGGTGGTTCAACTGTTTACGGTTCTGATGCGGTTGCTGGTGTGTTCAACATGATCACGAGAACTGACTTTGAAGGGTTTGAAATGAATCTTTCAACTACTAATATTAATAACGCTGATCCTGGTTACAACTTTGGTTTCATTTATGGAAATCAAAACGGTGATAACAGATTCACTATTTCTTATGAATACGAAGAAATTGGCCGTTTGATGAACATTGATCTTGGACTAGTAGATTGGTCTACGCCTGCAACTTGGTCTTTAGGATTTTCTTCTTTCGGTATGCCTGGAACTTGGCATCCTCTTGCTGGTGGTAGTGCCCAAGGTGAAAATGCCATTATGGATCCTACTTGTGGTATGAGTGTTCCTGTTGCTGCATCTAAGACAAAAGGTAAATCAGTTTCAGTTCCTATAACAGGCAATCCTCATTCAAAATGTGGATATAACTATGTGCCATTTTCAAACACAATTGATCCAACGACGAGGAACAAACTTTATGTAACTGCAGAGTCAGATATTAATGAAGATACCATGTTGTATTTTGAGTATCTGCATGCTGGATTGGACACTACATACACTGGTTCGCCTTCTTATCCGCCAACTGCTGCTGGTTACTACTTAGTGGTTCCTAGTCATAACCCAGGTTTTCAAGAAATTGAAAGAGCTACTGGTCAAGACATGGGGGCTGCTGCTTTAACTTGGTTAAGAGCTAGAGCGGTTGAAGGTCCTGGAATGGAAAGACCTAACTATCACGATTCAGACAGAATCGTCACTGGAATAAAAACTGATATTACTGATTCAGTTTCCTTTGATGCCAGCATAACTTACGGTGCTACAGAATGGAGTAATGCTTGGGGTGATGTTTTAACCGATAGGTTTAATATGGCTTTAAACGGTATCGGTGGTGAAGATTGTAGAGATCCTGCAACTGGTAATTTTTATGAAATTGGAACCGATGCTGCTTTAGCCGCTGCTGGAACTGGTAATTGTTATTACTACAACCCGGTTGGAGCTTCTATTGGAGCCAGCCCATCTGATCCTTATTACAACAATCCAGCTGCTTGGGACTTCTTCTGGGGAGGCCCTGAAGCTGAAGAGAAAAAATCTCTAACAGTTGGTGAATTTGTTTTCTCTGGTTTCGGAGCAAACGATGTTGGTTGGGCGGTTGGAGCTCAATTTAGAAAGTTCTATGGTTTCTATAGAGCTGCCGGTGATAACAGATGTCCGGATAATGGAAAATGTAACACCGTCTTCCATTTCTTGACTATGGATAAGACTGAAAGAATTGATAACGAAGTTACTTCTTTATTTGGTGAAGTAAATATCCCAGCTGGAGACAACTTTGAAATTCAACTTGGTGCAAGGTACATTGACTATGAACTTGATCAGGTTACAAAACCAAGGATGTCTTTCATATGGGATGCTACAGACATATTCAGTCTAAGATTCTCTTACGAGCAAACTTATAGAACTCCAGTTCTTGCAAGTCAGCCTACTGAATCTTTAGAAAGGTATGCGCCTCTTGGTGAATATGTAACAGTTGTAACACCTGTGCCTTCAACCTTAGAACCAGAGCAATCTGACAACATGAACATTGGTTTTATTATCAGACCAACTGATCGTAGCCAATTAACTTTTGATTACTTCAACCTTGCGTTTACAAATGGTTTTGCGAGAACAGCCTCAACAGCTCCTTCTGCAAGAATCATTTACAACACCCCTGGTGATGACACTAGTGGTGTAGCAAGAATTGAAACTGACTTCATCAACGGAGATGATGTTGATGTTTCAGGATTAGATTTTGAAGGTTCCGTTGGATTTGATTCTGGAAGAGCTGTAATGCAATTCTCTTACGGTGGTACTTACATGACTCAGTACGACGTTGCTGGTGGTATTGGTGCCTTAGCAGGAGGAACGTATGATGCTTTGGGTAAATTCAACACTAGATCATCTGTATCGCCTATCGTTTTGAGATCATTGCCTGAACTGCAATTATTCTTAGGGCTTGGAATAGATATCGACATTCACAGAATGAATATTTATCTAAGACACGTAAGTGAATACGATGTTCCTGATACTATAACTGCTGCCTACAGCTTTATTGATAAAATTGATTCTATGAATACTTTAGATTTCAATTACTCAGTTAATTTAGCTGATGACAGAGTTACTTTAAACATAAGTGCATACAACTTACTTGATGAGAAGCCTCCTTTAGCTCCATCTGAGTTAGGTTATGATGCTTATACACATTCTCCTGTGGGAAGAGTTCTGAAAGCTGGTATCCAGTACAGATTCTAAACTTAGGGTTTGCAAAAGAAAGGCGGTGGTAACACCGCCTTTTTTTATGATTTTTAATCTCTTGTAAAGCTACTATCAGTATTCCACCAAGCCATATCTGAAAAAGATCTGATATCTATTTCATGAGTCCAAGTGGATCTATGTTGATTAGCAAGATGAAAATAGGTTTCTGCTACTTTTTCAGGAAGGATTAATCCATCATGTTCCATTCCTCGGGTTTCTCTCATCTTTTGATACATATCCGGTCCGAGCATTTTTCCAAGAGTATCAGGAGCATCAACAGCGCCATCTATAACAATATGAGCAACATGGATACCTTGTGGACCGAATTCGTCGTTTAAAGATTGACATAACATTCTTCTTCCTCCCATCGCAGCAGCATGGGAATGTTGTGTCTTATTACCTCTAACGGCTGCAGTAGCAGAAGTAACAAGTAAAGAGCCCACTCCTCTGTTTGCCATGATAGGGCATATCTCTTTGGCCACTCTGAAGAGTCCTTGAGTAGCCATCTTCCAGCCCCATTCGAATTCTTTTAAGCTTGTTTGATCCAAAAGCTTCATTCCAGTTTGAGCTCCTAAGTTATAGACTAAAGTATCAATAGGTCCTATGCCCTCTTCAATATCTTTGATCAGCTTTTCTATTGCACCTTCTTCAATTGCGTTTATTAAAAATCCTGAAGCCTCTCCTCCTTCAGCTTCAATATTTTTAATCCATTTATTAAGGCCTTCTTGATCTGTTCTCCTTGCCAAGCAGGAATAATAACCCTCAACTGCAAATTTTCTGGCTATGTTTGCTCCAATTCCGCCACCAGCACCTATAACTAAACAAACTTTTTTAGTCATTTTTTAACTCCTTTACTACTATTTTTATCATATTCTATCGTTTCCTTATACTTAGATAAGTCATATGATAGTTTTATGAAATCTTTTGAAAATAAAATTGCTGTTGTCACTGGAGGTGGCACAGGTATGGGGAGAGAACTTGTTTTGCAACTGGTTAAAGCAAACTGCAACGTCTCTATGTGTGATGTTATAGAAGAAAATATGGATCAAACAATGGATTTAGCAACTTCGATAAATCCTGACGTTAAAATAACAAAGCATTTGTGCGATGTCTCCATCAAAGAACAAGTTGAGAAATTTAGGGATGATGTTTTAAAAGAACAAGAATCTGATTCAATAAATTTACTATTTAATAATGCTGGCATCGGAGGCGGTCAAAGCTTCATAAAAAGCGATATTGAAGAATGGGAAAAAGTTTTTGCTGTTTGTTGGTACGGTGTTTACTTTTGTTCAAGAGCTTTTATGGATGCATTAATTCAAAGTGATGAGGGACATTTAATCAATACAAGCAGCGTGAATGGATTCTGGGCATCTTTAGGAGATGGCGTTCCTCATACTTCATACTCAGCGGCTAAATTTGCTGTTAAAGGTTTCTCGGAGGCCTTGCTAAATGATTTCAAAGTTAATGCGCCACATTTAAATGTCTCTGTTGTTATGCCGGGTCATATAGGGACAGACATTAGTCAGAATACGGGAATAATATTGGGCAAAAAACCAGAAGAAATGGAAGATGAAGAGCTAAAGGAAATGAAGGATAACTGGATTAAAGCAGGAGCGCCGGTGCATAATCTTTCTCTTAAAGTATTTAAGGAAGCACTAATTCAACGACAAGAAGATTTTAAAAATAATGCAATTACATCAGCCGAAGATGCAGCAACAGTCATTCTTGATGGTGTTAAGGAAAATAAATGGAGAATTCTTATTGGCCCCGATGCTGCTGCTTTGGATAAAAGAGTTAGAGATAATCCTGAGAAGGCATACGACGGAGATTTTTTGCCTAAAAGGGATGATAATCATTTCACTAATCCTTTTTCTGAAAAAAAGTGATTTTGATGGCATAAAGCTAAAAAAAAATAGACAATAATAATGTATGGAAAGAGGAGAAAGAATTTCTCGCTCAGACCAAGCTAGAAATAAAAGAGCTCAAATAAAAAAAATAAAAATTCAAAGGAGTGAAAACTTGTACGCTCATCTAGATAGACTGAGAGAGAAAAAGAAAAAGTTTCACCTAAAACATCCTTATTAAGGAAAAATATAGATAAGTTGGTGGGCCCACGAGGACTCGAACCTCGGACCAACGGATTATGAGTCCGCTGCTCTAACCAACTGAGCTATGGGCCCCCAAGAATTGAGAATTATATAGGTTTTAATTTGAGTTACGATAAATTAATTGAAAGTTTTATTCTTTTGTTTGTAGCAGTGGATCCTATTGCACTCATCCCTATTTTTGCAAGCCTAACTTTTGGCTTATCTACAGTAGAAATAAGAAAAATTTATCTTAATGCAACTTTATTATCTTTAATAATCCTGAGCTTTTTCTGGTTTTTTGGTTCTGCTCTATTAACTTTGTTAGGAATAAGCATGAGTTCTTTTAAGATTATCGGTGGTCTATTTTTAATTGCCATTGCTTTTGAGATGGTTCTTGAAAATAGACAGACTAGGAGAAAGACAAACGCTCAAAATGCTTATGAAGATTTTTCAAGTAGTTCCATTGCTATATTCCCATTAGCTATTCCCTTGATTGCAGGTCCGGGGGCTATTACCGTCGTGACTTTATTGGGAGAAGAAAACAAAGTAAATCTTCTGGATAATTTAGTAAGTTTCACACCAATTTTATTGATCTGTCTTTTGGCCGGCATGGCTATGTGGCTATCCTCAAGAATATCTAATAAGCTTCCTGAGTCAGCAATAATTGTTCTTGAAAAACTATTTGGAATATTGCTAGGAGCTCTAGCGATTGAGTTTGTAGCCTCTGGTGTAAGGTCTTTCTTGGTCTAATATTACTCGTCGAGAAAACCTTTTAGGTGTGCGGACCTTGATGGATGTCTAAGTTTTCTCAAAGCTTTCGCTTCAATTTGTCTGATTCTTTCTCTTGTAACATCAAACTGTTTTCCAACTTCTTCAAGAGTATGATCGGTGTTCATACCAATACCAAATCGCATTCTTAAAACTTTAGCTTCTCTTGCAGTTAAACTTCCTAAAACATCCCCAGTTGCTTCAGTTAAATTGTTTTCAGTAGCGGCGTCAATGGGCGAACTCTGAAGAGGATCTTCAATAAAATCTCCCAGAGTCGTATCGTCTTCATCTCCTATAGGTGTTTCCATTGAGATTGGCTCTTTTGCTATTTTTAGAACTTTTCTAACTTTATCTTCAGGCATTTCCATTCTTTCGCTTAACTCTTCTGGAGTTGGTTCCCTTCCCATTTCCTGGAGCATTTGTCTAGAAATTCTGTTTAATTTATTGATTGTTTCAATCATATGAACGGGGATTCTTATAGTTCTGGCTTGATCAGCTATAGACCTAGTTATTGCCTGTCGTATCCACCAAGTTGCATAAGTAGAAAACTTGTAACCTCTTCTGTATTCAAACTTATCTACTGCCTTCATGAGACCAATGTTTCCCTCTTGGATAAGATCTAAAAATTGAAGACCTCTGTTGGTGTATTTTTTTGCTATTGATATAACTAGCCTTAAATTAGCTTCAATCATATCTTTCTTAGCTCTTCTAATTTTTGATTCGCCTTTTGTAATCCTCATGTTCACTTCTTTTAATTGAGGTACAGACAGCCCGGATACCTTTTCTAAAGCATTTATTCTTTTTTGAATTAAATTAATCTCTGGCTTTCTAGTTTTAAGTTCTTTCACAAAAGGTTTTTTTGACCTTAAAGTCGAATCTAAGAAGTTAGCTTTAGTTTCACTACCTACAAAAATTTCAATAAATTCTTTACGTGGCATTTTTGACTCTCTGACACAGATATCGTAAATGAGTCTTTCCAGTTCTTTGACTTGTTGAAAATTTAATCTTGCAGGAAGAGCGATTGTTTCAAATTTTTTTGGGGATAATTTAAGGTACTTAAAAATTTCTCCCAACTTTTCCAAGTCAGTTTGGGCTTTTGTGCTGCTTCTTCCGCTGGAGGCAATGGTTTTTTCAGTTTTGTTGAATTGTCTTCTGAGAGATGCAAATCTTTTTTCTAATTCCTCTTCATTTATTCCAGAATCTTCTTCTTCCTCAACATCATCATCTGTTTCGTTTATATCTTTATTAGCTGTAGCTTCCGAAGGAGCCTCATCCTCATCCATAAAGCCAACAATCAAATCTGAAATTCTTTTTTCTCCTTTTTTAGTTAGCTTATAATCCTCTATTATTCCCTCAACAACTCCAGGATAATGAACACATGCGCTAAGTAGATCTCTGGCGCCATCCTCAATTCGTTTTGCTATTGATATCTCACCCTCTCTGGTTAATAGATCAACGGAACCCATTTCTCTCATGTACAACCTTACTGGATCTGTTGTTCTACCTACTTCTGACTCAATTGCTATTTCACCTTCTGGATCTGATTGTTCCTGGGGATCTTCAGCAGCAGGCATGAAATCTGAACCCTCGGCAGGAGGATTCTCTAAAACTTCAAGTCCTAATTCATTTATAAGAGAAATAACCTCTTCAAGTTGATCTGGATCTGACACATCTTCTGGTAAGAAATCATTGATATCAGCATAAGATATGTATCCTTGCTCTCTTCCTTTTTCAATGAGTTCTCTTAAACCGCTATTCTCTAAATCGTCGTCGTACATGTATTTCTAAAAAAGGTCGTTGATTATATCTTCTAAGAGCTAAAGTTTGAATAAATATGTAAAAAGATTACAAAGACTTTAGCAGCTCTTTTTCTTGATCATTCAATCCTTCAAATTTTTCAAGCAAGCTTTTTTTCAATTCGAACTTTTCTTTCTCCGTAATATCTCCATCCATGAGCTTTTTTTCTAAATATCCATGATTTGAAAAGTTCTCTTTTTTTAAATAAAAATTAATCGATTCTTCAATGTATTCATTAGCTTTGGATTCGGAAACTATATTCTCATCAGCAGCGATAGAAGTAATATCTCCCTTTAATTCAGGATATTCCTCAATTAATTGACCTGTATTATAGTTGGGGGCTGATTTACAAAATTCAATTATCTTGGCGATTGTTTCTTCTTCCTTTATTTGCGACTTAACGTCGAAATATGAGAACAAATCTAAATTAATTCTTCCAGGAAAATCTAATACGACCGCAAGAACCTTTTTCAAAATTTCACTTTCTATAAAAGTTTCATTTTCTTTCATCGTGAAAGATTTTTTCTTTATTGATGGTTGGATTTCTTCGTCAACTTTGAAACCTAATTTTGATGAAAAGTCTTCAACCAACAAGGTTTTGAAATTTGAAGGTGGTATAGACTTTATAAAATTTTGAAAACTTCTCATGGAGTTTGCTTTTGTTTCTATTGAATCGTCAGCTCCAACAAGAAAAGAATCTTGAATATATTTGGAAAGTACCACTGATTTACTCAAATATTCTTCAAATTTATACGTACCATGCTCCTCAATAATGCTTGCAGGATCTTGCCCTTCAGGAAGAAACAAAATGTTGAACTTTCTGTGATCGTTAATGAAAGGTAATGTAACTTCTACTGCTCTTCTAGCTGCATCAGATCCTGCTTGATCACCATCAAAACAAAAAACTACTTCATTGGTAATTTTTAGAATATTTTCAAGATGATATTTTGACGTAGCTATTCCAAGTGTAGCCATCGCATAAGGAAAACCACTTGAAAATAGAGCAATGACGTCTGTATAACCTTCAACCACCAAAATTTTGTTTATGTTTTTATTTTGCTCAATGCATTCATAAAGGCCGTAAAGCTCCCTATTTTTTTTGAATACTAGGGATTCTGCAGAATTAAGATACTTTGGTTCTTCATTCTCAATTACTCTGCCACCGAAACCTATAACTTGCCCTCTTCTGTTTCGTATGGGAAACATTAATCTATTCCTAAAGAAGTCATAATCTTTACCTTTATCAGAGGTTTTGATTAATCCTGTTTTCAAAATATCTTCTCTAGGTATACCCTCTTTAAGTAGATATTTACATAAATCGTCCCAGCTTTTAGTTGCGTATCCTAAAGAAAAGTTTTGGGAAGACTTCCCTTCAATATTTCTACTTTTAAGATATTTATAAACAGAACTAGATTCACTTTGTTCAGAAAGATTCTTTTGAAAAAACTTCACAGTAAGATCATTGATCTTGTCAAAAATTTTAAAATCTTCATTAATTATACTGTTTGAGTTCTTAGGAATTTCGATGCCTGCATTAGTTGCTAAAAATTCTAAGGCATCCATAAAAGTTTGCCCTTGATGATCTGTGAGAAACGAAATTGCATTTCCACTCGCTCTGCATTTGAAACAATAATAAAACTGCTTATGTTGACTTACGCTAAAAGAAGGCTTACTTCCATCATCGCAGAAAGGACAAAGCGCCCAGTGATCTTTTCCTCTTTTTTGAAGAGAAACATGACTATCGATTAAAGAAACAATATCTGTTGAATCTAAAACTCTTTGAATAAAATCTCTAGGTAATTGAGCCATTATTATTTTTTGTTAAGCCAAGTATCAAGAATTATCTTAGCTGCAAGGGCGTGAGATGTTGTTTTTTTACCAGTAAAATTATTTTTATCAGACATTATTTCCTTCGCTTCCCATGTAGTAAGTCTTTCATCTTCTAATTCAACGTCAATATCAAACAGCTGCTCACAAGCTAATTTAAATTTGCTTACTTTTAATGAAAGTTTTGAATCAGTATCATCCATATTAAGTGGATATCCTAAAATAATTCCTTTTAAATCCCACTCTTTTATTAAGTTATCAATAAATTTTAAAGCTTCTTTTTCAGAAGCAATTTTTTCAGAAAAATATGTTGTTGAATTTTTGGTAATTGAATTGCCAATCGCAAATCCATAATTAACTTCTCCGTAATCAATGCCCAAATAGTTCATCTACAAAAAGTTTTGCTAAGTTTTCTCCTGCTTGATCATTTAGTTCTCTAAAGCAAGTGGGACTTGTTAAATTTATTTCTGTTAAAAAATTTCCAATCATATCTAATCCAACTATATAAAGCCCAAAATCCAACATTTTGTCTGCTACAGTCTGGGCAATAATTTTATCTTGTTCGTTAAGCTCAATAGTTGAGGCTGATCCTCCTGCAGCCAAATTACCTATAAACTCTCCTTCAGGAGGTGTTCTCAACACGGCGTGTTTAGGAACTTTACCGTTGATAACTAATATTCTTTTATCTCCAATGGAAATTTCTGGTAGGAATTTTTGCGCAATAAATTTTACTTTGCCCTCTTTAGATATTTTTGAATAAACTTCAGATAAATGTTCATCATCCTTCTTTAGTTGAAAGATAGAATCTCCACCCATGGAATTAAGAGGCTTGACTACGATATGCTCATTCTCTTTAAGAAAATTATTAAAAATTTCAAAATCAGATGTGATCAACGTAGGTGGACAAAATTTTGGAAAGTTTAGTGCGAATATTTTTTCATTTAAGTTTCTTAGATTTGAAGGATTATTAATAACGTTAACCCCTAAATCGGCAGCTTTTTCTAAAATCATTGTGTTTACTATGAAAGAGTAATCAACAGGAGGATCTTGACGCATCATGATCACTTCAAAAAAATTCATTGTATTCTCGGAGGAGGACAAAACGTTGAATTTTGTATCATTTAGAGAAACTTCTACCTTTTGATATTTACAGAAGGGTTGATTATCCTTCATAAATAAATTTTTTGAGTCAATAAAATATATATCGTGTCCATTATTTTGGGCTTCGAACATTAGCAACAAAGTAGAATCCTTTTTAAGATTCTTTGCAAGAATTGGCTCCATTACAAAACCTATTTTCATGAAATATCCCTCATAGAAAAATTTAATATTGATAATATTACGATCGGCATTGTATCTGTTCTAAAAATCATATCTCCACAATTAATACCAATAAATCCTTCTTCTTCTAATTTTTCTATTTCACCATCCGTAAATCCACCCTCTGGGCCGATCGCTATAGAGAGGCTTTCAACTTTTTTTAAATTTTTAATGGACTTGGTTGCTCTGGGATTTAACACAATTTTTAAAGAGTCATTGGAATTCTGTGCCCAAGATATTAATTCATTTGAATATATTTCGGGGACCCAATCCATTCCGCATTGTTCGCAACTGCTTGCAGCAATTTTCTTCCATCTTTCTATTTTTGATTGAGAAGGTTTTTTTCTTATTTTTGATCTTTCGCTTGATAAGCAATTTATGGAATTTATCCCAAGAGGAGTGCTCTGTTTTACAACATTATCAAAATTCTTTATCTCACTGATACCTAAATTAAATATTGGTTTAAGTTTTTTAGAAAAGTTTAAACTCTTATTTGTTTTGACTAAAAAGGTTTTTTTCTTTTTTTCAATAATATTTCCAAAAGTTGAATTGCCTTGCCCATCAAACAGTTGAAGCTGCTGACCAATTTTTTTATTCGTAACTTTTAAATGATCTGAAATATTTTGATCAAGCTCTATAATTGAATTTGGTCTTAGTTCAGTTTTTAAAAATACCCTTGGAGTTCTCATGAATTTCTTTGTATGCTAATCATTCAATTTTATCAGAGTTTAAAAGATGAAAATCTACATCATAAGACATGGGGAAGCTGCCAAATCTTGGGAGGTTGATAGAGATCCAGAATTAAGTCCTAGGGGAAGAGAACAGGCTCAAAATATTTCAGACATTCTTGCTCAAGAAGATTTGAATGATTTCCAAATCATTTCAAGCCCGCTTAAAAGAGCAATTGAAACCGCTGAGCCAATATCGAAGAAATTAAATAAGGAGATCGAAATCAAAGAAAGCTTTATTGAAATCCCCTCTCCTGGGATAGAGATGTCTGAGAGGCCTTCTTGGCTAAAGGAAATGTTTTCAAGGGAAGTGGATCAGTTTGAAAAGCCACAAGCAGATTGGAGGGATGAAATAATAAGCGTCACTCATTCTTTTAAATCACCAACTTTAATCTTTTCACACTTCATGGTGATAAACGTTTTGGTAGGTTATTTACAAAGATCAAATAAAATTGTGACTTTTTATCCAGATAATTGCTCAGTAACAAAGATGTCGCTAAATCAAGGAATCCTTTCTTTGGAAGAAGTGGGGAGCAGTCAAGAAAGTGTGGTTAACTGATGGTCTCAAAAAAAAATAATGCAAGCGATAAAAATTCTCTTAAATATCAGGTTGGAAAATCAATCAGAAGATATCTAAGAGAATTAGATGGTAATAAATCATCTGATGTTTATCCAATGGTCTTAAAAGAAGTAGAAGCGCCTCTTCTATTTGAAATAATGAAGTATTGCAATGGAAATCAGAGTGAGGCAAGTAAAATGCTTGGCCTCAACAGAGGTACTTTAAGAACAAAACTCAAAGAATACGACCTTCTAAAAGTTAATAAAAAATAAGATGTCTAAAAATGTCCTTATCAGTGTCTCAAACAAAGATGGGATAATTGATTTTGCTAAAAATCTTATTTCTCTGGGATACAAAATTATTTCAACAGGGGGAACTTACCAGCTGCTAAAAGAAAATAATGTTGATGCTACTGAAGTTTCAGAACATACAGGATTTCCAGAAATAATGGATGGCAGAATCAAAACCTTACATCCCAAAATTCATGCAGGGATTCTTTCTCGAAGAAAAATTGATAAAAAAATCATAAAAGAACACAGCATCGATGAAATCGATATCGTGGTAGTGAACCTTTATCCTTTTTATTCAACTGCAAAAGATCCAAATAGTACCGAAGCAGAAATAATTGAGAAAATTGATATAGGCGGACCAACGATGTTAAGAGCAGCTGCAAAAAATCATAAGCACGTTACCACAATTGTTGATCCTAATGATTATGATCTAGTTACAAAGGAACTCAAAAAAAGTAAAACCATTTCAAATTCTCTGAAAAGGCAATTGGCAATTAAAGTTTTTTCACATACAGCAAATTATGATTTAGAGATTTCAAACTATTTTAATGGTGATCAGTTTGAAGAGAATCTTCTTTTAAGTTATGAAAAGACGGAAAGTTTAAGATATGGAGAAAATCCTCATCAGACAGCTTCTTTTTTTTAAACATAAATTTTCAAAGCCTTATGGGATATCCTCATCCATTCTCCATCAAGGCAAAGAAATGTCTTATAACAACATAGCAGATACAGATACTGCTATCGATTGCGTATGTAATTTTGTTGAACCTACTTGTGTCATTGTAAAACATGCCAATCCTTGTGGAGTATCATCAAGAAAAAATATATTAGATGCTTATCAAAGTGCATTTGAGAGTGATCCAACCTCAGCTTTCGGAGGGATTATTGCTTTCAATGAAAAGGTTTCTGACGAAGTTGCAAAGAAATTGATTGGTAATCAATTTCTTGAGGTAGTCGCTGCTCCAGCTTACTCAGACGAATCTCTGAAAATTTTTATGGCTAAACCTAATGTAAGGGTTCTCTCATTCGAGCCAAAAATAAATGATAGAAATAAAATTTTATCTGTATCCGGGGGCCTTCTTATTCAATCAGCTGATAACAAAATAATTGCCGAAGATGATTTAGAAGTTGTAACAAAAAGAGAACCAAATAAAGGTGAAATACAAAATGCTTTGTTTGCGTGGAAAGTATGTAAATATGTCAAATCTAATGCAATTGTGTTTGCTGCAAATAAGCAAACATTAGGAATTGGTGCAGGTCAAATGAGTAGAATAGATAGCGGAAAAATTGCTGCCTCAAAAGCTAAAGAATTTGAATTCTCATTAAATGGAGCATCAATGGCATCTGATGCATTTTTTCCTTTTAGAGACAATGTCGATAATGCTCATGAACTAGGCATAAAGTGCATTATTCAACCTGGAGGTTCAATTAAAGACGAAGAAGTCATTCAAGCTGCTAATGAAGCGGACATGAGTATGTTATTCACAAAGGTTAGACATTTCAGGCATTAGGTGAATTTCTTAATTATTGGGAACGGTGGAAGAGAGCACGCCTTTGCATGGAAAATCTCCCAAAGCTCTATTGTTCAAAAAGTTTTTATTGCCCCTGGTAATGCGGGAACAGAGAGAGAAAATAAATGTGAAAATATAGATATTGATTCCGAAGATATATCTGCACTTAGAAATTTCGCCATTGAAAAATCTATAGACCTGACCATTGTCGGTCCTGAAGCTCCGCTAGTGAAAGGTATCGTTGATGAGTTCGAAAAACATAAATTACTTATTTTAGGTCCCTCTAAAAGAGCTTCACAAATTGAAGGTTCAAAAAAATTTATGAAGGATTTTTTAAAGAAAAATCATATTCGTACCGCTGAGTACAAAGTATTTGAAGACTATGAAAAATCAAAGAGATACTTATCAGAGGTTAAGTTTCCTATTGTTATTAAGGCAGACGGTCTTGCTGCTGGAAAGGGTGTGACCATTGCACGTTCATCTGAAGAAGCTCACAAAGCACTAGACGATGCTATGCAAAAAAAGATATTTGGATCTGCAGGTACAAAAGTTGTTATTGAAGAATTTCTAGAGGGGGAAGAAGCGAGCTTTATTGTTTTATGCGATGGTAAAAAAACCATTCCTTTTGCTTCTTCTCAAGATCATAAAGCTAGAGATAATAATGATTTAGGTCCAAATACAGGCGGTATGGGAGCTTATTCTCCAGCCCCTATTGTGACAGAGGAAATTCATGAGGAAGTAATGAAAAAAATCATACAACCAACTATTGATGGTCTTAAATCAGAGGGAATAACCTATAAAGGCTTTCTTTACGCTGGGTTGATGATAAAAGGTTCAGACATTAGTGTGTTGGAATTTAATTGTCGTTTTGGAGATCCTGAGACACAGCCAATTCTCATGAGAATGGAATCTGATTTAGCAGAGATTTGTCTTCTAGCTGCACAAGGTAATTTAAATGAAAGTAATATCTCTTGGACTAAAGATTCAGCTCTTGGCGTAGTAATAGCATCCAAAGGATACCCTTATGAATACCAGAAAAATAAAGTAATAAATAACCTAGAAAATGAAAATCCAAGTCAAAAAGTTTTCCATGCGGGAACGAAAGTTCAAGAAGGACAAGTTGTTAGTAATGGAGGAAGAGTTCTTTGCGTTACTGCATTAGGAAATACTTTGTCAGATTCAAAAAATTTAGCTTATAAAAAAGTTAAAGATATTGATTGGAAAGAAGGATTTTATCGAGATGATATTGGTGATAAGGCTATTAAATCTTGAATAGCTTTATAAGGTTCTTTATTTCTCATAAAAAATTCTCCAACTAAAAAATTATAGATGTTGGCTTTGTTGAGGTTATTAATATCATCTCTGGAGTAAATTCCACTTTCTGACATCGTCAGTTGGCTTTCGGGTAGCATTTTTTTGATATTAATAGAATTATTAATGTCCACATCAAAAGTCTTTAAGTTGCGGTTGTTAATTCCTAAGAGTTCGGGAGAAAATTCCATAACTAATTCAGCTTCATTAGCATCATGCACTTCTATAAGAACATCTAATTCATTTTCTTTTGCAATCTGATAAAAATCTTTAATCTTTTTTTTATCTAAAATAGAAGCAATTAGAAGTATGCAATCCGCCCCAAAAGCTTTTGATTCTAAAATCTGAATTTCATCAATTATGAAATCCTTTCGAAGAATAGGTAAGTGACAAATTTTTCTGACATCTAAAAGATAATCAAGATTACCAAGAAAGAAATCTGGTTCAGTTAGTATGCTCAGACATGAGGCTCCGCCCTTCTCATATTGATTTGCAATCCAATTGGGATTGAAATCTTCTCTAATTACGCCTTTACTTGGTGAGGCTTTTTTTATTTCTGCAACCACAGAATTTCTTAGTTCTTCTGTAGATTTATACAAAATATCAACGAATTTTCTTTTTTTATATTCTTTTCCATTTATTAAAAGGTCCCCTACAGAAAAAGTACTTTTAAGAGTTTCAATCCTTTTTTCGGTACTTTGAATAATTTTTTCCAGATGATTCATAAATTACCTAAGATCTAAAATTTATGAACTCATCAAATTTTTCAAGAGCTTTGCCTGATGAAATCAATTCGAAAGCAAGCTCATATCCATCTTCAAAATTATCAACTACAGAAGATATTTTTAAAGCTGGTGCAGCATTTAAAGAAATAATCTCTTTGCCGGCTAAGAACTTATTTTCAAAAGTATCAATAACTTTGTTAACACTTTCTTGAGGTGATTCAATTTCTAAGTCCGAGATATTTTTAGACTTAATATTAAAATCTTTTGGATCTATTTCATGGTTAGTTAATTTATTCTGAAAGAGTTCTATCATTTGGGTTGTGCTGGTGAAAGAAATTTCATCTAAACCATCATCTGAATGGAAAATTGCTGCAGCTTTACAATTCAAATTCATTAAAGCCTCAGCTACTGGTTTGATCCATTTATTGTGGAAAACACCAATAGACTGAATGTTAGCACCTGCGGGATTTGATAAAGGTCCCAATAAGTTAAAAATGGTTTTTTTACCTAAGATTTTTCTTGCGTCCATGACATATTTCATTCCAGGATGATGATTTTGAGCAAATAAAAATCCTAATCCAATCTTATCAAGAGAGTTAGAAAAATTTTCTGAAGATTTTTTTAAATTGATACCTGCTGCTTCTAAAAAGTCAGCGCTGCCGCTTTTGCCAGTAGCGGTTCTATTTCCGTGTTTCGCTACTTTCAAGCCTGCCGCAGCAAGAACAAAACTAACAGAGGTAGAAATATTTATAATTTTTTTCCCAAGCCCTCCTGTACCGCAACAATCTACAATTTGATCGTGGTTTACATCAATTAATTTGGCATTTTTACGCATTGAAGTTGTAGCTCCAGCTAATTCTTCGGGAGTTTCTCCCTTTTTATCTAAAGCGTCTAAGAGATCAACAAGGCTATCTGTATCTATCTCTCCTTTAAAAATCTTATCAAAAAGTTGTTCTGTCTCCTCCATAGTGAGGTTGATCTCTTTTTGAATATTTTCTATCAGTCTATCAATCATTTAATTTTAAGAAGTTATCCAACATAATCATTCCATCCAAAGTTTTTAGAGATTCTGGATGAAATTGAAGGCCATAAATCTCCTGAGAATGGTGTTTTATACCCATGATTGTTCCATCTTCTGTCCAAGCGTTAACATAAAAATCCTTACTCAAAGTTTCTGGATCTATAACCAAAGAATGGTACCTAGTTGCCTGAAATGGGCTTTCAATATTTTTAAAAATATCCGAACCATCATGAGTAATATTAGAAATCTTTCCATGCATAATTTGATTAGCTTTTACTATTTTTGAACCATATGCTGCGCCAATTGCCTGATGCCCGAGACATACGCCTAAAATGGGAATCTTTCCAGAGAATTCTTTAATCGCATCTATTGAGATACCTGCCTCATTTGGAGTGCAAGGACCGGGGGAAATTACCAAATATTCGGGATTGAGTTCCTCAATTTGATCTAGAGTAACTTCGTCATTACGCAAAACTTTAACTTTCTGCCCTAATTCACCAAAATATTGAACTAAATTAAAAGTGAAAGAGTCATAGTTATCAATAATTAAGAGCATTAGTCCATCTCCTCTATGGCTTTCATGATGGACATGGCTTTATTCAATGATTCTTGATACTCACTCTCTGGGTCAGAATCATAAACAATACCTCCTCCAGCCCTTACAGTAAGATTTTTTCCTTGTATGACTGCTGTTCTGATTGCAATTGCGACATCCATGTTTCCAGTCCAAGATAAATAACCTACCGCTCCTCCATAAACTCCCCTCCTATCAGGTTCAAGCTCATCTATTATTTCCATAGCCCTTATTTTTGGAGCACCAGATAATGTGCCTGCTGGAAAAGTTGCTTTTAAGACATCGATAGATGTGAGTCCTTTTTTTATTTTCCCTACAACATTTGATACAAGATGCATGACGTGTGAATATTTCTCTATTTTCATCTCCTCTGTTGTAATTACGCTGCCGATCTCGGCTATCCTCCCAACATCGTTTCTTCCGAGATCAATGAGCATAAGGTGCTCAGCTATTTCTTTCGGATCACTTTTCAACTTGTCAGCCAACTCTTGATCTTCTTTGCTATTTTTTCCCCTTTTTACAGTGCCAGCAATTGGTCTCACTGTAACCTCTTCTTTTTGAAGTCTTACTAAAATTTCTGGAGAGGCTCCTACAATATGTAAATCATCAATTTTCATCAGATACATATAAGGAGAAGGATTAAGCTTTCGCAAAGATCTATATAAATCAATTGGAGATCCTTCAAATTTTGTGGAAAATTCTTGCCCGTAAACAACCTGCATCACATCTCCTTCAACGATATAATTTTTTATCTTTTTTATAGCGTCAAGATAATCTTCTTTTTTGACGGACGATTTGAAATTTATTGCTCCTTTTTTGAATGATTTTTGAGAGGGTAAAGGTTCAAGAATTTTTTTATGAATATGTTCAATCCTTTCGTGACATTCATTTCTTGAATCTTCATTACCATGAACGACAATAAAAAGAGATTTTTTTAGATTATCGTAAATTATAACTTCATCGGAAATCATTAGAGATATATCTGGATAATTCAGTTTTTCTTTAGATGAATTTTCTAGCTTTTTTTCTATATGCCTTATAGTTTCATAACTAAAGTAACCTACTAAACCTCCGTGAAAATCCGGCAAATCAGGAACTGATTTAGATTTACTTTCTTTAAGGAAATTCTCTATATCTTTCAATGGATTTTTAGAAAGTTCTATTTTCTTATCAGTAGGTAAGCCAATTATTGAATACCTAGCCCATTTTTCTCCGCCTTCAACTGATTCAAATAAGTAAGAATTTCTATCGTCCATGAATTTGAGATAGATGCTAAGCGGAGTTTCTAGGTCTCCAGAAATCTCCTTAAAAAAAGGAATTTTAGTACCGCTTTCCATATTTTCGACTTCCAATAAGTTCTCCTCTGTTTGCCTCAACTACAAGCTTAGCCCTGTGACAAATACTTTTTTCTGAAAATGGAATTCCTTTTTCAATTATTTCAGAATTCGATCCAATGAATTTGATATCAAGAGGAATTGAAGTATTTTTCATCCAGAAACATTTGGTTGATAAATTTTGAAAGTGGAATTTAACAATATGATTAGGAGGCAGGTGATCAACATACATCAGTCCCTTCCTTCGATCAGATGGTTTATACAAGTGTTTAACGCAATACTCACCATGTTCTTTGATATAACCTTCTGCGCATGAATTATATAAATTTTCTTCAGCACCGGCATGCAAGCTAAAAAAACTAACTAAAATTATTCTTAAGATTTTTGATTGCATCAAAATAATTAGGCTTATTAAAAATCGCTGATCCAGCCACAAAAGTATCAGCGCCTGATTTAGAAATCTCTCCTATGTTTTCTTCCTTGACTCCACCGTCAATTTCTAATCTTATTTTAAGATTTGAACTATCAATAATTTCTCTCATTTTTTTAATTTTATTCATAACTTCAGGAATGAATTCTTGGCCTCCAAACCCCGGAAAAACGCTCATTAATAAAACCATGTATATGTCATTCAAATATGGCTGGAGAACATCAAGTGAAACATCAGGATTTATTACCAAACCGGGTTTGCACCCTAAGTCAGAAATTAAATTTAGAGACTTCTCAGGATCTTTTGAAGCTTCTGGATGAAAAGTAATCGATGTTGCTCCTGAATCTGCGAACATTTTAATCAAATCATCAACAGGGTTGGCCATTAAGTGGACATCTACCGGACATTTAACCCCATTATCTCGAAGTGATTTACAGACCATGGGGCCTATAGTTAAATTTGGAACAAAATGGTTATCCATCACATCAAAATGAATCCATTCAGCGCCTGCTTCTAATACAGATTCAACCTCTTTACCCAAATTTGCAAAGTCAGCAGATAGAATCGAGGGAGCAATTATGTTTTTCTGTTTACCCACAGACAAATTTTACACAAAATCAAGATCTTCTTTTGTATTAATATTCTTTAAAACGCCCTTATAAATTTCTGCAGAAACTTTCTTTTCCTTAACTGAAGGCAGAATAATATCTTTCCAAAACTCTTTGTGTTGATTAGTTCTATCTGCCAGTAAGACTGGATTAATTGTAGCAATTCCTCCGTAGTTAAAATCATTTCCCTCTATAACTATTCCTTCTTCTATTGAAAAATCTCCCTTTAATCCATCATTTTTAACTGATACCAAATGCGCTCCATTCACTTTATTGTTCAGACTTTCTAAAGGATATTCTGTGTATAA
>CACNYO010000013.1 GCA_902624765.1 uncultured SAR86 cluster bacterium
GGATAGTTCCGACAATGAAAGCAGCGATGAAGCCGGAGCAGAGGATGACGCTTCAGATTCTGGTTCCGATTCTACGGAAAATGAGAGCGATGTTGGTTCGGACGACTCTCTCGAAACCGAGACGGAGACCGACAGCGAACCTGAGATTGATGAAAGTGCACTCGACTCCAGCGGTATTTCCGACAACTCTTCTGACGTTGAACCCGATCAATTAACCACCGCCACTGATATCGATACTGGGAATGACTTTAACGTTGAGACCGAAACCGAAAACGAACCTGCTGAGGAAACTGAGGTAGTCGAAGACGTAACCGAAGTTGCACAAGAAACTGCTGCCGATGAATCGGTCGGTGCGCCGGAAGTGGATATCGTTGCCACGCCGTCAGTTATAGAGAACGAGGACAGTAAGACCATTGCGACGCTATCGATCACCAATCCAGGCGATGCTGAGATTAACTTTGAGATCACCGGAGAGGACAGCGATAAAGTAGTTTTCAATCCAGATACCAACTCTATAGAACTTATAAGTGGCTTGGATCATGAAACCAACGAAACTTTAGACATTACTTTGGTGGTCACTGATGACCAAGGGAACATTCAATTAAACGACATCAGTATTGATGTGGAAGACGTCAACGAAGCACCAAGCATGCTTTCGATGACGCATAATAATTTACTCTCTGCCAACGCGTCGATAAACGATGTTCAAGCCAATGCATCCAACATCAGTGAGACTTCTGAAATAGGCTCCGTAGTGGCCGATATCACCGTCGCCGATCCCGATGGCGATACCGTGCAATATACTTTAACCGGTACGGGCAGCGATAACTTCGCTATTTCAAATTCTGGTGAGATCACTCTGACTTCAGAATTAAACTTTGAATCTCAAAGCCAATTTACCATTCAAGTGGTCAGCTCGGACGGGATCAACGAGATTGTCCAAGACGTAGTCATTTACGTTGTGAACGATAATGAAGCGCCAAGCGTTACCCTTGATAATTTTACGGTTGCAGAAAATGCGGCATCGGGAACAACTTTGGCAACAGCCACCGGGTTAGATCCAGAAGGCTCAAACGTTAGTTATTTTTTATCCGGACAGGGCAGTGATAATTTTCAAATCGATGCGGATGGAAACATAACGCTGGACGGAACTTTAGACTACGAAGCAAATCAAAGCTACGAATTAACGGTTTTTGCTAGCGACGGTTTGTTTACCGTGCCAAAAACCGTAACCGTTACCGTCACCGATGCCAACGAAGCTCCGAGCGTCAGTGCTACGGTTGCTTTTAACTCATTTCAAGAAAACACCGCAGTGGGAACCACCATTGCTTCTACCACCGCTACGGATCCAGAGAGCGACACCATCTCGTATTCACTCTCTGGCACCGGCAGCGAAAAATTCAGCGTCGATGCGGAGGGAAAAATTACCCTTGCTAGCTCGCTAGATTACGAAACTGCCACCTCTTACAATATCAATTTAAATGCCTCGGACGGTTCTAATGTAACGACCAAAACTCTGACCATTAACGTCGGTAACGTGGCTGAATTATCTTATTCCGGAACTCTGGCAGCCAGCTCTCAGAATGAATCGATTGCCACCGGATCGACCATCTTAAGCTCAAGCACCAGCGGCGCGGAAGGTGCCGTCACGTATTCCATTTCTGATCCGGATAATAAATTTGCTATTAACTCATCTACTGGGGAAGTGACCTTGGCTAATGCGCTCGATCACGAAACGAAAACTTCGCACTCGTTTACCGTTACCGCAAGCGACGGCAGCAACAGCGAGTCGCAAACTTTTACCTTACAAATCAACGATGTCGATTTATCGCTTTCTGCTAGTTTGGCTAGTGCAAGCCAACAAGAGACTATCAGCACCGGATCTATTATCTTATCCTCTAGCGCTAGCGAAGCAGAAGGAACAGTCACGTATTCACTAACTGATGCCGATAATAAATTCGCGATTAATTCATCGACCGGACAAGTGACTTTAGCCAACGCGTTGGACTATGAAACAAAAACGTCGCACACCTTTACGGTGACGGCAACCGACGGGATAACGACCACATCTGAAACGTTTACGCTCAACATTGGCGACGTTGATTTGGGCGGCTTGGTCACCAGTCAAAGCACTGTAGCATTTGAAAATACCTCTAGCGGGACCGCGCTTTATGCCGTGAGTAGCATAGAAAGCGACGGCGGTTCTCCAACCTACAGCATTACCGCCGGTAATGACGCAGGTTTGTTCGCAGTCAATTCAAGCACCGGAGCAATTTCAACCACCGCAACCGCGCTCGATTTTGAAACCGCTAAATCGCACACCCTTACCTTAACGGCAACGGTAGGCAGTGACACCACCTCAACCAACGTCGTTGTGCCGGTTACCAACCAAAATGAAATTCATTCAGTAGTGTTACGATATTCTGCTGATTACCATGCGGTTTCCAGATCAGGCTTTGCAGCAACGGCAACCAGAGGACCGTCTGGATCAAGTTTGCCGAATTATTATTTAGAACAAATCGGCACGGCGCCTACCGATGACATCACTAACGTTGATAATACTAGTAATAACTCTGTTCCGGTCGAAATTGCCGGAGGCACAGCACTCAATTGGCGCTACTTTTTTCCAACCGACACCGGCGGCAACGGACAATTCGCATTTGCACCTAACTCCGCTTCGGTCGACGGAAAGTACAAAAGCCTTTTGGGCACGTCGGTAGAAACGGCCATCAGCAACTCTGAAGTTATTTCAGCAGGCAGAATGAAAGGCGGTAACTTTTGGTTTATGGCCACCGATAAGGCAGCTGCAAATATTAATTACACTTCTAAAACGGCAGCATCTGGTGGTCTGAATGTCCGATTTACCAATAGTTATGCTGGTTATGTGGACGGTTTTCAAACAGCCAATCAAACTCTTGGGAATCCATTTGCAATTACTCTTAGTAATAACACAAATACTACGCTGGATTACACGTTTTCAGAAATAGAAAATTATCAGGTATTAGTTCATGGAATTGGTGCGTACAACACTTCTGGAAATTTTGATTCTACTGAGCAAGAAGTAGCTCGTCAGTTTCTCCAGCAAGAGGGTAGAGTCTTTGTTATACATGGAGAACATAATGGTTGGAACCCACAAAATAATGAGATTATGACCTTCTTAGAGTCAATTATGAGTGGAAGTGACTTTAGCTATAATGGTGGCTCGGGGTCTATGCAACAATTTAATTTCACGTATGGCGGTACCACATTTCAAAATAGTGCTAATGCAAGCGCCTCTTCATCGTCATTGAACTGTCCTGCAAATTTAAATACTTACTGTTATGGAACTTGGGCTTTTTTCCCAGCCTCAATGACTGATTCTGAGTATGTATCAGATGTCATTGTTTGGCTTGATGTTGATTTGCCCCGACCTGCCTATGGTACTCATGAGGTTACCATTGACATTTTGCAGTATGCTCAAACATTATCGTCTAGTTCTGATACATCATCCACCTACAACCTTTTTGAAGATCAAGTCACCATAGCAGGAAGGGTTGATGAGGGCTTCCCGTCGAATACGGCAAGGCATATCTACGCATTTGCGGTTATCCCGCGAGAGCACTTTTCTCCTAGCGGAACCAGCAACGATTATTTTTATCCAAACTTCATACCGACATCGATTTGGAGCTACGGGGACGTTGGCGTTGATTACTGCCTGGCAGTAGACACTCAAAGCAATTGCAACAGCGACTATTCAAATGCTTACCAATGGCACGAATTAGCTTTTAGAACCGGTAGTAGTTCTGTTATCCATACTAGCCGATTTGGTTGGAGCGATAACAACGTGCCAGAAGGCATGTCACTTTGGTATCAACACATCGATGATAATGTGTTTGATAGAAGTAACAACCAAGGTGTGCTCCCTGGTTTATGGGCACAAATTTCTTTTAAAGATTCCTACGACGGAGCTTCAGGATCTACTACCCGAGACGATCAGGAAAGTCTGCTAAACGTAGTTATTTCTCAAATGGATGCCCGAAAGTATGACACCACCAGATATTCGGTTGGTGATACCAACATTGGTTTAGACGGCTATCATTATTGGTCTTATCAGCAACCCACTAATGCTAACGACAACAGCAGCGCAATCGTCTACGGCACCTCAGTCATAGAGTGCGCCACGGCAAACGATGCCGGTTGTTTTTACGGCGGCTCTGCTATCAATACCAAAGCTGCGATGTTGACATCTTCTGATCCTTATAAGTCTGGAGATATGACGTTGAGTGTGAGTTACGATGGTAATGCCGATACTTTTTCGACCGGCTCCTTTGATCAAGCCATGATTAAAGAGTACTCGAATCCTAGTGCGAGTAGTAGTTCGAATAATTATACTTTTGATCATTTTAGAACCAGAGGAGGGATCAGTGGCCTTGGATATGATCCGTCTGGCTTTAGCGGATTTTTCAGCGGTATCTTAGAGTTTGACGTCAGCGGGACGGGTAATTCCCAACTGGCTTCGCTGCGTTCGAGTTCTACCTTGGCAACTTTCACTTTTGATAGCACTTACCACGATGTCCAGGTTGTAGCGCCGGTCACGGTTAACGCAGCCCCTGCTAACAATTACACCGCGACTTGGTCAGCCGTGGATACCGGATCCATGACATTAAAGTTTGGTGATGCCGATAACGACGAGGCTAAGTCGGCTTATTTTTCTTGGGATGTGCTTGGGGCGGAGATTCAAGACGACGGCACCCAGATCGACGGCACCTCAGGGGGGTCAAATAATTTAGCCGGTGTTATGGTTTCCTTCAATACACTCGATACGCCTGATTCTGATTTGTTTCATTCCGGGGGCAACGATGCCATTCCGGATACTACTTATTCCAGTTGGGGTTTTTGGGCCATGAGCGCGGCGGATATTTCACCTAATTCAGGCACGCAAAACGCCTCAGTGCACTTAGGTACCTGGGTCGGTGGAGAAGTTCTAGACCAAAGCGAAGTACCGACTTCCGGTTCGGCCTCCATGAGCGGTGCAGCAGTAATGAGCGTTGCCTACCGATACAATAAATCCGGCACTGACTACGACGTGCATAAGTACACGACCACCGCCGATGTAGCAGCCAGTTTCAATTGGGGTGCAAGCGGGTACACCGGACAATTTAATTTCACTAATTTTGATGATAAAAATGCCATTGTCGCCAACGCTGGGTTTACCTCTTTTGCGGTCAACATTACTGGTTCCGGTGCGACCTACACAGGTTCGTTAGCCGATACCAATAACGGCTGGACCCGTGAGGCAGTGATAGCAGGTGCGCTCTACGGAGACTCCTCGCCCGATGAAAGTGGCGGGAGATTAGGAGTTGGACTTAGTAAATCAGGCGCTTTGGGCACTGCGGGAGCCAATGATTTTTATTTTGCCGAAGGAGTTTATTTGATCGATTGAAGATGAATATGAGATGGACCTTAAGAACCTTTATCTTTTATATTTTCATCCTGACCGGAAGCATCTCTTTATGGTCTCAAGAGAGAATTGGAGTTGCTGCCGCTGTCGATACCGTCACCACTGATTTAACTTTAGAACAAGAAAAAAAACTCGTTGATGAAGGTTACAAAATCATCCAAAACCACACTATTGAGACCGACGAGAACGGCAAAGCGCAGATGCTTCTGGTTGATGGAACTGCGTTTACCGTTGGACCTAACTCGTCGGTCACTCTAGATTCCTTTATTTATAATCCAGAAACCGCCGAAGGTTCCCTGACGGTTACCAGTAAAGGCTTGATGCGTTTAGTCGGTGGAAAGGTCACTAAAAATAACCCTGCGATTATTCGAACCAACGCAGCCACCGTAGGGATTAGGGGTGGAATTGTGTTTGTTGATAGTGAAGGTGAGACTACTGAAGCTTCGTTCATTTATGGCGATGAGATGACGGTCACGCCTGCTTTAAATCAGGACGGCACGTACGTGCTAACCCGAAACGGGTTTGTCGTCGTGGTTGATGATCCATTAGAGGACGTTGAAGACGTTTCCTTACTAACTGCAGAGCAACTTTTATCCATGCAAGAAAGTCTTCAGGGATCGCCGGAAGAGGAAGAAGAATCCGAAGAATCGGAAGAAGAGGCCAGTGAAGAGGGCGAAAGCGAAGACGAAGCTGATGAAGAATCAGAGGAAGAAGGCGAAAGCGAAGATGAGGAATCTGAAGAAGAGAGCGAAACAGAAGAAGAAAGCAACGAAGAAGAGTCCGAATCCGAAGAGAGTGAGGACAGTTCAGAGGAATCATCAGAGGAATCTGATAGCTCTGAATCTGATTCAGAATCGGAAGATAGCTCAGATAGTGAAGATAGTTCTGCCGATGAATCTACCGAGACCGAGGAACAACAAACCGATGGCGCTTCTGACTCCGATGCCGATCAAGATGCAGTAGAGACAGACAGCGAAACCGATAGCGAGCCAGAAATAGATGAAAGCGCCCTGGACTCTAGCGGTATTTCCGATAATTCTTCCGATGTTGAGCCTGATGAGCTGACCACAGCAACCGACATTGAAACCGGCGCAGACATCGATGTTGCCACCGATACAGACACTGAGTCGTCTGAGGAAGCCGAAGTTGTCGAGGACGTCAGCGAAGTCGCACAAGAAACGGTTCAAGATACTTCGCAACAAGAAGAAACCGCTGAAGCTGCAGAAGGCACACCAATTGCCGATGCTCTAGCAGGCGAAACGCCAACCTCGTTAGCCGCAGATATAACAGTTGCTCCTGCGTTATTGGAAAACACAACCAACGTCTCAATTGCGACTATCGATGTTGAGACCACGGGTAACAACCAAATTTCGGTAGAAATTGTCGGAGAAGATAGCGACAAAGTCACCTACAACGAGGTAACTCAGGAAATTTTGCTTGTGTCTGGCTTGGATTTCGAAGAAGACGATACGCTCGATATCACAGTGGTAATAAGCGATGCTTTCGGTAACGATCAAACAGAAGATCTTGTTATTTCGGTAACCGATCAAAACGAAGCTCCGGTCTTATCATCGATGGAGCATAATAATTTGTTATCCGTTAATGCTTCCATCAACGACATACAAGCTAACGGTTCTAATATTAGTGAGACTACCGAAGTCGGTTCAGTCGTTGCTTCGATAGCCGTCACCGATCAAGACGGCGATGCAGTCCAATACAGTTTATCCGGAGTTGGCAGTGAGAACTTTGCTATATCTGCTACTGGCGAAATAACCTTAGCTGCAGCGCTTAATTTTGAGTCAGAAAGTTTATTTACCTTAGAAGTAATCTCAAGCGATGGTATTAATGAGATGACTGAGCAAGTCACCATTTACGTTATCAACGACAATGAGGCACCCTCCTTGACACTAGATACTGATGACTTTTCTATCAGTGAGGGAACCTCATTAAATTCTATTCTGTGGACTGCGGTGGGTGTTGATCCAGAGAACTCATCGATCAATTATTCTTTATCTGGGGGTGGCGATAAGTTTTCCATCGACAGCACCGGAAAGATCACCTTGACGGATAGTTTGGATTACGAAACAAAGACGAGCTATGAGTTAACTATTTTTGCCAGTGACGGACTCTTCTCGGTACCCAAAATAATCACCGTGACCGTTACCGATAGCAACGATGCACCCTCATTATCTTCCTCAGTCGCATTTAATTCGTTTCTTGAAAATACTTCAGTGGGCACAACCATAGCGACCGCTACTGCAACTGATCCAGAAAATAACACTTTGACTTATTCCTTATCGGGGACAGGGAGCGATAAATTTACCGTTGATTCTAACGGAAACGTGACTTTAGCGAGTGCATTGGATTATGAGACGGCTACCTCTTATTCAATTAATTTAAATGTTTCAGACGGCACCAATTTAGTAACCGACGTCTTGAATATCAACGTGGGCAACGTAGC
The DNA here is from genome assembly GCA_902624765.1 of uncultured SAR86 cluster bacterium. GTDB lineage: Bacteria > Pseudomonadota > Gammaproteobacteria > Magnimaribacterales > AG-339-G14 > CACNYO01. The sequence goes on from CACNYO010000013.1 coordinate 7,902, forward strand.
CGAATTTAGTTATTCGGGGAGTTTGGTCTCTGGCACACAAGCCGAAAACATCAGCACCGGCACGGTCATTCTTAATTCCAGCGTCAGCGGTGCAGAAGGAACTTTGACTTATTCGCTCTCCGATCCTGATAATAAATTTGCTATCAATTCATCAACCGGAGAAGTCACCTTGGCAAATGCCTTGGACTACGAAGTTAAGACCTCGCACTCTTTCACTGTGAGCGTTACCGACGGATCGAGCACCACCTCAAACACCTTTACGTTATCTTTAAGCGATGTGAGCTTTGGTTCTTTGGTGGCTGCTTTAGCAAGCTCTTCATTTTCAGAATCTGCCAGCGTTGGCACTGCAGTCTCGAGCGTCTCGAGCATTGAAGCAGACGGCTCACCGACTTACAGTATTACTGGCGGTAACGGATCAGGTAAATTTACAGTTAATTCTTCTACGGGTGCCATCACCACAGCAGCTGCTTTGGATTTCGAAACGGCGAAATCTTATGATCTAACTTTGACAGCCAGCCTAGGCGGTCAAACAACGTCCACCACCGTAACGGTGCCGGTACAAAACGTTGAGGATTTTGAATCCTTAGGAATTCGATACAATCCTAATTACAGCGGCAGTGTTTCGACAACAGGAGCATGGCTTCAAAGTGCTTCTCCCAATACCAATATGCAGGAAGAGCAGGGGTTAAAAGCAGATCAGGCTGCGGCTAATAATAAAGAAGGACTTTTAGCTAATACTTTTGGCTATTTTGTATCTCTCGTAGATGGCGATGGCCAGTACGGTGCTTCAATCACTTACGACAGACTTGATTTTAATTACAAAATTCCAATTTGTGACTCATCATGCACTTACGGCAAATTATTTTATACGCCAAGTCAAAGTAATTTCGAAACCAGCAACGACGAAGCTAAGTTTGTTTGGTACGACTCAGACATGGGCACGCCGAACGATATTAATTACGATGAAGACGAGGTTATCAATGCTGGAGCCTATTTTTCTAGAGATAGCATTGGTAGCGCTAAATATCCTTTTTGGTGGATGATGACGGATAAAGCAGCAGTTTCCACGACACATTGGCCCTTAACTGAGCCAGAAATCCACGATTGGAGCTCCATCAAACTTTTATGCATCGGAATAGCTTATCAGTATTGCTCCAACCAACTCACTCAGGCAGGGAATGGATTAGAGGATATTTCCGTTACTTCGTTAGCACCAACTAGCTACGATCAACTTGAGGACATCAGTAATCTCTCGCAATACAACATTATCGTTGATACCGATTATTATTATCGCTCTGCTGCAGAACACGAAACAGATAAAGATGATTTTGTAAATTGGATGAAGCTTGATTCCTCAATCCTTTACATAAAAATTTATTCCGAGAATGCATATGCCAGCAGTAGCGATGTGACTACCGGCACACAATCTTGGGTGCAAGCTATCGGTGGCGATTTCACAGTCAACAATACTAATCATGCTGGGTCAGGGGGTTGGCGATCAATGGGCGGAACTCTCGCGAACGATCAACTCCATCGCTTTTTCAACGACATTAAACTAGGAGTTAACACTCCCGGGAAAGGAATCACATCGGTTACCAACGGAATACCGATGTTTTGCGGTTCAAACTCGCATACGGGCACCGGTTTTTCGGAGCCCTGCACAACAGCCTACTTTAATAACGATGATCTAGATTCTGGAATTAAAGCGGACCTCTTTATAATAGGTGACGTCCACAGTATTTTCGGCTACGGAAATTCCTTGCATACTGCACAAAATAACGAAGATATAGTAGTAAAATTGATCAACGGTGCTTTGGATCGAACCCAAACTACTTATACCACTTACGAAGACCAAATTAATATTGGCACGGAAGCCTACACCGATTCACAATTCAATGCCTTCACCAATAACGGCACCACCAAACGCGTGGTAGCTTTTGCGCCCATCCCTATAGAGGTAACCGATGCGCAAGCCTCCGGTGGGACTGCTGATACTCATTACTTTTATCCAAATTTTGTGCCGGTTGTAAATACTCAACTCGATAGCGCATTGGAAAGACAGTATCGAAGAAGCCATCACGGCGGGCGTTTTTCTGAATCTATGGATTATTGTGAAGCGTTAGGCCTTTCTGTATCTGTATCCAGCGAATGCGGAAGCGGGAATAAATACAGAGAATACAAATGGATGGAACAAGCTTTAGAGGATCCAGACTCTTCAGGCAATGGTGCTGATATCAAAGGCGGTCGTTTTCAGGCCTTTTATAATGAGGATAAGTGGGTACAAGACGATCTTAATCTTGGGAGTTCGCTTTGGTATCAGGTGTTAAACCCGAACGGTAAAGGCGTTGGCATACACGCTCAATTTCTTCTCCAAGACTGCCATAATACCCAAGCCCAATGTGACGATGGCTATAATGGTATGGCCGACGACGGACTACGAGAATATCAACAAACTTTTTTTAGCGTATCGATTGGTACTTTGGATAAAAGAAGTTCTGATACTACGAGATATTCCGCTGGCGATACCGGCTATGCATTCTCTGGCGGGACTTACTTCTCTCACGAATGGAATACCAGGGATGACAATATTACGGATAATTTAAATAAAATAATGAGCGGGTACATCCCAATGGAATGCGTCAGTTCATTTAATTCAGGTTGTTTGTTTGCTTCGGAAGCTCAATGGGATTCAAGTGCTTCCAATCGCCCGATAGGGATGATGATGACCAATTCCGATCCGTATAAAAAATCCGATATGACCTTAGGCGTCCTCATGGACGGATACAGAGATACTTCGCCTTTTGTTACAGCACCGCCAATGAATCAAATGATGATTTCGCAGCGCATAGCTTCATCCACTTCAAACGTTATCAGCGGCGCTCCGATCACAGATTCTTATTACGGTCCTTGGAACAACCAGGGTTGGTCTTTGTATCATGATGAAGCAGTTTCTATTTATTCTCCTGCTATGAGTAGCATCCCTCATATTATTGCTGTTTCTGCTAGGGTGCCGACTCTTAATACAACCATTTGGTATCAAAGCCAAGCTACTTACCGATGGACCTTGAAAGTAAATTCCTCTGGTTACCTAGATTTAACCGCATGGCATCAAGCACACAATAAAGGCTTCACGTTCACCGCTTCTGACAATCAACTATCAGTAGATACCGATTATGGATTTATCTTTGAATACGTTGGCGGTTCTTGCGGCAACAATTGTGATGCAAGCAGCCTATTCACAGTCAAAGTTGTCAATATGTCTACCGGAGCGGTCTCTACCCCAAATGGATCGTGGAGTTACACTCAACATAATAACTTAGGCAATTCTGTGTTAGGCGGTTCTGGAGATTTGTATTTTCTTAGCTGCAGCGATGAGACCGATTGCAGAATGTACGGAGCCGTTGTCACTACCTTTGACACATCTGCGCCACCAAACGATACCGAGCTAGCAATGATGGTCAGAGATCCGGTGACTTGGCTTGAAACTTATAAAGTTGGTCAGAGTTATCTCTCAACAAGTAATCAGACACTCAGTAACTTCACCCTTTGCCATGAACTAGCCTGTGGCAACGATACGAGCGCGCTGGAATCTTCCTATGCAACCCAAGTTTGGCTCATGGGTTCGGGCGACCCCGACAAAGTTGATTGGCTCAATAATGCCAATGTCAGAGACGGCCTGAGGGTACACAATTATGTACGTCTCTTCTACGATCAAGAACCTGACACAAGAACCAGCTTAACAAATTCAGCATACGATCGAGATGGAATGGATTATTCCAGAAAGAATAATTTGGTTGCTAACACCAGTGCCATAACTAAATCAGACTATAAGAGCTTATCGGATTTTCGCAGTACAGATTTTTATGCTTCGACGGCAAGCAGTTACAGCGGATTTTTTTCAGGTATCTTAGAATTTTATGTGTCCGGGACCAATTCGATTCCGATGAGTTCTTTGAGACCTAGCAGTACATTAGCTACCTTTACTTTTGACAGCACCAACGATGATGTCCAGATTGTAGCGCCGATGAAAGTAGCGGCTTTTCCAACAAACAATTTCACTTCAGGTTGGGCACAAAACGGTTACACCATTTCAAATCTTAATGACAAAACGATTACATTAAAATTTGGTGATGCAGATAATACTGCCTCAAAATCTGCGTACTTTTCTCATGAGGTTTTTGGTGCAGAGATTCAAGATGACGGAGCTCAAATTGATGGATCATCGGGCGGTCTTGGTAATCTAGCTGGAGTAATGGTTTCCTATAACACGTTTGAAGAAAAACAAAGAAATCTCTTTGATGACGGCAGCAACGATAGCTCGCTCGGCAGTGGAGCCTTAACTGCTAGAGAAATGCCAAACACAGATTACTCAACTTGGGGACTATGGGCCATGGGGGCCAACGATATCATCGACGATAATACGCAGTCTGCGGACAACCAAGCACAAGTTCATTTAGGAACTTGGGTTGCAGGAGAATTAGTTGATCAAAGTGAAATTCCATCCTCAGGCACGGCTTCTATGAAAGGGGCTGCCGTTTTTAGGGTAGCTTCCAGATACGCGGAAACATTATCCAGTGATAGAACGCAAAAGTACGTAACCACTGCCAACGTTGATGCATCCTTCAACTGGGGCTCTGGTTCGTATACTGGAAATATAGCCTTTAGCGGTTTTGATCATTCCAATGCAATTGTGAATAATGCTGGCTTTGCGTCTTTTAATATAGCGATAAACGGATCAGGCAATACGTATTCAGGTAACTCCACAACATCTATATCAAATGGATGGTCTGGAGGAGCTAGTTTGGTTGGCGCGCTTTACGGTGGTAACAATGTGGATGAGAGCGGAGGCCAAGTAAATGTTCATTTATATAAAACAAGTAGTTCAAGTAGCTCAGGAGAAAATGATTTTTATGTGGCAGAAGGAGTGTATTTGATCGACTAAGGAATTAGCCAACTTGAAGACAAAGCATCATTTTGCCAAACGTGTTTTGCGCGCCTGTGACCGCTGCCTTTTAAATGCAGAAATTCTAGGGAATCGAATTGAAAGAGCACCACGCAAAAATTAGCATAGCCCAATTCCAAATCTAAATTTTTCGCGTCGATATCAAACGCATTCGGATCGTCTATCGATAATCCTGGTGCATCGGCGACCGAGTAACATTCTTTGGACATTTCTCTGGTTTCCGCCCAAGCAGCTTCGGTGACCGCATCTTGATGATGTACTTTCGCAGAGCCAAGCATCCTTAATTGAATTTTTATGCTGGGGTCGTAGCCTTGCATCGTAGCTTCTGGATTAGTTTGTAACTCCGCAACTTTAGGCGAGCGCAAATCGGTATGAAACCGTATGATTCTGGAATCTTGGATAAAATCGCGCAGCACGACAGTGCGGGTTTGAATGCCTTCGGCAGAATGACTGGAGATCACCGGCGTGTGAAACAAATTTTTGGCGTTCCGGATGGCATCTTCTAAAATAGACTCAGCAGATTGCAACGTCTGCTCAAGCGAATCGTAGTGCGAAGGTAAGTCCTGCATAATGGTGGTAGTGTAGCCCAACATCAAAAAAAATGGATGCTAATCATATACTTGAAAGTTTAAACGAAGCCCAACAACAGGCGATTAAGTCCGATGCTAAGCAGTCGTTGATTTTAGCGGGTGCTGGTTCGGGTAAAACTCGGGTCATCACACATAAAGTTGCATGGCTATCGAGCATTCTTGATATCAATCCTATGTCGATTATGACGGTGACATTCACCAACAAAGCTGCACGGGAGATGCGCGGTCGAATCGAAGGCATTTTGGGCGAACAACTACAAACCATGTGGTGCGGTACGTTTCACGGTTTGTTCCATCGCATGCTGAAGATGCACTGGCAAGAAGCAGGACTCATTAAAAGTTTTGCCATTTTGGACGGCGACGATCAATTGCGCGTTATCAAACGTGTCATGAAAGAAATGAACATCGATCTGGATCAATGGCCGCCCAGCCAAGTGCAATGGTTTATCAATAAACAAAAAGAGGAAGGGCGCCGTAAAGCTAAAATCAGTTCGAATAATTCATACCTCGAAGAAAAAATGGCTGAGATTTATGAGAGTTACCAGGCCGTATGCGAAGCAGAAGGGCTGGTGGATTTTGCTGAGATTTTGTTGCGTTCCTACGAGCTTCTCAATAACAACGAAGGCCTGCGCAATCATTACCAAAGGCGGTTTGAGTACGTTTTAGTCGATGAGTTTCAAGATACCAACGAAATTCAGTACTTATTATTAAGACAAATAGTCGGTCCCGATGGCTGCATCATGGTGGTCGGTGATGACGATCAAAGCATTTATTCATGGCGGGGAGCCAAAAGCGGAAACATTAAACGCTACACCAAAGACTTTCCCAAAGCCGATGTCATCAAGCTAGAGCAGAACTACCGTTCAACCAAAAATATTTTGTCTGCCGCTAATTCGGTCATTAAGAATAACCCCAGCAGAATGGCTAAAGAATTATGGAGCAATAATGAAGAGGGTGAGATGGTAAAAGTTTATCGTGCCTTTAACGAAAGAGACGAAGCAAAATTTATCGTTGATATTATTAAAGACTGGGTCAAAGAGGGCGGCTGTCTATCAGAATGCGCCATCATTTATCGCTCGAATGCACAATCTCGTTCGCTCGAAGATTCCATCTTGCGCGCTGAATTACCGTATCGAATATACGGCGGCGTGCGCTTCTATGAGAGAGCGGAAATTAAAAACGCGCTTGCTTATGCGCGCTTGGCTGTGGATCGAAACAACGATGCTGCCTTTGAGCGAGTGATCAACGTGCCAACCAGAGGGATCGGTGCTAAAACGATGGATAATTTGCGCGAAGCAGCTAGACAGGCGGGCTCATCGTTATGGGAAGCGGCTGAAGAAATGGCTAAAGCCAACAGCTCCGGTCGAGCAGTTTCATCCTTTCAAACGTTTATCGATCTTATTAATAAGATAGCCACTCATAAAGACACTGAAGAATTAGGGTCTTTTTTCACTGATTTGGTTGAGGCGTCAGAGTTAAAAGAATTTCACGGCAAAGAACCCGGAGAAAAAGGTCGATCGCGGGTCGAGAACTTAGAGGAGCTCATCACTGCAACCTCAAACTACTTTGGTATCGGCGAAGACGATACCGACGAGAGAACTACGCTGGAGTTATTTTTAGATCAAGCTGCTTTGGATGCCGGTGAAACCCAGGCGGATGAAAGCGAGAAAGCCATTCAGCTGATGACCTTGCATTCATCCAAAGGATTGGAATTTCCGCTAGTCTTCATTGCCGGTTGCGAAGAAGGGTTATTCCCGCATCAACGCTCCATGGACGATGCCGGACAACTGGCTGAAGAGCGTCGCCTTTGTTACGTTGGCATGACGCGCGCTATGCAGCGCTTGTATATGACCCACGCTGAAGTCAGAAGTTTGTACGGGAGCGACTCTTTTAATCCGGTCTCCAGATTCATCAAAGAAATACCGGAAGAATTAAAGTACGAAATTCGTTTAGCAGCAGAAAAAGAACATCCAGACCAAGGCTTTAAACCCAGAATTGTTGGCGGCACCGATGTGGCCGATACGCCTTTTGCTTTAGGGGATAGAGTGACTCATAACATGTTCGGTGAAGGCATCATTTTGAATTATGAAGGCCAAGGGGATAATGCTAGAGTGGAAGTCAATTTTGATTCGGGAGGCAGCAAATGGCTGGTAGTCAGTTACGCAAATTTGGAAAAAGTTTAATCGTTATTGTTGCGATGACGCTTTTTGCTTGCACTGACTCAGGCACCGAGACAGCTGGCGCCACCGACAATAAGGTCTACAAATGGCGCATGGTCACGACTTGGCCAAAAAATTATCCCGGCGTTGGTCTAGCTGCAGAAAATTTATCGCGCTACGTTGATGAGATGAGCAACGGACGCTTACAGATTCAAGTTTACGGTAACGGTGAGCTGGTGCCTGCTTTAGAGGTATTCGATGCTGTCTCTCGAGGCAGCGTGCAACTGGGACACGGTGCTGCTTATTATTGGGTCGGAAAAGTACCATCTGCTCAATTCTTCACTGCTCTCCCTTTTGGCATGAATGCCCAAGAGATGAATGCTTGGCTACATTACGGCGGCGGCCTTGAGCTGTGGCAAAAAGCCTACGCGCCTTATAACTTGCTGCCTTTGACAGGTGGCAACACTGGCGTGCAGATGGCAGGATGGTTTAACAAGGAAATTAATTCTCTGGAAGACATCAAAGGAGTACGCATGCGTATTCCTGGATTGGCAGGTAAAGTTTTTACTCGAGCTGGTGGTGAATCGGTATTGATGCCGGGCAGCGAAATTTTCACCAATTTACAAACCGGAGTTATCGATGCCGCGGAATGGATTGGACCGTACAACGATTTTACTTTTGGCCTCCATCAAGCAGCTAAATATTACTATTACCCCGGCTGGCATGAACCGGGTGCGGTGCTCGAAACCATTGTGAATAAGGAAGCATTTGAGTCACTGCCGACAGACTTACAAAGTATTTTGAAAGTTGCTGCCCGCGCTGTGAATCAAGATATGCTCGATGAGTACACGGCTAGAAACAATCAAGCCTTAGAAACTTTGGTTAACGATCACGACGTGCAACTGCGTAAACTACCGGATGATGTTTTAAAAAAATTCAGAGAGATAACCAACGAGCTGGTGGATGAATTAGCTGCAGAAGACCCACTCTTTCGAGAAATTCGTGATTCCTTCACTGAGTTTCAAAAAAACGTGAGCAATTATCACGAGATTTCTGAAAAAGCGGTCTATGAAATGCGTGATTTAGACTAAGCGTATTTTTTAACCAACCAAATCCCAATCGACGTCGATACTGTAAACCTTAATAGGTAAATAAATATCGCAGGCAACGAATAGACGAATTCTATGTAAGCCTGAAAAAGACCGTTTAAGTTTTTAAACCATTCGATTACAGGAAAAAAAACGTTTAGATAAAACTGCAAATGCTCTTCAAAATTAATAGGTCCGACGACGAAGGCGTGCAGCGCAAAAAATAAGAGATAGAAATCACCCCAAATTAAAAAATACCCTAAACCTTTTAAAAAATTAGTCATTAGCCAAACGTCTGACTTCTTTCCAAACTCTTAGAATATTGCCATTCATTATTTTTTTGATGTCTTCATCGGAGTAGCCGCGCCTTAAGAGCTCCTTGATGAATTGCGGGTAAGTTGATACGTCTTCAAGACCGACTGGTAATCTTGGGATGCCGTCGTAATCTGAGCCAATGCCAATGTGGTCGATCCCGACTAAATCAACGACTCGGTCAACGTGATCAACAACATCAGCGATACTGACTTTTAAGTCAGGATTATTTCTTACGTCACGAATAAAGTAGTCACCAAAATTCAGTTGCAAAACGCCGCCGTTTTTAGCCAGGGCAATCATCATCTCATCGGAAACGTTACGTTCGAAGTCTGGAACGAAATGCCTTAATGAGGAATGCGTGGCTACCGTCGGCGCACTCGATAATTCAAGCACTTGGAAGAACGCTTCGTCAGAAACATGAGAAATATCGATCATCATTCCAAGACGGTTCATTTCTTTTACAACTTCAATCCCAAAAGGACTCAATCCATCCCATTGCCGAGTTTCATCGTAAGAGGAATCAGAAATATGATTACTTTTTGAATGCGTTAGGGTGATGTAACTGATGCCTTTATCGGCAAAATACTTCAATCGTTCTAGTTTTCCTTCCAAGGGACCGCCGTTTTCCATACCGTAAGCGATACCGACTTTTTTATTAAAGGTACTTTTATCGATATCCTCAGGAGATCTAACAAAATAAAAAAAACGATCGTTTTCTTCGATAATGGCATTCATAAAATCAATCACCTTATTGGCGGTATCGAAAGCTACGCCGTTGGTTTCATCGACTGCTGGGACGTAAATAGCAAAGAAAGGAACGTTCAAACCGCCTTCCAATGCTCTCGGTAAATCAAAGTGTATGCTGGTTCTTCGAGTGATGTCTTCAAACGAGCCGGTATCCATTTGTTGCTTGTACAAACGGTAGGGTGTATCGATGTGCGTATCGATAATCGCATTTTCCAGACTCATCTCAATGGCCTTTCTCTCAAGCGATCGATCACAACTTATTAATAAGATAAAGCCGGTAAGTGCGATAAGACTCTTTGCTTTCATGTCTTTAACTATAAATGATAGACGGCAACTTAGTCACGATGTCTGGGAAGATGGCCATTAAGATTAATAAACCAATTTGGATGGCAATAAAAGGAATCACTCCCTTGTAGATCGATTCTGTTGCAATACTCTCAGGCGCAATGCCGCGCAAATAAAAGAGTGCAAACCCAAACGGCGGTGTTAAAAATGAAGTTTGCAGATTTACTGCCAGCATGATGCCAAGCCACAGCGGATCAGCGCCCATTGCCATCAACACCGGTCCAACAATCGGCACCACCACAAAGCTGATTTCGATGAAGTCTAAAATAAAACCAAGCAGAAAGACCATCACCATGACCAAGAGCATCGCACCAAAAAGTCCTCCAGGTATGGCATTGAAAATTTCATTGATGATTTCTTCGCCACCCAAACCTCTAAAGACGAGAGAAAAAATAGACGCTCCGATAAGAATGAGAAAAACCATAGTGGTAATAAAAGCGGTTTGACGAGTTGCTTCCTTGAGCACACCACCGGAGAGCTTTCCACCGCTCCAAGCGATCAACATCGCTCCTAAAGCCCCAATACCGGCTGCTTCCGTTGGTGAGGCAACCCCGGAAATGATGGATCCCAAAACAATAAAGATGAGAGCAAAAGGCGGTAACAAAGATCTTATAAGTTTAGTAACTTCTGGTTCCTCTTGAACTTGGGATTGTCCGTCGGAACTGACTTTAACGAAAAGCACAAAGTAAATCGCATAAGCCACAACGAGCATTAGTCCGGGCACGATAGCTGCGATGAAGAGATCACCGACTGAAATTGTTTTTGCGGCAAAATTCCCAAGACTTAATTGCGATTGTTGGTAGGCGCTCGACAGCACGTCTCCTAAAATGACTAAGGCAATGGACGGCGGAATAATTTGACCCAAAGTACCGGTCGCACAAATTAAGCCAGTGGATATTTCTTGTGGGTAGCCGCGCTTCAACATGGCAGGCAAAGAAATCAACCCCATGGCAATGACTGTGGCGCCGACGATACCTGTGCTCGCAGCAAGGAGAGCTCCGACGATGACCACCGACAGACCCAATCCACTTTTCATTCGACCGAAGAGCTTCGCCATTGAAGTTAATAGATCTTCAGCAACTTTTGATTTCTCCATGATAACTCCCATGAAGATAAAGAGCGGCACCGCAATTAAGGTTGCGTTGGTCATAACTCCGTACAAACGATTCGGTATGGTTTCTAAGAGGTATAAATCGAAACCTCCAAATAAAGAAACAACTACAGCAAAAATTAGAGAAACTCCTGCCAGAGTAAAAGCGACCGGAAATCCAGCCAAAAGAATTAAGCAAACAAGCGCGAATAACAATAAAGGCAACACTTATCGATCCTCAAAATATTTCAATATCATGGCAGTGCTTTGCAAAATCAAAAGAATTGCAAAAACCAACAACATGGATTTCAAAACGTACACGATCGGCAGGCCTCCTGGTTCAGGAGAAACTTCTCCAATTGACCAAGAAAAACTAACGTAATCGATTGAGATAAGCAGGGTTAGCCATGCCATCGGTTGTACAAACAAAACCTGACCCAAAAAATTTATGAACGCTTTGCGCCGTTTACTCCAATTACGATAAAAGATATCGACGCGAACGTGCTCGTCTTCACCTAGTGCGTAGGCCGCACATAATAAAAATAGAGAGCCGTGCAGATAGATGGTCATTTCTTGTAAAGAAATGATTCCAATGTTTAAAACGTACCGACAAAAAACCACTATTCCAGTCAAAAAAATCATCGCAACGACAAACCAGGCAGCAAATTTGCCTATAGCTGTGGGTAAAAAGGTTAGTACCGATTGAGATAAATGGATTATTTTTTTGCTCATTTAGGTAATTTTGATTAGAATTTTTTCTGTGATTATTGTTCTTTCTCCAGCTAAAACATTGGATTACGAAACTCCAATGAACGGTATTGATTATACCGTTGCCAATCATTTAAGTAAGTCTGCCGAACTTATCAGGACTTTAAAGTCCTATGAAACCGAGGATATATCCAAATTAATGGGGTTAAGCAGCAATTTGGCGTTTTTGAATTTTGAGCGTTATCAAAGCTGGAAAAAGCCAACTAAGCCAAGTGAGGATGCCCGTCAAGCAGTGTTTGCTTTCCAAGGGGATGTTTATCAAGGTTTAGAAGCAGCAACTATGAAAAAAGGCGATCTTAAATTTGCCCAAAAACATTTAAGAATTCTCTCCGGTCTTTACGGAGTGCTGAAACCTCTAGACTTAATGGCGCCGTATCGTTTAGAGATGGGCACCAAGCTGGCTACGAAAAAGCACGATGATTTGTACGGCTTCTGGAAAGATACTCTCACTGCGGATATCAATGCTCAACTGGCAGAGCAGAAAGATTCAACGTTGATCAATCTAGCTTCCAACGAGTACTTTAATGCTTTGAATAAAAAAGACATCGCTGGTGACATCGTCAGCCCTGTTTTTAAAGATTACAAAAACGGCGATTACAAGATCATCAGCTTTTTTGCCAAAAAGGCCAGAGGAATGATGGCTAGATACATCATTGATAACAAGGTCACCAACCCTGATGGATTAGCTACCTTTAATTACGGTGGTTATAAGTTCAACGCGAAGCTTTCACAAGACAACGCGCCAACTTTTACTCGAAAAACTTCTTAGCTTCCTGCTTCGTCGTATTTTTTGACAGCGACCATTTTGTCAAAAGAGGTTTCTCTTTTTTCCATTTTTGCTTGCATAGCTTCGCCCATGTCTTTGGAACTTAACATAGCTCCGCTCCATAAGGCGTTGTAGTCCAAGCCATCTTTCACAGTATGATCACGAGAGTAATTAAGAATTTCTTTTAGACCGTAAATAGCAACAGGAGATTTACTGGCGATCTCTTTGGCCATGGCATCTGCTGCTTCGAGCATAGCCTCATGAGAATCATAAACTTCATTCACTAAGCCGCACTCTTTTGCTTCATCAGCCATCATCCTCCTGCCGGTGTAGGCAAGATCCCGAACCTTTCCTTCAGGGATTAAGCGAGGCAGTCTTTGCAGAGTTCCAACGTCAGCTGCCATACCAATGTTAATTTCTTGAATACAGAAAAAAGCTTCTTTTGTGCACAGTCTGATATCACAAGCCGTAACCATATCTAAAGCGCCCCCGATACAGCCACCTTGAATGGCAGCAATGACAGGCGCTCTTATGGTTTCAATATTTGTGATATAACCTTGCAGCTCCTTGGCAACTCGATACATGACTTCACCAACTCTTGCATGATCTGGTTTTTTTTCAGGCGATATGTTGTCAACACCGTTGTTAAAGTTAGCCAAGTCCATGCCCGCACAAAAATGTTTTCCAGTTGAAGACATAACCACAGCTCTTAAGTCAGGATCACGATTTATTTCATTCAGTATTTCTGGCAATTCAACCCAGAATTTTTTAGTCATAGTGTTAAACGATTCTCCCCGGCAGAGCGTCATATTTGCGACGTGACCGTCCTTTTCTAAAGTAAAACTTTCATAACTCATTACGAACCTCCGTTTTCAAGTTTTGCTATAGCTCCTGCTGCAATCCCTTCGAGTTCTTCGATTAATTCGAACTCTTTATGGTGCGGCAGAACTACTTTTCTATTTTTTCCTATTCTTTTAAGTCCTGATGCGATATCTTTTAAATCTGTCAGAACATCGTTTGTATTTTCCATAATGTGCAAATCCAAAAGACCATTGTAAAGTAATAATTTATTGGAAAACAATTTTAAATGGATAAAGAAACCATCAATAACCTAGTTTCAGAAGTTCAGTATATTGCCGAGAACGCCGGAAACCTCATCATGACTTTTTTCGATGAATTGGCTGAAGAGGAGGTCGAATACAAAGCTGATCAATCTCCGCTAACGCTGGCCGATAAAGCAGCCAACACACAAATTGTCGATGAGTTAATGAATCTTGATGATTCTATTCCAATTATTTCAGAAGAAGGATTAGCTCAAAATCTTGATAACGCAAAAACCTTTTGGTTGGTTGATCCGCTAGATGGAACGAAAGAATTTATCAATGGATCACAGGAGTTTACAGTCAATATTGCTCTTGTAGATGAAGGTGAGCCTGTCTTAGGAGTCATTCATCAACCACCAACAAACATCACGACTTATGGCAGCAAAGAAGCCGGAGCTTTTATTGTTGGGGATGAAGAAAAGTTATCTACGAGCTCTCCTGAGAAAACTTGCATGCTAGCGGTTAGTAAGCGTCATAGCTCAGGGGAAGAGACTAAATTCGCGCTGTACCTTCAAGATAAATTCGAGGAAATGAGAACTATTGGTCTTGGATCTTCGTTGAAATTTAATGCCATTGCACAGGGGTCTGCCCATATTTATTCTCGGTTTGGTAGAACTTTTCAATGGGATATTGCTGCAGGACACGCTATTTTGAGGTCAGCAGGAGGCGAAATAGTGGATTTGCAAGGAAAGTCAATTTCTTATAAAAACGACCAAAATCAGCCAATAAATGGATTTTTTGCTGTTTCAAATATTACCTTTTGGAGTGGAATAATCAATGAATTCAATAACTTATAAATCTTATATCTTTATTCCTATTTCTGTAATTTTGTCTTTTTCTGTAAAGAGGAGTTAAAATTCCGCACATATGGGCAAAGAATTGCAACCAATGGATATTTCAGCACCAGGTCAGAACCTGGAGGCTTACCTTAACTCTATCCAAAATATAGCTATTCTCACGCCGGAAGAGGAGCGCAAGTTAGCAGAGGATCTTTATTACAGAGAAGATCTAGAAGCTGCGAGGCAACTCGTTATGGCGCATCTAAGATTTGTAGTTCACATCGCACGAGGGTATTCAGGCTATGGATTACCTCAAGCAGATCTCATCCAGGAAGGTAACGTAGGCCTAATGAAAGCAGTCAGAAAGTTCAATCCCGAGGTAGGCGTTAGATTGATCTCATTTGCTGTGCATTGGATTAAATCGGAAATACACGAATACGTTTTAAGAAATTGGAAAATAGTTAAAGTAGCTACCACAAAGGCTCAAAGAAAATTATTTTTTAACTTAAGAAATAAAAAGAAAGATATCACTTGGTTAAGTGAAGACGATGTCAAAATGATATCCAGTGAGCTTGGCGTTAAGGAAGATACAGTAAGGGAAATGGAGCAGAGAATGTCATCTCATGACGTTTCTTTTGATCCTTACTCTGCTGATGATGGTGAGGAAGGAAATACTTATAGCCCAGCTGACTACTTAACAAATGAAGACTCAGATCCAATGGAAATTGTTGAAAGAGAGGATTTTGCAAGAGATCAAATTAATCAATTGCAAAACGCCATATCTGATTTAGATGAAAGAAGTCAGCTGATACTTAAAGAGCGTTGGTTAACCGATGATAAGCCTACCTTGCATGAATTGGCTGATAAATACGGAATCAGTGCTGAACGAATTCGCCAAATTGAAAAGAAAGCCATGGAAAAGATCAGAACTAATATAAACTGATCTTATAAATGCAGAATATTCAAGTCAGAATCAACGCCGAATCAAAAGAAATCCCCGAGAACCTAAACATTCCTCAGCTCCTTGAGTTTTTAGAGCTTAAAGATGATTTGCTTGTGGTTGAATTAAACGAAGAAGTCGTGATGCGCGCAGATTGGGTAACTACTAAGGTTGGAGAAGGCGATAAACTAGAAATAGTCAAAGCTATCGGAGGAGGATAATGTCCGATTCATTCAGAATTGGAGTTCGTGAATTTCAGTCTCGACTCATGGTTGGGACAGGAAAGTATGCAAACGATCAACAAGCAATTGATGCTATCCGGGAATCTGGAGCCGATATCGTTACCATGGCGATTCGAAGAGTAAATCTTGGGCAAAATAAAGACGAGGGAAATATTCTAGAGCTAATCTCGCCAAATGAATTTACTATATTGCCAAATACTGCGGGATGTTACACAGCAGATGAGTCTGTTAGAACATGTAAGCTAGCTCGTGAGTTATTAGGTGGTCATAGCTTGGTTAAATTAGAAGTAATTGGAGACAAGAACACTCTTCTTCCCGATATGCCTGAAACATTAAAAGCTGCAAAGGATTTAATTAAAGAAGGCTTCGAGGTCATGGTCTATTGCACAGATGACTATGATTACGCAGTTGCTCTAGAAGACGCTGGTTGTGTTGCAGTAATGCCTTTAGCTGCGCCTATTGGATCTGGAAGGGGAATTGAGAATCCACAAGCAATTGAAGCAATTGTCAGAAAAATTGAAGTTCCAGTTATTGTTGACGCCGGTATTGGAACTGCTTCGGATGCAACTTTGGCGATGGAGTTAGGTTGTGACGGAGTCTTATTAAATACAGCGATTGCAGGAGCAAAACATCCAGTGCTAATGGCTTCTGCAATGAGACAGGCGGTAAAAGCAGGCAGGTCTGCCTATCTTGCTGGCCGCATGCCTAAATCTGATGAAGCCTCAGCTAGCTCTCCAATAGAAGGGGTTATTAACTCTTGAGATCCATAAGAAGTTTTGCCAAAGCAAGGTCGAGACTCTCTGTTAAGCACAAAAAAATCATAAATCAAGAAAATGATTTTCTCTTTTCTGCAAACTCAAAGTCAGCTTTTGAAAAAATATTACAAAGTTCTGAGAATAAGGTTCTTGAAATAGGTTTTGGTGAGGGAGATTCTCTTTTTGAAATGGCTATTGATAATCCAGAAATCAACTTTTTTGGCATAGAGGTCTATGAAACAGGGGTTGCAAGGACTTGTTTAAAAATTGAGGAGTCTGGCATCAAAAATTTGAAATTATATTTGGGAGATGCTGTCGATTTAATGCTTAATAAAGATATCGAGACAAAATTTGATTTGTTGCTATTTCTTTTTCCTGATCCTTGGCATAAGAGGAAACACAATAAAAGACGTCTTTTAAGCTCAGATAATTTAAAAAAATTTCGAAGTTACCTTTCAAAAAAAGGATTAATTTTTTTTCGCACTGATTGGCAAGAATACGCTGACTCAGTAAAAAAAATTTGTAATGATCAAGAAGTGGAATTTCAAGAAATAGAAAAGTTTCCTCTTCTCAAAGGGCTAACCCATACTAAGTACCAAAGAAAAGGAATCAAAGCAGGCAGAACAATTTCAACTTTTCTCTTCAAGTAGCATTTTCAAGAGAATTTTAGTCGCCTTAGCTCTATGACTGTTTTCGTTTTTATAATCTTTGCCTAATTCGGCAAGAGTTTTATTTTCACCAGATATAAGAAAAATAGGATCATAGCCAAATCCATCTTTACCCTTTGAGTTCAAGGCTATCTCACCTTCAAGCCTTCCCTCAGCTGAAATAGGCCTTTCATTTGAATTGGGATCGAAGAACACCAAACAGGCAACAAAGGCAGCATTTCTCTGATTGCGATTTTCCAAAGACTTCAATAATTTTAAATTGTTGTCAGCATCGCTTGAATTTTCCCCAGCGTAACGAGCAGATTTTATGCCTGGCGCACCATTTAAGGAGTCTACGCAAAGACCTGAGTCATCAGCTATTGCTGGATACCCCGAAATAGTCGCTGCATGCTTTGCTTTAATCAGTGCGTTCTCATAGAAACTAGCACCGTCTTCGATTGGACTATCAATTCCTAGATCTTTTAGAGAATAAAACTGCCAATTCAAAGGCGCTAATAAGGTTTCAAATTCTTTCAGTTTTCCTTTATTTGAGGTAGCTATGACAACTTTCAATTCTTGGCCTTTACTCTATAAAGAGCAATTTCAGTTAAGAGGTTAGGAGCAGCTTTCATAAATAATTGCTCTTGTCCGTCAAAACTTAAAAGTCGTCTATCAAGGATTTCTGCACCGTGATCAACGCATAACCTCTCAAAATCCTTCAAAGAGCACAAGTGTATGTTTGGCGTTGAATACCAATCGTGCGGAAGAGCTGAAGAGATCGGCATGGTGCCGCCAAAAATAAGTTGCAATCGACATCGCCAATTTGCAAAGTTGGGAATACTGATTATTGCTTCTTTACCTATTCTTGTAATTTCCTCTAAAGCAACTTCCGGCTTTCTTAATGCTTGAATTGATTGGCTCATAATAACCGCATCAAAACTTTGATCTTGAAAGTTACTTAAACCTGAATCAATATCTTGATCGATAACGTTCACGTCTTTTTGTAAACACTCTTGAATTTTCTGATGATTTATTTCTAAACCAAGGCCATTTACTTGATTATTATTTTTTAGAAAAGCTAACAAGGAGCCGTCACCACAACCCAAATCAAGGACTCTTGCATCGGTCTCGATAAAATTCCCTATTAATTTATTCATTTTTCTCTAGGAATGTTTTTACTGCGTTATCGTATGTTTCGCTTGGTATTAAAAAAGCATCGTGACCCTGTGGAGAATCTATCTCTAAAAAGGAGACATCTTTTTTTGCTTCAATAAAGGCATTAGCTAACTCCCTAGATCTTTCAGGTGAAAATCGCCAGTCAGAAGAAAAAGCTATGAGCAGAGCTTTTGCTGTAACTGATTTAAGAGTTTTAGCTAAATCACCTCCGTGAGCCTCGGCAGGATCAAAATAGTCTAAAACCTTAGTCATGAGCAAGTAAGTGTGTGCATCAAATCTATTTGAAAAACTCTCACCCTGATATCTTAAATAGCTTTCTACTTCGAACTCGACATCATAAGAGAAATTGACTTCACCCTTTTTCATATCTCGCCCAAATTTCTCTCGCATCGCATCATCTGAAAGGTAAGTAATATGACCAAGCATTCTTGCAAGACCCAAACCTGTTTTTGGAAGCTTATCTTCAGAATTATAGTTAGGATCTGCCAAGATGGCTTGCCTAGCTATTTCATTGAAAGCAATGTTTTGAGCGCTTAGCTTAGCTGCTGCAGCTATTACAATTATTTTTTTTACAAGGTCAGGATAATCAATAGACCACTGCAGAGCTTGCATTCCTCCTAGACTGCCGCCAACAACGGCATACCAGTAGGGAAGCCCAAGATGATTACGCAATAAATCTTGGCTTTTAACCCAGTCTCCAACTGTCACCATAGGGAAGGAAGAGCCGTAAGCTGAATTCGTTTCTGGATTATTAGAATTTGGGCCAGTGGTCCCGTGGCAGCCACCCAGATTATTACAGCCAACGATAAAATGTTTATTAGTATCAAAAGCCTTATTTGGGCCGACCATATCATCCCACCAGCCTTTTTTTTCTTCTGCGTTTAGCCCAGCCACGTGATGATTACCGCTGAGGGCATGACAAATTAGAATCGCGTTATCTTTAGCCTCATTTAATTCCCCGTAAGTTTGATAAACCATTTCAAATCCTTGGAGGGTTCTGCCTGATTTCAGAGCAAAAGAATCTTTATGAATAAAACTCTTTGTCTCTACTCGACCTAGTGAATCGTTTGGCATTATATAAACCGAGGTAATTCTAAGTTTGCTCCTAAAGTTAGGAGGATTCTATCAATTTGTATTAATAGGAAAAATACAATAATTGGAGAGAAGTCTATTCCTGAAAACGAAGTAAATCTTTGAAAAGGCAATAGCAAAGGTTGTGTAATACCATGACATATATTTAAAAAGGAATTATTCGACATTGGTGCTAACCAGCTGGCAAATATTGAGATAAACAAACTATATCTGATTATCTGTGAGGCCATATATAAAGATCCAATAGCTGCCCAAGATATTGCATCTAATGAATTAAAGATCTGATCAGCACTAAAAATCAAATTAAAAAGACCAAATTTTGCCAAGATAACCAGAGCCAATGCAGACAAATCTATTCCGAATAAAATTGGTAAAACAAACCTTAAAGGCTTCAGAAAAGGTTCTAAATACTTAAAGGAATTTGAAACAATTGGATTATTAAAACTAAGTTGAAACAATCTAAAAAGTAAATAAAGCAAAAAAATAGCCGAGAAGAAATTTACTAGAGCTATAAGAAAAAAGTTATTCGCCATTTTAGTCGTTTAGTTTTTTCGATCTTTCGATTGCATTGTTTATTGCCTGTGAAATGATCTCATTAATTCCAGCAGACTTCATTGTATTTAAAGCTTCTTCTGTGACTCCTTTTTTTGAAGCTACTTTATTTTGAACTTCAACGAACCCAGCTGATTCATTTTCTCTGAGTAATTCTCCTGCTGTAAACATGACTGATGCTAAGTCCTTATCAGATATTGATAAACCATTATCTTCAGCAAGTTTACTCATTGTCTCTGCCAGCAAAGCAAAGTAAGCAGGCCCAGCTCCATAAATAGCCGTGAACGCATCAATGTCTTTCTCCTCTAATACATATGTGCTGCCGAGCTTAGAAATAATCACTTCAGTCTGATCAACCAATGCCTTATCTCCCATTTTAGCAATCGCGATAGGTCCGTTTTTAAATCCTATTCCAAGGGAAGGCATAGTTCTTACGATATTTTTATAACCAGAAGCCATTTCAACAAGCTTACTTCTCGAGATGCCAGCAACAAATGAGACTATTAATTGATTTTGTAATTGCGAGGCAATCAATGAAAGAACTTCTGCAGTTACATTTGGCTTCACAGTAATAAATATCACGTCACATTTTTTTGCCAAATCGATAGTTTCCAACTTTTCTGCTGATAGGTTTTCAGCAGCTTGATTGATTGAAAGATTTGAGTAAAAAATATTATAAGAACCAGACAAGGTTTTAATTGCTTGCAAAGCTAAGTTTCCGCATCCTATAAAGCCTATGTTTTGTTTTGTCATCGTTTACCAAATATCGATTCTCCAACTCTTATCATGGTTGATCCATGCTTGATACCCAGCTCAAAGTCTTGCGAGGTTCCCAAGGAAAGCTCATTAGCAGAAGAATAATAATTTTTGAGTTTATCGCTAAGCATATTCATTTTCTCATATTCTTTTTCATTAATCTTTCC
>CACNYO010000014.1 GCA_902624765.1 uncultured SAR86 cluster bacterium
TTACTTAAACCCGGAAGGATACGAAAAGCTTGCTTATTTTGCTGCCATCCTCATTTTAATTTTAGGAGTAATAGCTGCGTCTAGTACTCATAAACATATAAAAGATCTTCATGTAGTTGAACCATCAGGACCGATTATATTAAAAAATGTTTTGGCAGAGGTTATTGAGGCTCTTTCTAATAAGTCATGGTTAATGATTTTCTTAGCTGGGTGCCTGTATGCTCTTTTTTTGGGTTTGAATAATGGTATTGCTAATTATATAAGTGTTTATTTTTGGCAGTGGACTCCATCAGATATATCTATCTTTCCTTTAGCAGGAGGAATCTCAGCAATTATTGGAGCGGTTATTGCAGTTGCAATTTCTAAAGGAAGAGAAAAAAGAATTATCGCACTTTTAGCTTTTACTGGAACAATTACAATCTCTTATATTCCATTTATTCTAAGATTAATTGATCCTTATTTTGAAGTGCAAACTTTTCCTGTTAATGGATCCGATGCCCTCTGGTGGGTGATGCTAATTCACCTATGTATAACGGATATTTTCGGCGTTATGGGTTGGGTGGTTATGATTTCAATGATGTTTGATGTCGTTGAGGATAGTCAAATGAGAACTGGAAGAAGAGACGAAGGTCTCTTCCTGTCTGGACCTGGTTTATTCCAAAAAATATTTTCAGGTTTAGGCGTTTTTATTATAGGTTTTGTATTACAGTTTCTTGGGTTTGATAACTTGCAATCCAATGTTGATCAGATGCAAGAACCTATCAACAACTTAGTTATTTTTGTATGTATCAGTGGACCAATTCTAAATTTTGCTGGATTAGGTTTCATCTACTTTTACTCCATAACGAGAGATTCACACGTCTCGGCCGTCGATGAGCTAGGTTATAAGTCATAAATGTTTTTTCCTTTATACGACGATAATCCAACATCTATAAGACCTTACGTAACGCAATTTATAGTTGTTGCTTGTACGATTGTTTTTGTTTTTCAATTCCTTGCTGGAATGCCTGGACAATTATTTTTAGATTTTGGTTTTATCCCAGATAGATTTTTTTCTAATTCATTTTTTGATTTAACAATTATCTCCTCTATGTTCCTTCACGGAGGTATTGCACATATAGTAGGGAACATGGTTTACCTATGGATTTTCGGCGATAACGTAGAAGAATCTATGGGTAGGATAAGGTTTGTTTTGTTTTATATCACTTGTGGTCTTATTGCTGCTTTATCTCAAGCTTTAGTAAATCCTGACTCAAACATACCGATGGTAGGTGCAAGCGGAGCAATTGCTGGTGTTCTCGGTGCATATTTAATGCTACATCCAAGAGCCAATGTCAGTTGTTTCGTCTTTTTAATCATTTTCATACAAGTCATTAGAATCCCTGCATTTCTTGTCTTGGGTTTTTGGATTTTAGGTCAGTTTTTTAGTCTTCCAAGCTCATTGCAGGATGAGGGAGGTGTAGCTTATTTAGCCCATATTGGTGGGTTTATTGCCGGCATGATACTTGTTCCTTTTTTCAAAAAGAAAGATGTAAAATTATTTGATATCCCTCATTCAAGACCATGGCAAAATGCAAGCACTAATTTTCAAAATGAAAATCCAAGAGACTTTCTCAAAGATTTCATAAATAAGTCAGAGGATAAGTATAGAAAGTAGTCTGATGCGAATATTTTTTAAATCATTTTCTTATTTACTTTTTTTAATATTTGTCGTCGTTCTTACTTACAGCATATTTGCATTTTACGGTTATTTTGGATCACTAGAGCCTAGCGGTAAGTCTATTAACAGTGAGTTACCAAAAAAAGTTTTAAATTCAAAAATCAGGAGCCAACTCAAGCACTCCAGTTCATCAAAACAGATTCTTTTTGGAGATACTCACGTACACACGACATATTCTAGCGATGCTTTTTTATGGAGTCTGCCGATGTACAACGGAAGAGGCCCCCATCCAGTTTCAGATGCTTGCGATTATGCAAGATTTTGTTCAGCTTTAGATTTTTGGGTTATTTCGGATCATGCTGAGGCCAGTACTCCTCACAAATGGAATAATACAATCGAACAAGTCCAAAGCTGCAATAGAAGTACTGATCCAGAAAATCCAGACATGATTACCTTTTTAGGTTTCGAATGGACTCAAATTGGAGATAATCGAGAAGAGCACTATGGACATAAAAACGTTATTCTGAAAGAAATTGAGTCTGAATATTTGCCTCAATCACCAATCGCTGCCGGTGGCGATAGCCTTAATAACTTTAGAGATCCTAATAGGGTTAACGAAACTAGGATAAATATGATGGTCCAAGCGTATAACGATTTAAGTAATAGGCAAAGATATTACGATTTCATAGCCTATAATACAGATATTGTTAATTCACCGACTTGCACCGGTAGTGTAAACGACAATGAAGATTGTCTTTTAACAGCTGATAATCCTAAGGAGCTTTTTACAAAGCTCAATACCTTGAATACCGATTCTATTGTAATCCCGCATGGCAACACATGGGGATTTTATAGTCCTTTAGGAACTTCCTGGGATGACAAACTAGAAGATGTTCACGATCCGGATAGACAAATTTCTTTCGAAATCATGTCCGGACATGGAAATTCAGAGGAATATAGAAGTTGGACTGAGATTATTTTTGATGGAGATAATTTAATTTGTCCTGAGGAGTCAGATAATTATCTTCCTTCTTGCAAGCAAGCTGGAAATATTATTTACGATAGATGTATAGAAAATGGAAAGAGAGAAAATCAATGCAGACAAGATGCCTCTCAAGCTGAGATTTTCTATTTACAGGCGGGTCAGTCAGGACATTTTGTTGTACCGGGGGCAACGCCAGAAGCATGGCTTGATTCGGGACAGTGTAAGGATTGTTTTATACCAAGTTTTAATTATCGTCCCAAGGGTTCTTTTCAGTATGCTTTGACCAAAAAAGGTAGAAATAATGAGAAATTTATTTTTGGTGTCATAGCATCAAGTGATAATCACAGAGCACGGCCCGGAACTGGATACAAAGCCGTTGATAGATTACTAACTACAGAATCTAATGGTATTAAGGACCCTGCCTTTGAAAGACTCTCTTATCCTTTAGATGAAATTAGTGATACACCAATAGAATTTAAGATTGAAGAAAGGTTTATACCTAATCCATTGGCTTATTGGGAGTCAGAAAGACAAGAAACCTTTTTTACCACAGGCGGTTTGGCTGCGGTTCATGTAGATTCAAGAAGTAGGGAAGGAGTTTGGGAAGCATTTAAAAGAAGAGAAACCTATGGGACCAGCGGACCAAGAATTTTACTTTGGTTTGATTTAATTACAGATAATGGATTAGTTCCTATGGGTTCTGAAATCGCTATAGATGACAATCCTACTTTTCAAGTTAAGGCTGTAGGTTCTTTTAAACAAAAGCCTGGTTGCCCAGAATATAACTTAGGCAAAAGATCAGCAGAGGATATAAAAAAGCTTTGCATGAACGAATGTTTTAATCCTAGTTCTGAAAGATACGCGATATCAAGAATAGAAATTATTAAGGTTTTACCTGAAATCAATGCATTAGAAAATCCAGAAGAATTAATTATGGATCCTTGGAAAATATTTGAATGCGATGAAAATAAAGCCACATGTAAAATTAGATTTCAAGATGAAGATTTTGTCTCTGAAAATCGAGAAGCAACCTTTTATGTTCGTGCAATACAAGAACCTACCGAGAGAATTAATGGCAAAAATCTCAGATGCACTTATGACGATGAAGGAAACTGTATCGAAACAAATTTTTGTTATGGCGGCTACAAGACAGATATTGAAGATAACTGTATTTCAATGTCAGAGGAAAGAGCTTGGTCATCACCAATTTATTTAAGTCCGCTAAAAAAAACTAATTTAGCTGTTTTAAAGCTAGATCAATAATTTCTTCGATTTCTGCATCCTGCTTTTTTCCTGAAATTTTAAAGAGAAGAGAAATCAATTCGACAAAATTATTATTTGAAGGGCTAGGAACCAAGTTAGTAAATTTGATAGTAATACGAGCTACTTGAGCAACGAACAATAATTTAAAAGCATTTATTGGACGACCTCTCTTATTTTTCAGACCTTGAACAGATTGATCCGCAGCTTTTTTAAGATGTTCTAAATTAGTTACTATCTTTGCAAGATAAACAGGATCAATATTAAGTTCGTTATGACCTTTCACTAAAAAAGATTTAGTGCCTGGGAGCGAATTGAGTAATTTCTCTAATAATTTTTCAGATAGAATCGATATTTCGTCTAATTCAAGCCTAATATCTGCATAAGTATGAGATGATTTGAAAACTTCTAACTCAAATAAATATACTGCAAGTGCATTTTCAAGCTCTTCAATTAAATGTTTATTCTCAGTGGATGTAATTTTAAAAATATTAGATATATCTTTCTTGGATAGATTGAAAGCGCCTCGCAGTTCATTTAACCCAAGATCCCTGTATTTAGATTTAACCATTTACTCCAATTATCTTTATTTTATGAGATACTTCAATCGTAGAGATAGATGGAAACAGAAAAAACAATTAATCCTCACAAACTTCCTTTTCTAACGAAATTCTTTTATGGATTTGGTTCTCTAGCTTATGGAATTAAGGATAATGCTTTCAATTATTTTCTATTATTTGTGTATGTTCAAGTATTCGGCTTGTCTCCAGACTTAGCAGGATTGGCTATTCTTCTAATGCTAGTAATTGATGCTATTTCTGATCCTCTTATTGGCTATTATTCAGATAATATGAAATCCAGATGGGGCAGAAGGCATCCTTTCATGTATTTCTCTGCAGTCCCTGTTGCTATCTCATTTTTTTTGATATGGGATCCACCCGATAACTTAACTCAATCTCAATTATTTTGGTTTTTATTAATTATTGGTGCAGTAATTAGAACGGCTATTACTATTTACGAGATACCTAGTAATGCTTTAGGCCCAGAGCTCTCAAAAGATTATGTTGAGAGAAGTTCATTACTTTCTTATCGATATTGGTTCGGTTGGTGGGGCGGTTTAGCTGTATGGAATTCCCTATGGATTTTTGTTGTCTATAGCACTTATACAGGCACACAAGATGCAAGGTTTGTTTCGGACACATGGATGACTTACGGATTGGTATGCAGTCCAATTATGTTTTTAGCCATTGTCGTTACCGCTCTAGGAACGCACAGACACATAAAAGACTTACATTCTCCTGAAATACAAAGAAAAACACCAAAAGTTATTTTCTCTGAGCTCTACGAGACGATGACGGTGAGTAAAAACTACATAATCCTGTTTATTGCCATGATTATGATGGGCGTGGCTGGCGGGATAGCTACAAATTTAACATTGTATTTTTATAGTTTTTTCTGGGAGTTTACTCCAATAAATATATTAACAATTGGATTGAGTTTATTTTTAGCTCCACTAGTGGGGCTTGTTGTCTCACCTTTATTGGCAAATAAATTTGGTAAGCGAAACGGAGCAATAATCCTTTTTGCAACATCATTAACGGTTGAAAACGGTGTGATAGCTCTTAGGTTGTTGGGTTTATTACCAGATAATGGTTCTCCGATTGTTTTAGGGGCTGTTCTTCTTTTCCATTTTATCGGTGTGGCAACATCAGTAATTTCCTTCACGACATTAAATTCAATGGTATGGGATACAGTCGAGGAAGTTGAAATCAAAACAGGAAGACGAATGGAGGGAACATTACTTGCTGCACGTTCGTTTGCCGCTAAATGCATGAGTGGTGCAGGAGCTTTTGCAGCCGGTCTAATTCTGACATATGCATCATGGCCAAAAAATGCTGTCCCTGGACAAGTTGATGAAGCCATTTTGTTTAGCTTTGGATTTACGGCTATAACTGCTTCAATAATTCTTTGGTCTATTTCTCTATTTACTATTTCTCTGGTAACAACCACAAAGGAGAGTCATCAAGAAAAATTAAGTGAATTAAATTACATAGAAGATTGAAATGATTCAAACTGAAATTGAAAATAATTTAATTGATGGCATGGAATTACTTCATCTAGAAGTAGAAAACGAAAGCCCAAATCATAACGTTGAGCCTGGATCTGAGTCTCATTTTAAGGTTGTGGTTGTTTCAGATGAATTTATAGAAAAAAGATTGGTCCAACGGCATCAATTGATTTATAGAATTCTCAAAGAGCAGATGACCAAAATCCATGCTATTGCTATCCATGCTTTCACAAAAGATGAATGGCAGGAAAAAACTGGTCAGGAGTTGAATTCACCTAATTGTTTAGGCGGAGAAAATTAAAATATAACAATGTTTCATATTTCAACTTTTTATGATTGTTGTGAAAGAGATTATTCCTTTTTAAAGCAAAGTTTATCTAAAAAAGCCTATGAACTTTCTATTGTAGGAACAATAATTTTGACTCCTGAGGGTATAAATTCAACGATAGCCTGTTCAGATTTAGAAAATCTTTATTCTTTCGAGGCTTTCATTGCCAAATATTTCCCTTCAATTGATATTGGACGATCTTACACAGAAAAAAAACCTTTTAAGAGATTTAAAATTAAGGAGAGGCGAGAACTCGTTCCCTCAGGAACAAATCTAAAACCAACTGATTACTCTGCATCGCACGTAGCCCCAGAATTTTGGAACAAATTTTTAAAAGATGAAAATCCTATCTTAATTGATGTGAGAAATAATTATGAAACCTCAATCGGTACTTTTAAAGGCGCTCTGAATCCCGATACAAGAAATTTCAGAGAATTTAAACATTTTGTTAAAAAAAATAAGAAAGCTTTTAAAGGAAAAAAAATTGGTATTTTTTGTACTGGAGGAATACGTTGCGAAAAAGCATCATCTATTTTTAAATCTGAAGATATTACTGACGTGCATCAGCTAAAGGGAGGAATTCTCAGTTACTTAAAAAATTCTAGCGAGAAAAACCTATGGGAAGGAGAATGTTTCGTTTTCGATGAGAGAGTTACAGTGGATAAAGATCTCAAAAAAGGATCATTTTACCAATGTTTCGCTTGCAGGAGACCTCTTTCAGAAACAGATTTAAAATCAAATCATTATTCTGCAGGTGTATCATGCCATCAATGCATTAATGAAAAATCAGAAGAAGACAGATTAAGATATCTTGAGCGGCACGAGCAGATAATTAAAAAAAATAACTAATAAAAAATGGCATTCGTACAAAAAATATTACATTTTGTGGTTTACAGATCTTCGATTACGTTAGCAATTATTTTGCTGATTACTCTAAGTCTTGCATTTGGAATTCAATTTTTTCAGCTAGATGCTTCTTCGGATACTTTGTTGTTAGAAGATGATGATGATCTTAAGTTTTATAGAGATACTAATAGAACTTTCGGAGGAGGGGGTGATTTTTTAGTCATTACTTATTCTCCTTACGATGATCTATTCAAGCAAAAAACATTAACAAAGATTGAAGAATTATCTGATGAGCTGGAAGGACTCGAAGATATTGATTCAGTTTTAAACTTTCTTGATGTTCCTTTGTTGGAAAGCCCGAGACAATCAATTTCTGAAATAGCAAATAACCCAATATCTCTGAGAAAAAGGAATGTTGATTTATCTCTTGCAAAACAAGAATTCTCCAGTAATCCAGTTTATAGGGGCCTTTTGGTAAGTGAACAATTAGACACAGTTGCATTACAAGCTATCCTTAAACCTACAACTCAATATGATTCTAAGATACAAGAAAGGTATCGAATTAATGAGGACTCTTCACTAAGTGAATCTGAGAAAGAATTGAAGCTCAATGCTCTTTCTCAGGAAATAGAAGTCTTACAGAAAGAAAACGTTGCCACAAGAAAAAAGCTGGTTGCAGATACCAGAGAAATTATTTCTAAATACAAAAGTGACGCAGAAATTTATCTTGGCGGCGGCCCAATGATTTCAACTGATACCATTCAATTCATTCTAAACGATATAGTTTTTTTTGGATTTGCTGTGGGTCTACTATTTATTACTGTGCTGGGCTTTATTTTTAGACAAATTCGGTGGATTTTACTTCCTTTGATTAGCGCTTTTATTTCTGCAATTGTGGTTACTGGCTTAATAAGCTTTGCAGGACTGAAAGTAACAGTTGTTTCTGCGAACTACATTGCTCTTCTGATGATCATTGCAATATCTTTGACAATGCATTTAGTAGTCAGATATCAGGAATTGTTATCTAAAAACTCTGATCTAAGCCAAAAGGAGATAGTGCTAATGGCTTCAACACAAATGTTTGTGCCATGTCTTTATACTGCTCTGACAACAATAGTCGCATTTCTCTCGTTGATTGTTAGTGATATTAAACCTATTACGGATTTTGGTTTATTGATGGCTACTAGTATTGTCATCGCCTTCTTAGTGACTTTTTCCTTTTTTCCCGCAGTTATTTCTAAGTTACCTAAAAAAGATAAAGATTTTGTAGAAGATCAGTCCTCTGGAATAACATTATTTATATTCCAAATTTTTAAGAGTTCTAGAATTAAAATTATCTTCTTTTCATTAATAGTTTTTGGATTATCTGTTCTTGGAATATCTATGCTATCCGTTGAGAACAAATTCATAGACTACTTCAAGTCGGATACAGAAATATATAAAGGACTATCTTTAATTGATGAGAAACTGGGAGGAACAGCACCCCTTGATCTAGTAATAAACGCTCCTATAACAGAGCAGATTGATGATGACTTTGAAGATTTTGATGATCCTTTTGGTATGGATGACTCTGCCAGCGGGTATTGGTTTACAAGTCAAAATTTAGATAGGTTAGAAGAAATTCATGACTATTTGGAATCAAGAACTGAGATAGGAAAAGTTTTATCTGTATCAAGTGGAATAAAACTTGCTGAAATAGCTAATGGAAAAAAACTTAATGATCTTGAATTAGCATTCATGAGAGAGCTGTTACCAGAGGACATTAAGGAAAGTTTACTTAATTCGTATATCTCTGACGACGATAATCAAGTAAGGCTTCAAGCAAGAGTGAAAGAATCTTTAGATGGATTGAATAGAAAGAATCTCATCGATGAAATAAATTATGACTTAGAAAATAAATTTGGTCTTGATAACCAACAATTTAGACTTACAGGAATATCAGTTATTTATAATAATTTACTTCAGAGTCTTTTCTCATCCTTGATTGGCAGTGTGGGAATAGTTTTTATTGCAATTTTTGTTATGTTTTTATTTCTTTTTAGGTCTGTCAGCCTAGCTTTGATTGGTATGATTCCAAATTTTCTTGCAGCTGGATTTGTCATGGGTTCTATAGGATTTTCTGGTGTTCCATTGGATATTATGACCGTTACCGTTGCTGCGATAAGCATCGGGATTGGTGTTGATAATACTATTCATTACCTGCATAGGTTTAAAAGAGAATTTGATTTATCAAAAGACTATGAAGAATGCCTCAAGAATAGTCACACAACCATAGGAAGAGCGATGTTTTATACATCATCTACAATAGTCATTGGATTTTTAATTTTGTTGTCGTCAAATTTTAATCCTTCTGTATTCTTTGGAATTTTCACTTCTTTAGCTATGATCATGGCAATCTTAGGTTCGTTACTTTTATTGCCAACTCTTTTATATTATCTAAAACCATTAAAGTAATTATGAGCACATTAAAAGGAACAAAAATTATTGAAATCGCTGGAATTGGACCAGCTCCTTTCGCAGGGATGTTATTAGCTGATATGGGAGCTGAGGTAATTTTAGTAGACCGTAAACAAAACTATGGCAAAGGTTCAAAATTTGAAGTGTCCGGTCGAGGAAAAAAATCCATAGCTGTAGATTTAAAGTCCGAAAAGGGAATAGAGCTTGTTCTAAAGTTAGTAGAATCTGCCGATGCATTGATAGAGGGATTTAGACCAGGGGTAATGGAAAGATTAGGCTTAGGCCCAGAACTTTGTTTGCAAAAAAATAAAAATCTAATATACGGAAGAATGACAGGCTGGGGTCAAACCGGTCCCCTAGCAAATGCAGCCGGACACGATATCAATTACATATCGCTTGCTGGAGCTCTCGGCTCCACAGGTAGGAATGGGGAACCTCCTGCTCCTCCTTTAAATCTAATTGGAGATTTTGGAGGAGGTGGAATGTTATTAGCTCTTGGAATATGTGCTGCATTAGTTAATGTCAAAAATGGTGGGAAAGGACAAGTTATAGATGCAGCAATGACTGAAGGCACCGCTCAGTTAATGTCTATGATTTATGGAATGAAAGCATCTGGATTTTGGACTGATCAACAACAAAGCAATCTTCTTGATGGAGCGACACATTTTTATGATAGTTATGAATGCAAAGACGGTAAGTTTGTTTCACTCGGCTCAATTGAACCTCAATTTTACTCAATCCTTTTAGATAAGATGGAATTAGATAGCAATGAATTCTCAGAGCAGATGAATAAAGAGAAATGGAATGAATATAAAGCTAAATTTAAAAAAGTTTTTCTCTCCAAAACAAGAGACGAATGGTGTGAAATCATGGAGGGGACAGACATTTGTTTTGCGCCTGTGCTTTCTATGGACGAAGCAATCAATCACCCTCACAATAAGGAAAGAAATTCTTTCAGTACAATAGATGAAGTTACCCAGCCTTCACCAGCTCCCTTATTTTCAGAAACGCCCTCTAAAATCAAACACCTTCAGAATCCTATTGGAGAGGATACAAAGGAAATATTAGATTCAATAGGATGGACTGGACAAATAGATGACCTTATATCATCAAACGTTATCGGCGGAGATTAAAAAAATCTAGAGAGTTTTCGTAAGAAGAATTAATAATACTTTCTTTTTCTTCTTGCCTTAAAGAAGCCACTTTCTCTGCAACATCAATTAAAAATTTTGGTTCATTCCGCCTTATTTTTTTTCTTGGACTTAAATAAGGAGAGTCAGTTTCAATCAGAAGCTTATCTTGAGGAATATGGTTAATACATTCCCTTAACTCTTCACCTCTTTTGAGATCGCAAACCCATCCTGTAATTCCAATATAAAAATCTCTTTTTAAATAGTCTTCTAATTCAGATAAGTTCCCAGTAAAGCAATGAACAATTAATTTTTGATTAAATTTATGGTTATCCAGAACGCTTAAGAATTCTTCATGTGCATCTCTTTGATGAAGAAACAAAGGTTTGCTTATTGATTTAGCTAAACTTAATTGAGACTCAAAGCATAAAATTTGTTCTTCTTTAGATGAAAAATTACGATTAAAATCAAGACCCATCTCACCTAGGCATATTGCTTTGGGATCGTTCAAATGGACTGACATATCTTTTAAAAATTCAACTTTAAAGTCTTTTGCATTGTGTGGATGAAAGCCAACTGAATAATAGAGGTTTTCATATTTCTCGGTAATTTTTTTTGCATTCCTAACGTCTTGTAGATTTGATGAGGTAATGCATATCTTTTTCACACCAGCTTCAAGGGATTCACCAATGACTGAATCAAGGTCGTCCGAGAAATGATTGCTTGTTAAATTTGCTCCAATATCAAACATAATTAATTTTAACTTTATTAATTAGCTCATACCTTTAATATAAAAACATGAATTCTAAAGAATTATTCATAAAGGACACAACTGTAATAAAAAAATCAGATAACTTATTTACAGCAGAAGTTTCTGAAAATTGGAGTATAGGCAACACAGCAAATGGTGGTTATTCAATGACTCTTGCTGCAAAAGCTATGTCAGAATTCTTGGATCATAAAGATCCACTTAGCATATCTGCCCACTATCTAGACAGAGTAGATTTTGGAGCAACAGAACTTCATATAACTTTCCTTAGTAGCAGTAAAAGTTTATCTACTGCCAGGGTAGAAATGATTCAAAATAAAAAAATAAAAATAATATTTATTGGAACATTTACTAATTTTGCTTTCAAAAATGATTTGAATATTTATGATAGGCAGATCCCTGATTTCCCAGACTATGATTCCTGTGAAGTAATTCCTTACAAAGAAGGATTTAATCCTAAATTAGATAAAAATATTGAAAAGGCCTATACAAAAGATTCTTTATGGTGGAAAAAAGATAAAGATAATTCTTCTTCTATACTTAATCTTTATATGTCGTGGCCTGAAAAAGACAATATTGACTTATTTGATTTAGTATTGTTTTTAGATGCGACTACTCCACCAATTTATAATAAACTTGGCACTGTTGGTTGGGTTCCAACCATATCTTTGGCTTCTCATGTAAGAGGTCTTCCTTCAGAAGGTCCTTTAAAAGTTATAGCCAAAACTGAATTTGTAACAGGCGGCTTTATGGAAGAAGATAGAGAAATTTGGGATAGTTCAGGTAAATTAGTTGGCCAATCAAAACAAATGGCCAAACTTAGACTAAAAAAATAAGTCTCTAAACTTTTATAAAGAGACTACAAAAAGGAAATTATTATGAAATTTGAAGGAACTAAATCATATATCTCTACTGAAGATTTAAGTATGGCAGTTAATGCCGCAATTAACCTTGAAAGACCCTTGCTAATAAAAGGAGAGCCAGGCACCGGTAAAACAATGCTTGCAATTGAGGTAGCAGAATCCTTGGGATTACCTTTGTATGAGTGGAACATTAAATCAACAACCAAAGCTCAGCAAGGGCTTTACGAATATGATGCTGTTACAAGATTAAGAGATTCACAGCTTGGAGATGAGAGAGTAAAAGATATTTCTAATTACATAGAGAAAGGCAAGTTATGGGAAGCTTTTGTCTCAGAGGAAAGAGCTGTACTACTTATCGATGAAATAGATAAGGCTGATATCGAATTTCCTAATGACTTATTACAAGAAATAGACAGAATGGAGTTTTATGTCTACGAAACAAAAGAAACCGTCAAGGCTATACACAGACCTATTGTCATTATCACAAGTAATAATGAAAAAGAATTACCAGATGCATTTTTAAGAAGATGTTTTTTTCATTACATCTCCTTTCCTGATAGAGAGACTATGCAAGAAATCGTTAAGGTGCATCATCCAAAGATCAAGCAGAAACTAGTTAAAGAAGCTCTGGATATCTTTTTTGATGTCAGAAAAGTGCCAGGCTTAAAAAAGAAGCCGTCCACATCCGAATTGGTTGATTGGTTAAAACTTTTAATGTCTGACGACCTTCCAGATGAAATTCTTAAGAACAGAGATGCTACAAAAGCTATACCTCCTCTTTATGGAGCATTGATCAAAAATGAGCAAGATGTTCAACTTCTTGAAAGACTTGCTTTCATGGCAAGAAGAGAGTCCGGAGGAAATCAACAATAATGCTTTTAAACTTATTTGGAACACTTCGTAGCACTGGAGTCCCATGCACTCTTAGGGAATTCCTAGATTTACTTGCCGGCTTGGAAAAACAATTAGTTTTTGCAAATTCCGAAGATTTTTACTACCTTTCTAGAGCTACTTTAGTAAAAGATGAAAAACATTATGATAAGTTTGATAGAGCTTTTGACATTTATTTTAAAGGTCTAGAAACACTAGACGATATCATCGAAGCCTTGGTTCCAGAAGATTGGTTGCGAAAAGAGTTTGAGAAATTCTTATCCGAAGATGAACTGAAAAAAATAAAATCCATGGGCGGCTTAGAGAAGCTTCTAGAAGAATTTAAAAAAAGACTGGAAGAACAAAAAGAGAGACATGAAAAGGGCGATAAATGGGTAGGTACTGGAGGAACATCACCCTATGGAAATGCAGGATCAAATCCGGAAGGTATAAGAGTAGATGGTGAGGGAAAACAAAATAAAGCCGTAAAGGTTTGGCAACAAAGAGATTATAAAAACTTAGATGATTCTATCGAGCTTGGCACTAGAAACATTAAGATGGCACTTAGAAGACTAAGAAAATTTGCTCGCCAAGGTATAGAAGAAGAATTTGATCTAGATGGAACCATAAAACATACCGCAAAAAATGCTGGTCTATTAGATATCAAGATGATTGCGGAAAAGCAAAATGCTGTGAAGGTGCTAGTATTTTTTGATGTTGGTGGATCAATGGATCCACATATTAAGGTTTGTGAGGAACTTTTTTCTGCAGTAAAAACTGAGTTTAAGCACTTAGAATACTTCTATTTTCATAATTTTATTTATGAATCGGTATGGAAAGATAACAAAAGAAGGCATAACGAAAGGATTAAAACAGATGATATCTTGCACAAATATGGTTCTGACTACAAAGTCATATTTGTTGGTGATGCAACTATGGCTCCTTACGAAATAACTAATCCTGGTGGAAGTATAGAGCATTGGAATGAAGAAGCAGGTTCCTTGTGGATGAAAAAAATCACAACAATTTACGACAAGGTCGCTTGGCTTAATCCTGTTCCTTCAGAGCATTGGGATTATTCAGCCTCAATTGATATAACAAGAACTTTGATTGAAGATCGTATGTACGGTCTGACTTTAAAGGGTCTGGAAGACAGCATGTCTTATTTATCGAAATAAATTTGTCAGAAAACGCTTTAAAAATCGAAAATCTTTCCAAAATCTATCCTGGAGATTTGGTTGCCTTAAATAATATATCTCTAGAAGTTAAAAAAGGAGATTTTTACGCTTTACTTGGACCAAATGGAGCTGGTAAATCTACAACAATTGGAATTATCAGCTCATTGGTAACCAAAACTTCAGGTCTAGTAGAGTTAATGGGAATTGATATAGACATCAATCATAGCAAGGCAAAAAAAAATCTTGGTGTTGTTGGTCAAGAAGTTAATTTCAATCAATTTGAAACAGTTCAACAAATTCTTGAACAACAAGCTGGATACTTTGGATTACCCAGAAATGTCATAAAGGAAAGGTCTGAATACTACTTGAAAAATCTTGGTTTGTGGGACAAGAGAAAAGAGCAGGGTCGAAATCTCTCCGGCGGAATGAAAAGAAGACTCATGGTAGCGAAAGCATTAATAAACAATCCTGAGCTATTAATTTTAGATGAACCAACTGCAGGAGTGGATATAGAGCTAAGAAGATCGCTTTGGGATTTTTTAATTGAAATTAATAATAATGGAACAACTATTATTTTAACAACGCACTATTTAGAAGAAGCAGAAAAACTTTGTAAAAATATTTCTATAATTGATAAAGGAGAGATAGTAAAAAGTTCCTCAATGCAGTCTCTTTTAAGAGAATTAGATACTGAAATTTTTATTTTTGATTTAAAAGATTCCATAGATGAAAATAAAATCTCGAATAGTCCTTTTGATATTAAAATCTTAGATACTTATCAAATTTCAGTTGAAATAAATAAGTCACAAAGCCTTAATGAAATTTTTGGCTATCTAAATGCTAACCAACTAAATATTCTCAGCATGAGAAATGAAACAAACAGATTAGAAGAGCTATTTTTAGATTTGACAGAAAAATGAGTTTTAGAGAACAAATAAACGCATTGTTAAGCTTAATCAGAAAAGAATTACATAGGTTCTTTAGAATTTGGACGCAAAGCCTAATACCGCCAGTAGCAACCTCAGTTTTATATTTCGTGATTTTTGGTTCTTTAATCGGAAAGAGAATCGGTGATATGGGCGGCGTTGATTATATGCAATTTATGGCACCTGGATTAGTAATGCTGTCTGTGATTACTAATTCTTATTCAAACGTTGTTTCCTCCTTCTTCGGAGTTAAATTCCAAAAAAGTATCGAGGAGCTCCTTGTTTCTCCAATGCCAATATATTTAATCATCATTGGATTTGTTGCAGGTGGAGTGGCTAGAGGAATTATAGTTGGTATCCTGGTAATGATAACGGCACTTTTCTTCACAAGTTTAGAAGTTCAAAACATAGCTTTGACCCTTTTAATTGTTATTCTGACAGCAACCTTATTTTCTTTAGCGGGGATGATCAATGCAATTTATGCTAATAGTTTTGATGACATAAGTATCGTTCCTACTTTTGTGCTTACGCCACTTATTTATCTTGGAGGAGTCTTTTACTCAATTGAATTGCTTTCAGATTTTTGGCAAGGCGTTTCTTTGATAAATCCTATTTTGTACATGGTTAATTCTTTTCGTTATGGAATGATTGGAATTTCAGATATCAGCGTTGATTATGCTATTTTAATGATCTCTCTATTCATTTTAATATTCTCTGTGTTAGTTTATGTACTCTTAAAAAAAGGAATAGGGATTAGGACTTAATAATGTTTGAATTCTTTATTTCGATATTATTTTTTATATCATCATTTGGCTTTAGTGATTTTATTGAAATTGAAAATTGTAATGACGATGATTCTTTTTCGATAGTTTGCGGATTTCAAAACCCAGAAGATTTATATTTATCTCCTTCTAACAAAAAAATAATCATTTCGGAGTTCGGCTCTTTAGCGCCTAATACCAAATACGGAGCAATTTCATTTTATGATTTGGTATCAGAATCTATAAAAAGACCGATTTTTTCTTATGAAGACAATACCTGGGGAGATCCTCAGTGCAATCTTAAAAGCAAAAAACTTTCTCCTCATGGAATGGATTTAATTAAAAGATATGATGGAAAATTCATGCTAGCAGTTGTGAATCATCTTCCAAAAGAAACCATAGAACTTTATGAACTCATAGAGAATGATTCTATTGACTTGATATGGAGAGGTTGTGTAGATGCTCCAAAAAATAAATATTTTAATGACGTGGCTTTAAAGAAAGATGGATCTTTTTATGTTACTCATATGTATGACTCAGATTCCTCTCAGTGGTCAATTGCGCTTGCTAGTATGTTTAAGAATTCTACAGGCGAAGTATATTTTTGGTCTTCTGATCAAGGATTTTCTGTAGTTCCTAACACAGAGGGTTCTTTTCCTAACGGCATAGATTTAGATAATAATGAGGAAAATTTATATATAAATTATTGGTTTTCTGGCAGAACTGTGAAATTTAACCTAAAAAATTCTTTGATAACTTTTGAACATATCGGAGGAGGAAAGGATAACTTATTAGTAACGGATTCTGGACTCTGGGTTGCAGCTCATGATTATTCAGGATTAGAAAGCCTGCAGTGTGATTATTCAATTATTCAATGTCCTTTACCGTTTACGATTTATCATTTATCTTTGGAGAATCTAAAAGAAATTGAAGCATTTAGCTTTTCTAATGGACAGATGGGTGCTGCAACAGTAGCCCTCCCTGAAAAAAATAAGATTTGGCTCGGGTCATTTCATGGAGATAGAATAGCCAACTTTAATCTTGAATAAATGGAGAGATGGCAGAGTGGTCGAATGCGCTCGCTTGGAAAGCGGGTAAGGGGGAAACTCCTTCAAGGGTTCGAATCCCTTTCTCTCCGCCATCATTAATATGGAATATATAGATTCAAAATATTTTAGTTATGCTGATCCAGACGATCCTTTTCTTAAAAGATTAATTATCAGAACTATTGAAGGCATTTCAGGTCAACCAGAACTTTATAAACTTTATAACGAATATCAAAGATCTCCTGATTTGTATAAAAATTTTTGGGAAGGAAGTGTTAAGAAATTAAATTTAAATGTTAATTTTTCTGAGGAAGCCTTGCGCAAAATACCATCGGAAGGGCCCCTTGTAGTTGTTGCTAATCATCCTTTTGGAGTTTTAGATGGATTGGTTATTTGTTGGTTAATGAGCCTTGTTCGAGACGATTTTAAGGTCTTGACCCATTCATTATTGCTTAGAGCGCCAGAGACAAAAGGTTATCTCCTTCCAGTAGATTTTGCACTTACAAAAGAGGCAATAACAACAAATTTAGAAACAAGAAAAAATTCCAGAGAATTCCTCGCAAACGGTGGATCAATTGTTATTTTTCCAAGTGGATGCGTATCAACAAAGATGAAAATGAGTGAAAAAATTGCATTTGATTGTGAGTGGAAGGTCTTTACTGCAAGACTGATTAAACAATCTGATGCAACTATAGTACCCATTTACTTTCAAGGTCAAAACTCTGAATTATTTCATCTTGCAAGTCGTTTTGGATTGATGTTTAGATCTGCTCTTTTATTCAGAGAAGTAAGAAGAAGAATGGGTACAGATGTTCCTGTAACGATTGGAAGTCCTTTGAAACTAAAAGATTTTGAAGAAAATATTTCAAACCAAGAACTTGTAAAAACTTTAAGAACTTTAACTTATTCTTTAGATCCTAATCTTCCAGAAGATCCACCATTCGGAATGGATTTATAAAAAAATAAATTAATAGAATTATAAATATCTTGAAAAATATTAGTTTTCCTAATAAATTAAGGTTATTAATGTTTCTGGGGGGGAATGTTAGTTTTAAGCAGAAAAAAAGATCAAAAATTATTGATCGGAGAAAATGTAACTATCACTGTTCTTGAAATAAAGGGCAGCCAGGTTAGATTAGGA
The DNA here is from genome assembly GCA_902624765.1 of uncultured SAR86 cluster bacterium. Taxonomy (GTDB): domain Bacteria; phylum Pseudomonadota; class Gammaproteobacteria; order Magnimaribacterales; family AG-339-G14; genus CACNYO01. The sequence goes on from CACNYO010000014.1 coordinate 18,289, forward strand.
ATTACTGCACCAAATCAAGTTCCAGTTCATAGAGAAGAGATAGTTTCCCTAGAGAAGACTACTTAACCATTTCTACTTTATAATTGCTGTTTAACGGGCGCCCGTAGCTCAGTTGGATAGAGCACCAGGCTACGAACTTGGGTGTCGGAGGTTCGAATCCTTCCGGGCGTGCCATTTTTTTGTAGTAAAATAAGATATGGCGTTAGAGTTAAACAGTACAAAGCAACCTTTCGTAAAGATAAATGCACCGAAATATGATTTAAAGTTTCCTTTTGAAAGAAACTTTGATCTTACCGATCTTTTGTTATTTACAAGAGTTGAAGAACCTTATGAACACTTTGCGAATTTAAGAGAAAAAGCACCAATATATTTTCACGAAACTGGTCCAGAAGATTCAGAACCAGGATTCTGGGTATTAACAAAATATAAGGACATCGAGTTTGTATCAAAAAATCAGGAAATCTTCTCATCTCAACTAGCAGGTGGTACTGCGCTTACTCATGGCTTTGAGCAGCAAGATGATTTACCTTTGTATAGATCTACTATGGATCACATGCTTAGTCTCGATGGTATGTTGCATTTAGGCATAAGAAATCCACACATGACCTTTTTTAATCCAAAGTACGTATCAAACTTAAGAAAAAAAGTTGAACTTAAAGTTGATGAACTACTTGATAAGATCGCTCCATTGGGAAGATGTAATCTTGTTGATGCTGTATCAGCAGAAGTACCTATGTTCACATTATGTGAAATGTTGGGTGTGCCAGAGGAAGATAGACCTAAAATTATTGAATGGATGAAATTTCTTGAAATGGCTCAATTAATTGCAGCCACACAGGCAGCACAAAAAGGTGATATTAAATTTTCAGAAGAGCATACTCAGGCTGCTCCCGATCCGGCATTAGTGGAAATGTTTACTAATATGGTTTTAGAGATGTTTGATTACGGAAGAACAATTCTTGAATCAAGAAGAAAAGATCCTAAAGATGATCTTTTATCAGTTATTGCAAATATTGAAATTGAAGGAGAAAAACTTCCTAATGAATATTTGGATGGATCTTGGTTGTTGATTATTTTTGCTGGGAACGATACTACTAGAAATTCTATTAGCGGAACAATGAATTTATTATCTGAAAATCCTGATCAAAAAAGCTTAGTATTGAATGACAAAAGCCTTTTGCCAAATATGATTCATGAGTCAATTAGAATGGTTTCTCCAGTAAGGTTTATGAGAAGAACTACTAAATGCGATACTCAGATAGGAGATCAAAAGATAGGTCCAAATGAAAAGGTTTCTCTATGGTATGGCGCAGCAAACAGAGATCCAGAAATTTTTGAAAATCCTAACAAGTACGATATTACTCGAGAGAATGCAAAGAAGCATTTAGCCTTTGGCTACGGTAGACATTTATGCTTAGGAAAGCATACTGCCAATATGCAGTTAGAGGTGGTCTATGAAAAAATATTTACTAGGTTTCCTGAAATGGAGCAGGATGGTGATATGATTTTAACGCCAAATAATTTTGTTAACGCCATTCAGGACTTGCCTGTTAAATTTAATCCAAAAAAATAATTAAAATTATGAAATCTCATCATATTTTATGTTTATTTTGTTATTCGCTCAGTCTAGCTGCAGCAGTTGTAAGTTTAAGCGCAACTGATTCTTTTGGATTTCATTTATGGATAGATATTGTTATCGCTCACGTAGTAAGCACTTTAGTGATATTTTTATTCAGTACCTTTTACTCAAATTCTAGTTTATATGATCCATACTGGTCTGTAGCACCTGTGCCTATTTACTTTTTTATTGCATTATCTGATTCAAATGCAACAAACATGGAACGTATTTTTCTTGTGGGTATTCCGGTTTGTTATTGGGCTTTTAGATTAACTCATAATTGGTTGCGCACATGGCCAGGTTTATCAAAAGAGGATTTTAGGTACGTTAACTTGTATGACACTTTTGGATCATTCAAATGGTTCATTAATCTATTTGGTATTCATCTCTTTCCTACTTTAATTGTAAATCTATGTCTATTTCCTTTGTATTTCTATTTTATTGAAAACTCTACAAGTGTAGGTTCATTGGATTATTTAATATGTTTGTTTACTTTCTCTATGGTATTGCTCGAACAGATATCTGATGAACAAATGCATACATTTAAAAGAAACATTACAAATAAAGATAAAACAATGAATCAAGGATTATGGCAGTATTCTCGTCACCCGAATTACCTCGGGGAGGTAGGCTTCTGGTTTGGTCTTTGTGGTTTTGGACTTATCGGATCTAACGGCTCTCTAATTCTTTTGATTTGTCCTATAGCAATGTTATTGATGTTCATGTTTGCATCTATTCCTATGATGGATAACAGAAGTTTAGAAAATAGGCCTGATTATGCAGAATATATGAAAAAGACCTCCTCTTTGATGATTCTGCCAATCAAGAAATGACTACTCATCAATTCGTGATGCTAGTTTGGACCTTAGTAGGCCTGTCTGTTTTTATTTACTTATTTTTTCAAACTGCGCCTTATGGAAGACATCAAGAAAAAGGATGGGGTTTTGAAATAAGCTCGCGATGGGGTTGGATCCTAATGGAATCTCCAGCATTCTACTTAATGCTTATTTTCTTGATTTTAAATTTTTCAAATAGTTCAAATTTCTCAATTTTTGCTGCCATATTATTTATGGTTCACTATTTTAACCGTAGTTTCATTTGGCCAATGAGGGCAAGAATCAAAAATAAGAGCATGCCCATTACTATTGCACTATCGGCTTTGTTATTTAACTTTGTGAATGTTTATATTCAAGGTACTTGGCTCTTTTATATTTCAAATTATGCACCTAGTCACTTTTTCTCAGTTCCATTTTACTTGGGGATCAGCCTTTTCTTTATTGGGATGTTTATAAATATAAAGTCAGATGAAATTTTGTTTTCTTTAAGAAAAAAAAATGAAGGATATCAAGTACCGAAAGGATTTATGTACAAATATGTTTCCTGTCCTAATTATTTAGGTGAATTTATAGAATGGCTGGGTTGGGCAATAATGACATTTAGCACTGCAGGATTCGTTTTCTTTTTTTGGACTGTAGCTAACTTATTGCCTAGAGCTGTTGCCAATCACAAATGGTATATAGAAAATTTTGAAGATTATCCTAAAGACCGAAAAGCAGTAATTCCTAAAGTATTATAGTTTTTCTTCTAGATTCTTTATTCTCTTTTCTAGTTCATCTACTTTTCTTAGAATTTCGTTAACTTCATCACTTTTAGCAAAACCTGCACTTTGAATGTATTTTTCCAAGGCCGGTTTCAGGACTTTTTCTATATTTTTTATATCTTTAGCAATAGTAAAAGGATTCATAATATTTGTTAGTAAATTGTTATAATTTTAACACTCGGAGAGAAAAATGGACTTAACAACAAAAATTATTTTGATTGTCTTATTTGTGTTTTTTGCAACTCTTTCTATCTTTTTCATTATCAATCCAAGTCTAATAAGTATTTTCCCTGGTGCAGGTTTTACCGAAAAGGAAATGTACGAATGGAGACTAAGAACTATTATTCCTTCTCTTTATCTCACAATCTGTTATTTCATTTACAGATTTTTTGCGGGTAAAAATCCTACCTCAACTTTGTGGCCTATCTACATAGTAATAACTTCATTCGCCATTACCCAATTTATTGCATTTTTCTTTATGGGAATTTCAGTAACACAAATACTTTGTTTTTTAATCACAATTGGTACAGCCTTTGCTCTGAGAATGGCAGATTTAAAAAGAAGTAGGCAGATAATAGGTAGATTCTAGCAGTGTCAGTTCAAGCACAAGGACTTCTATGCCAATATTTATCTGAAGATATGTCAGGGATTAATTTGGGCTCTTTAGATTTACCTGAAATTGAAAAGGACTTGGTAAAAATAAAAATTTCTCATGCTTCTTTAAATTTTCCAGATTGGTTAATGTCCCAAGGTAAGTATCAAAGAAAACCAGAGTTACCATTTTTCTTAGGAATGGAAGGTTCTGGAATCATTGAATCTATTGGTCCAGATGTAAAAGATTTTAAAATTGATGATGAGGTAATGTTTGGTGGTTGGGGTCATGGTGCAATGGCAAATTATATAGTTTTACCAGCATCCAAAATATCAAGAAAACCTGATGCTTTAAGTATGGCAGAAGCAGCTGCATTCGCTACTGCATATACCACGGCATACGTTTCACTTATTAGGAGAGGAGAAATGAAACCTGATGATGTTGTTCTTATTCATGGTTCATCGGGCGGAGTTGGAATGGCTGCAGTACAACTCGCAAAAATGTTTGGAAATACGATAATTGCAACAGGAACCTCTGATGAGAAACTTGAGGTAGTAAAATCTTGGGGAGCAGATTTTGTCCTAAATACCTTGAAGGATGGCGTAACTGCATTCAGAGAAGAAGTTAAGGATTTAACTGACGGTAAAGGAGCTGATGTTATTTACGATCCAGTTGGAGGAGATGTTTTTGATGAATCTATTCGTTGTATAAATTGGAACGGAAGACTCTTAATTGTTGGTTTCACTAGTGGGAGATTACCAAGTCTTCCAGTTAATATAGCTCTGATAAAAGGTTTTTCCGTAATAGGAGTAAGAGCGGGCGAATACGGTATTAGAGACCCAGAAAAAGGAGCAGAAACTAAAAAAATTATTCATGAGTTAGCTGAGACGGGAAGTTTGAAACCACATATTTGTAAGGAATTTGACCTAACTGATGCAAAAGCGGCTCTAGAATATCTATCAGAAAGAAAATTAGTTGGAAAAGTAGTTATAAGAAATAATTTATGAATTACCTATCATCTAAACTGTATGAAAATAAATCATACGGTTATTTCGTTTTAGGGATTTTAACTACCGTTTATAGCTTTAATTTTATAGATAGACAGCTCTTGGTAATTCTTCAAGAATCAATTAAGGCTGAAATGGGTTTATCTGATACTCAGTTGGGACTTTTGTCTGGTTTTTCTTTTGCAATATTCTACGTCTCTTTTGGCATCCCTTTAGCAAAATTAGCAGATAATTGGATTAGAAGAGATGTCATTGCAATTTCATTAACTGTTTGGAGTTCTATGACTGCCGTAAGTGGATTTGCTCAGAATTTCATTCATTTATTATTAGCAAGAATTGGCGTTGCAATTGGAGAGGCTGGAGGAAGCCCCCCAGCTCATGCGATGGTTTCTGATATTTTTAACCAAGAGCAAAGAGCCACAGCATTAGCTATTTATTCAACTGGAATAAATATTGGTATTTTGTTTGGTTTTCTTCTAGGAGGCTGGATAAATGAATTTTATGGATGGCGCACAGCATTCCTTGTTGTTGGACTTCCAGGAATTGCTTTAGCTATATTTTTAAAATTAGCTGTTGCAGAACCTACAAGAGGAATGGCTGAAGAAAAAGTTGATGAAGGGAGTGCACCAAAACTTAAAGAAACCCTTAAGCATTTGTGGTCAAGAAAATCATTCCGACACCTATCTATTGCATGTGGAATTCATGCTTTTGTTTCTTACGGGGCTGGCAATTTTTTACCATCATTATTTCTACGATTGCATGATATTGAGACTGGAGAGCTGGGTACTTGGTTAGCATTAAGCTCAGTTGCTGGTGGAGTTGGTACTTTCATGGGAGGGTATCTTTCAGATCGATTAGGCAAGAAAGATCCCAGATGGTATCAGTGGGTTCCTGCTATAACTACTCTTATCTATTTACCTTTTACTTTATTTATATATTTAACAGATCAAACCTATTTTGCTCTTATGACTACTTTCATAACAGGAATGTTATTTAATGCCTATTTAGCACCAAATTTAGCAATTACTCACTCCTTGGTTGGCTTGAGGATGAGAGCTATGTCCTCAGCAATACTATTCTTTATTTTAAATTTCATTGGATTAGGATTTGGTCCTATGATTATTGGCTTTGTTAGCGATTTGATTAATCCAACTTATGGGATTGAGTCTATTCGGTATGCCTTACTTATCGTAATACCTATTTCAACAGTATGGTCTGCTACTCATTACTTTATTGCTGCCAAGTATATTAGAGATGATTTAGAATTAGCTCCGAAATAAAATGCCAACAAAAATAATAATATTCTTATCAATTGCTCTTATTCTGTACCTATTTGATTGGTTTTTAAACAATGATGATGAAAATACGATCTACGTCAGCAGTAACGACATTGATTTCTTGGTATCCACTTGGAATGACCAAATGCAAAGACCTCCAAATGAAGAAGAATTAAAGACCATCATAGAGAATTTCATACAAAACGAGGTTTTATATAGAGAAGCTTTGAATCTCAATTTAGATAGAGGAGATATTATTGTTAAAAGAAGATTAATTCAAAAATTAGGTTTTTTAAAACAAGAAGAAGGAGTGAAAATTCCAAATAATAACGAGTTAAAAAAATTCTTTGATGAGAATAAAGACGATTTCATGATCCCTAAAAGATTAAGTTTTGATCATATCTTTTTTTCAAAAGAATCTCGATCGATTGAGGAAGTTGAACAGTATCTAGTCGATAAAAATATAAAGAGCGACCCCTTTCTTTTGGGAAAAAATTTTTCAGATAAAACAATTAGACAGATACAGAGAGATTTTGGAGATAAATTTGCAGCCGCATTGGAAAATATAACAATGCTCAAAAGCAATTTAATAATTGAATCTATTTATGGGTGGCACATAGTAAATATATCCAACATTGAAAATTCTTATTTACCTGAATTTAATTCCATCAAAGATAAGCTTTTGGATAGCTATTTGCTGGTTAAAAAGGATGAAGTTTTAAAAAAATACACAGAAGAATTAATAAAATCTTACGACGTATCTTTAAGTAAGAAATATAGTTTTGATTAAATTTATTTTTTATTATTTTTTATTAACTATCGTAAGCTTTGAAGCTAGTTCTCATGAATTCACTCCTGCTCAACTTGAAATTACTCAAATTTCTAAAAGTGACTATCTAGTAAATTGGAAATTCCCTATAAATCAGGTTTCCAAGTCAAAGATAAAGTTTCCTGAATTTTGCTCATCGGAAGAGGATTTATTTCCAAAGAGAAGTGGTAAATACTTGCAAGAAATAATTGAGTTAAATTGTTCAGAATCGCTCAAAGGATCTACTTTAAATGTTTCTAACATGTCGTTTATGACGGACGTGATGGTAACTATCAGATTTGTTAATGATGAAATTTTCCAAGACTATATAACTTCAGAAAAAGCAGATTTAGTTATACCGAGTGAGGTTGAGTACTCTAATTTTTCATATTTATTCATGGGATTTGAACATCTACTTGGAGGATATGATCATATTTTGTTTGTATTTGGTTTGGTTTTTCTAATTAGTGGTTGGTTTAATTTAATAAAGACAATTACATCTTTTACACTTGCGCACAGCATTACTTTGGCATTGTCATCTATTGGTGTAATAAGACTCCCACAAATTGCGACCGAAGCAGTGATAGCTTTAACAATCATATATTTAGCCTACGAAATTTTAGATAAAAAAGATTTAAGAAAAATACCTTGGCATATTCCTTTTGGGTTCGGCTTGATACACGGATTTGGGTTTGCTGGAGCCTTGATGGAGATTGGATTTTCAGGACAAAGTCTGTTTCAAACTTTATTATTATTTAATGTAGGAATTGAATTAGCTCAACTCAGTTTGCTACCGATAATCTTTCTACTTATTTTCTTTTTTACAAAAATGAATTTAAGAAATGAATTTAAAACAGTATCCGCTTTTTCAATAGGCGGTATAAGTAGCTATTGGTTTTTAGAAAGAACTTTAAATTTATTTTATGCATAAAAAAAGGAGATAAATAAACCTCCTTTTTTTAAATATTTTTTTAGTTTAAAGGACTAGATTCCGGTTGAAACTCATAATAACCATCCACAGGAATCATTAGGTGTGCAAAAGGAGTTCCTTTAAACATTTGGTAGGGCGCACCTGTTGTGAAATCTGTTGGAAAATTTTCAATGGTTTTTGTATTTTTTGGCATCAACATTAAGTGAGGACCTGACTCGATAAAGTGACCCATCATTTTAGCCTTATCATGGTCTCCGCCATACATGCTTGATTTCATATTATCTTCACCCATATCCCCATTTAACATCCAAATATAAGCATCTCTATTCATATTAGGTTTGCCACCAGTCATATAGGCTTCAGCCCATTTAAAACCTTCTTCATCAGCGCAAAGAGTGTTTCCATGTTGAGGTGTTTCGAATCCTCCTTTAGGCATTTTTAATGTTGCAGTACAAGTCCATCCATTAGATCCTTCTCGTATCACCTTTCCATCACCTCCAACAATTGTTGCAAATTTTCCTATGAAATCTGGTGCCGCCTTACTGTAAGCCCAGATTTGCCATTCATCAGAATCATGAGATACGTTAGGCTCATCAGATGTTGATGTAGAACAGGATATTAAGAAAACAATTAATAAACTAATTACATATTTCATATTTAACTCCGTTTAAACCTTATTAAAACCTTTTTTTATTCACTTGAGAAGTAAATCCAAATTAAATAAAATTTTTTTATGAGAGTTATAGTTTCACTTACTTTTGTCCTTTTTCTTCTTTCATGTGGTGGCGGCGGAGGTTCAAGCTCATCTGAACCTATCCAACAAAACAACACACCGACCAATACACAGAACAACTCTCAAACTAGCACACAAACTGAAACTGAAACCGAAGAAGTTATAAAAGCTAATTTTGGTGAGGTTAAATTCGGTGAAGTTAAATTTGAATAGGAGATTTTATGAAATATTTATCTTCATTAATTATAATTTTTTCAATCAATTCTTTTGCTATCACTTGCGTT
>CACNYO010000015.1 GCA_902624765.1 uncultured SAR86 cluster bacterium
TGAGAAAGGATATTGAAACTCCGGATGAGCAAGAAATTTTTGAGCTTACTCAGAAAGGAGAATTTTATAGCGAAGATCTCCTAAAAAAATCTCCTAAGCAACTTGAAATGTTGTCTTATTTTAGAAAAGAAAAAAAAGTCACACGTCAAGGCTTGAAGAGTATTTCATATGATTCGAGAATTCTAAGAGAGCTAATAAAGAAAGAGCTTATTTCCAAAAAGAAAATCAAATATAAAGAAGAAATTCAATACGAAACTCCAGAAAACTTTCTTGAACTAAACAGCGAGCAAAAGGCAGCCTATGAGTCTTTCAAAGAATCTTTAGGATCTTTTAAGGTGCATCTTTTATTCGGCGTCACTGGAAGCGGTAAGACTGAAACGTACATGCATATTGTTAGAGATGTATTAGAAAATCATAAACAAGTTGCGGTTTTGGTTCCCGAGATTGGCTTGACCGGATCTTTAGAAAAATCACTTAAAAGTAGATTTGGAAACAAGGTAGTCACAATGCATTCTTCCTTGTCTAGCAAAGATAGACAAAGATCTTGGAAGTCAATTCAGTCATCAAGTGCAAAAATTATCCTAGGCACAAGATCTTCTATTTTTACCTCAACTCCTGATTTAGGACTCATTATTGTTGATGAAGAGCATGACTCTTCATATAAACAAAATGAAATGCCTTGTTATTCAGCGAGAGACACAGCCATTTATAAGGCAAAGTTGCATGATTGTCCTATTGTTTTGGCATCTGCAACTCCAAGCCTTGAGTCGTTCAATAATGCAAAACTAAAAAAATATGTTTTGAATAAACTTGAGGAAAGAGTAAGTGAAGCTAGCAAGCCAAAACTCGAGTTAATTGATCTTCGAGGTAAAGAAATTATTTCAGGGCTTGCCACAAACACGATAGCTGAAATTAAAAAAGAACTCACTAATGGAAATCAAGTGATGATCTTTCAAAACAGAAGAGGTTATTCACCTGTAGTTGTTTGCGAGTCATGTGGATGGTCGCCTAATTGTCCAAATTGTGACGTTAGAATGGTCTATCACAAACAAACAAATAAATTCTCTTGTCATCATTGTGGATATGCTGAAAATTACTTCCAAGAATGCAAAGTTTGTCCAAACAACGAGCTATCTTTTTATGGGGCAGGAACCGAAAAATTAGAGGAGTCTTTAAGAACTATTTTTCCGGATTTCCACATCTTAAGGATAGATAGCGATATTTCATATAAAAAAGATCTGAATACTTTGCTAGCTCAACCTTTAAAAGGGGATCCTATGATTCTTGTTGGCACGCAGATTCTTGCCAAAGGCCATCACCTCCCAGATATCACCTTGGTAGTTATTTTAGACGGAGATTTCAGTCTCTACAGTCTTGATTTCAGAGCAACGGAAAGAATGAATCAACTAATCACACAAGTATCGGGCAGATCAGGCAGAGGCAACAAGTCCGGAAAGGTATTAATTCAAACTTTTGTGCCTGAGCATCCAAGTCTTGAAAAGGTCGTCGATTCTAGTTACGAGACTCTTGCAGAAAATATTCTTCAGGATAGAAACCAAAATAAGCTTCCTCCTTTTTATCATTCGATAAATTTAATAACAGAATCAACTTCTTATATTTCTTGCAAAGAGGAATTAAATAAGATCAGAGGTATGTTTGTAAATCCTCACATTGATGTGATTGGACCTCAGCCATGCATCATTGAAAAAAGGAAAAACATCTTTAGGTGGCAAATTTCAGCAAAGAGTAAAAACAGAACTTTACTACATAACTCTCTAAATAGAGTTTTAGAAAATCATAAGATTATTGGCAATAAAGTTAGGTTATCTATTGACGTGGATCCTTTATGATATTGATCAGCCTCTTTTCATCATTGTCGCAATGATTTAACTCAATTATATAATCAGGATTTTTAAAATATTTCTTTGATTTTTCTGGCCATTCAACCAAAGTGATGGCATTTTCCTCGGTTAAATAATCTTCCACCCCGATAGCTTGAAGTTCCTTGTCATCTTCAATTCGGTATAAATCAAAATGAAAAACTTTTAAATTTTCAGATTCGTATGACTCTACTATTGTGAAGGTCGGACTTTTTACAAATTCATCAAAGCCTAGCTCTTGTATTAATCCTCTTACAAAGGTTGTTTTCCCTGCTCCTAAATTTCCTATCAAGTTTATAAGAAGGGAATTTTGAAATCCTTTAATTAAAGAGGCAAAATTTTTTGCTTTATCCTCAGTTTTCTTTTCGCCTATTAACTCTTCCAATGTCTATATTAATATTTTTCTCACTCACAACTCTAAATCAACAAGATGGTCGAGAAGAATGCTTGGTCTAAGAGATCTTTGACCATAATTTTCTTGCAGGCTATCACAAGCAACCGCGTGGTGAAAAACACCCAAAATAGATGCTTCCTTTGAGGACAGTCCTTGTGCTAGATAGCCTGAAATCATACCGCTTAAGACATCACCCATACCTCCGACAGCCATTCCTGGATTACCAGCCGGGCAAACTAAAAAAGAGCCCCCATCATAAACAATCGTTTCTTTTCCTTTCAGTACAACAGTGCCTGGATACAGATCAAATAATTTTTTTGCCATAATCTGTCTATTTTTTTGACTAGTAATTTTATTAGCTTTTAAGAGCCTTGTTGCCTCTCCTTCATGGGGAGTAATAATTAAATTTTTCTTAGGAATCTTAAAGTCTAAGATCTTGGGTAAAAGGTTCAATCCATCTGCATCAATCAAAATGGGCAAATTCCTTTTTTTGGCAGCATGCAAAGACTTATAAAGAACTTGCTCGGACCAGGCATTGGTTCCAAGACCTGATCCTACACAAAGCACGCTAGGTTTTAATAGATGATCATCTAAATCTTGACCTGAGTTTACTGGTTTTGCCATTACCTCTGGACAATAGCTCAAGGCTGCAGTCACGTTCTCTGATCTTGTAGCCAGACTAACTAATCCTGCTCCACAAGATATAGCTGCCGTGGATGCAAGAATTCCTGCTCCACCAAATCCTATGTTTCCAGCGACAACTAAGACATGTCCGAATGAATGTTTATTAGCATTTGGATTTCTTGTCAGTTTTTTCAGTATTGACTTTACTTTATTTTCCATTTTTTCAATTAGATGTTTGTAAATATAGTGTTATTCTATTTCTTTTCAAAAATAATTTTAGTTAATGTCCGATAAAGATTCGAATTCAGAAAATCAATATAATATAAATCATAGCATTGCTGATCCAAATCAAGAGGCTGCAACTCCCGTTCCTGCTGCTACAGTCTTATTAGTAAGAGCGGGCGAGACCACTCCTGAGGTTTTTATGATTCAAAGAGCTGCCAAAACAAATTTTGGCGGCGCTTGGGTTTTTCCAGGAGGAAAGTTAGACCCTGAAGACTATCAAAAATCGCTCTATGATAAATGTGGAGGTCTTAACGATCAAAAAGCTTCTGAAATCTTGGGTATTGAATCCTCAGGTTTGGGCTATTGGGTAGCATGCATAAGAGAATGTTTCGAAGAATGTGGAATTCTTTTAGCTTATACCAAAGACAAAAAACTTTTTAATCCAGATAACGAGCAACAAAAAATTCTTGATACTTATCGCGATAAGTTAAATAACGGAGAACATGTATTAAATGAGCTTTGTGAAGAGTTTGATCTGACTCTCGCTACAGATCATTTAGGATTTTTGTCACATTGGATTACTCCAAAAATGGAAAAACGTAGGTACGATACTAGATTTTTTGTTGCTTTGTCTCCGGAATACCAAAAAGCTGAGCACGATGGTGGCGAGGGAGTCAAAAGCATTTGGATTACACCAGAGGAGGCACTCACCAAGGGTGCTGAAGGCACTTTTCCAATTATCATGCCCACCATTAAAAATCTTGAAGCTATTTCGGGTTTTTCAACAACTGAGGATCTAATAGACGATAAATCCAAAAATAATCATCAAAAGTCTCCATCTATACTTCCAAAATTTTTCATGGAAGATGGAAAACTTGTTGGGCTTTTACCAGGGGATGAGGGCTATGAAGATCACTGAGTTATCCCCTTTAGTTAAAAGGATAACTGCAGGAAATTCCAGTGTATTTACTGGCCCAGGCACTAATACTTATATTGTTGGCAAGGAAAACTTTACTGTCATCGATCCTGGACCAGCTATAGAAGGTCACATAAAGGATATTGTCAGAGTTTGTGGAGAGGACGTATCACAAATTCTTGTAACACATACTCATCCGGATCACTCACCAGGAGCAAAATTGCTTCATCAAAGGACTGCAGCTCCAGTTATGGGGATGTATGCAAAGTATCCAAAGCATCAAGATAGAACTTTTAAACCAAACAAGGAGCTTTGTGAAGGCGATGTAATTAAAGAAGTTGATCATACCTTGATCGCAATTCATACGCCTGGACATGCTTCCAATCACATTTGTTTCTTTTTGGAAGAAGAAAAAATTTTATTTACTGGGGATCACATCATGGAGGGATCTACGGTTGTAATCTCTCCTCCTGATGGAAACATGAGGGAATATATTCACTCTTTGGAAAAACTTAAAGCTTTAGGGATAAAAACGATCGCTCCCGGGCACGGTGAAACTATGCGAGATGCTAATTCTGTAGTTGATTGGATAGTTAGTCATAGAATGTTTAGAGAAAAAAAAGTTGTTGATGCGATAACTGAATTGAATAGGTGTACTTTAGATGAGCTTTTACCAAAAGTTTATGATGATGTAGGAAGCCATTTACATGGAATCGCGAAATCGTCTCTAGAGGCACACTTAATCAAGTTGATAGAAGAAGAAAAAGTAACCAAGGATAAAGATATTTATATTTGGGGTTAGCTCTTATTCAGGGAGTTTTACCCCGCAGCCACCAATACCACAATAGCCATTTGGATTTTTTGCAAGGTATTGTTGATGATAGTCTTCAGCATAAAAGTAATTTTTTAAAGGAAGAATCTCAGTGGTTATTTCAGAGTAACCTTCTTTTTCTAGAGCTTCACTGTAATCTGCTTCACTTTTTTTGATTTGCTCTAAAAATTTTTCATCTGAATAATAAATTGCAGAGCGATATTGTGTTCCAGAATCATTCCCTTGTCGCATTCCTTGAGTTGGATCATGACCTTCCCAGAAAACTTTCAGGATCTCCTGTGGGGAGATGATTTTTGAGTCGAAGACTACATGCACAACTTCTGTGTGCCCAGTTAAACCGCTACAAACTTCTTCATAAAGTGGATTTTGAGTAAAGCCTCCTGCATAACCTACTGAGGTAACGTAGACTCCCTCTAAATTCCAAAAAAGTCTTTCAGCTCCCCAGAAACATCCCATACCAAGATATAACTCTGATGAGTCTTCTGGAAAGGGACCTTTCATTAGTGAACCATTTACAAAATGATTCTCATTAAATTTCATTACATCTTGTCTGCCAGGTAAAGCTTCTTTCTCATTTACCATTTGCAATTTTTTTGACCTATCTTTAAAGAACATATTTCAATTATTTAATCGATTGTTGATCAAATGGTCAACTACACTAGGATCTGCAAGGGTAGTCGTATCTCCAAGGTTATCAATCTCATTTGCAGCAATTTTTCTCAAAATCCTTCGCATTATTTTTCCAGACCTAGTTTTAGGTAAGTCAGGAGAAAATTGAATAATATCTGGTTTTGCAATAGCACCAATTTCTTTTGCAACTAGATCAATTAACTCTTTTTTTAGAGCATTTTCTCCAGATGAGCTAATCATTAAGGTAACAAAACAATAAATTCCTTGTCCTTTGATTTCATGGTCATAACCAACAACAGCAGCTTCTGCAACTTGTTCATGCAAGACAAGAGCACTTTCTATTTCCGCAGTTCCTAATCTATGCCCTGAGACATTAAGTACGTCATCAACCCTTCCAGTTATCCAAAAATATCCATCTTCGTCTCGTCTGGCACCGTCTCCAGTGAAATAATATCCAGGATAGGTTTTAAAATATGTATCAATGCATCTTTGATGATCTCCATATACAGATCTTATTTGCGAGGGCCATGGATTTTTAATGGCTAAATTACCTGATCCTGCCCCTTTTATTTCCTTACCATTTTCATCAATAAGAACTGGGTTTACCCCAAGAAAAGGTTTTGACGCACTTCCTGGTTTCTGCGGTGTTAAAGCAGCCAGACCAGTTATCATCATTGCACCAGTTTCTGTTTGCCACCATGTGTCAACTATAGGACACTTGTTGTTTCCTACCACGCTAAAATACCACTCCCAAGCCTCTGGATTAATGGGTTCTCCTACAGTCCCTAGGACTTCTAATGATTCTCTGTCCGTTTTTTTAACAGGCTCATCTCCTTGAGCCATTAATGCTCTAATCGCTGTAGGAGCCGTGTAAAAAATATTAACTTTATATTTATCCACTATGTCCCAAAATCTAGAATAATCTGGATATGTTGGAACTCCCTCAAAGATAACCGAGGTCGCACAGTTCATTAATGGGCCATAGACAATATAAGAGTGGCCAGTTATCCAACCCACATCTGCTGTACACCAAAAAACTTTACCTTTTTGATAATTAAAAACGAGTTCATGAGTAATACCAGAAGACAGAAGATACCCTGCTGTTGTATGCATCACTCCTTTTGGTTTTCCAGTTGAACCTGATGTGTAAAGGATGAAAAGGGGATCTTCGGAATCCATGGGTTCGCATTCACAAATTGGATCAAAACTTGAAATAATCTTGGAATAGTCAACGTCAATCTCAGGATTAAATTTTATTTTTGTTTTTGTATTCTTTACTACTATTACGGTGTGAACATTTGGACATTGCTTAACAGCGGAGTCCACATTATTTTTTAAAGGAACTTTCTTGCCGCCTCTCAATCCTTCGTTTGCCGTAATGATTGTCTGACAATCAGAATCTAGAATACGGTCTTTTAAAGACTCAACGGAAAAACCTCCAAAAACTACAGAATGAATTGCCCCGATTCTCGCACAAGCCAGCATGGAATAGATCGCCTCTAAAATCATGGGCATATAAATGCAGACTCTGTCTCCTTTTTTGATACCTCTCGATTTCAGTAAGTTTGAGAATCGACAAACGTCTTCATGAAGCTGATTATAGGTAATTTTTTTGGTTAGGGTTCCATCATCGTTTTCCCATATAAAGGCAACTTCATTTCCATTTTCTTCAAGATGTCTATCAACACAGTTGAAACAGGCATTTAATTTTCCATTGGCAAACCATTCAAATTCAGCTTTTTCCATATTTGCTGAAATTACGCTATTAAAGGGTTTTATCCAGTCTAGTCTAGAAAGGGCTTGATTTCCCCAAAATTCACTTGGGTTATCTATAGAAAATTGATAAAGCTCACTATATTTCTCTTCAGAAATTAGCGGATCAAGATTAGATACTTTTGGGACTGGATATATCTTATCTGACATTATCAAATTAACTTTTTTACGTTTTTAAATGATAAACCATTGCCTTTAATGAAAGGACAATTTATTTCTTTTAAGCCAGCAATAAAAAAATCTCTATTTTCCCAGTCATAATGAGGAATTGTGAGTTTAGGGGTTGAGATTTGATCATCTCCGTAAAAAATAATATCTATATCAATTGTTCTTGGTCCCCATTTTTCTTTTCTAACTCTTCCTAATTTATCCTCAATAATTAGGAGTTCATCTAGCAGCTCGAAGGCGGTTAGTTTAGTTTCAATATGAATAGCCTGATTGAGATAGTCTCTTTGCTTGATTGGACCGTAGCTTTTGGATTGATATATCGATGAAAGATTTAAGATCTTTGTATCTTTAATATCATTAATGTGAAAACTAGATTTTTTGAGATAACCGCGTGAACTTCCAGAATTACTACCTGTAACCAAAAAGACCTGATCTGATCCATTGGTCATTTTTAACCGTACTGTTGTTTTTCTTTGATTTCTTCTATGGTTTTACAATCAATGCATTGAGTTGCTGTTGGTCTTGCTTCCAGCCTCTTTATGCCAATTTCAATCCCGCACGTATCACAAAAACCATACATGTTGTCTGTAAGATCTTTCATAGATTGATCAATTTTTGATATAAGCTTTCTTTCCCGATCTCTTTTACGAAGTTCAAGCATAAACTCTTCTTCTTTAGTTGCTCTGTCAACGGAGTCTGGAAAGTTGCCCTGGTCCGACTGTATTAAGTTTTCGGTTTTTTCTTGTTCCTGATGCAATGCATTTTTCCAAGCTTGCAGAATTTTCTCAAAATGATTTCTTTGATTTGCATTCATATATTTTTCATTTTTTTTAGACTTATAAGGTTGGAAAGTGCTCGAGAAATTAGAAAAATCAGAAATATCAATTTTAGATTTTTTTGGTGCTGTTTTTTTTGAAACTTTCTTTGCTGGCGTCTTTTTTGAGGCTGGCTTTTTAAGCACTTTTTTCGCTGTCTTGGCTACCTTAATACTTTTTTTTGCTTTTAAAGGAGCTTTTTTAGAGGGAGCTTTTGATTTAGTTTTTGTTTTTTTTGCAGTAGCCATCAATTAAAAAATAGGATGTGCAAGATAGCAAAAGAAACTTTAATTGACTAGTTTTTTTTAAAGAATATCGAATTCTTTTTGATATTTTAAATAGTCATCTCTTTCTAATCTCGGACCAAAGACAGTTACGCCCCGAGATGCAAGAAAACATCCAAAACTTGCAGCATCTTTATTAGAATTTCCTAAAAGTAAACGATTTAAAACGGCTCCTGCAAACATGTCACCAGCACCATTAGTATCTATGGGATCAACTTCGTATCCTGAGACGTATTCTATGTCACCATTTTCTAAAATCATGGCTCCCTTTGAACCAAGGGTAACGAAAACTTTATCTGAATATTCCCCAAGTTTCTTAAGAGCTTGTTCAGAATTTTCTAGATCTGTGATTACTTTTGCTTCCTCGTCATTACAAAATAAAACCTCGACTTTGGAATTTAAAATGTTCAACATTCTTTCTTTAAATGCTGAAACTATATTTGGATCTGAAAGAGTAAATGCAATTTTTACATTTTTTTTCTTGGCTAATTTTATAGCTTCTAAACAAGCATTATAAGAATCATCACCACTCATCATGTAACCTTCAAGATATATCAATTTACTATCACTGAATATTTCCTCAGCAACATCAGAGGCCGATAAATCTGAACTTATCCCTAGGCAGGTACTCATTGTTCTCTCTGCATCTGGACTCACCATTACAGTGCATGTACCCGAACCTATTTCTGAATCTAACTTTATTGAATGATCAATATTGACTCCTGCATCCGATAAATCATTTAAATAAAAATTTCCATTTTTATCGTTCCCCACTTTACAAATGTAGCTACATGATGATCCAAGAATTGAAGCAGCAAAGATGGTGTTTGTTGCAGATCCTCCGCAAGCTAAACTCGGTTTTCCATATTCTTTTTCTAAGCTATTCAATAAATTAGTCTGCTCGTCATTATCAACTAGATGCATGGTTCCTTTTTCGAAACCATTTTTCTTAAGAAAGGAATAGGTCACGTGAAATTCACTATCAACTAAAGCGTTTCCAAGCCCTATAAGGTCGTATTCAGCCATTAATTTCTCCCTATCACTTGTTTAATCTTATTTAAGGCCTTTGATGGAGAATTATTATCAAAAAGAAATTTAGAAATTGCAAAAAAATTATAATCATCGTCCAAAAGAATTCTGATATTTTTTTCATCAATTCCACCAATTGCAATTAATGGTTTAGATGAATTCTTTCTCAAAAGAGATCTTTGACTAGAACTTACCAAAACAGTATTTTCTTTAGTATTTGTTTTGAACATTGCACCAACAGCCAAATAGTTCCAGTTAAAGATTTCTGTAGGAGGATTTTTTACGAGACTTAAATTATTTTTACAAGAAAGCCCCGTTATTTTTTTTCTAAAAAAATCACTGAACTCTTCTTTTTGTTCATTTGATTTAGTAAAAATCTTATAGTCTTCCATCCCAAGGTGGATGCCATCTGCGTTCAAATCTTTAGCAAGTCCCACATGATCATTAATGATTAATTTACATTGATGACTTTTTATAATTTTTAAAATTTTGCTAGCTAGGGAATGTATCTGATCAAGAGTATCTTCCTTTCTTCTTATCTGAAGAAAATCGATTCCTGCTTCAATCAATTCCTGGGACTTCTCTATTAATTCATTTTCTTTGATATCATTTGGAGTAATTGCGTAAATGCCTTTCATAACAATTTTTGACCCTTTCCAATATTTTTGAAAAGTTTCAAGTATGAGTTAGTTTGATTGCTTGCCTTTTCACAAGAGTCTACGACAGAGAATTTTTTTGCCAAAAAAATAGTTATCAAAGACGAGAGCATACATCCCGTTCCGTGAAAATATCCCTTTAAAAGATTATTCCTAAATTCAAACGAATCGGATCCATTGCTAAATAAATAATTCACAATTTTGTTATTTTTAATTTTGCCAGTGACTAAAATATTTTTAATCCCTAATTCGTACAAAAACTCAATTGAATTTTCTATATTTTTTTTGTTACTCAATTTAAGAAGTTCATCTTCATTAGGCGTTACGATGCTGGCTAGAGGTAATAATTCATCTCTCATAAATTCAATTGCTTTGTTGTTTAAAAAAGAATTCCCTGATGTTGGTCCAATAACAGGATCTATCACAATAGGCATTTTTGTATTTACAAGAAAATTCTTTATTACTCGAGCAATTTCATAGCTACCAATCAGGCCAATTTTAATTGCATCTGGCTTTATGTCATCAAGGATGAAATCCAGTTGTTTTTTAAACACTTTCTCATTTGCAGGAAAATTATCTTTAGATATCTGTGAATTTTGGACAGTTTCAGCAGTTATTAGGGTCAGTGGATGACATTCATTAAGGCGGCAAATATTAGCATCCATCATCACTCCAGCCCCTCCGCTTGGATCATGCCCTCCTATAATTAAAATTTTCTTTTTCATGTTTTTTGATTTCAATTAAGTATAATTCCCAGCCGTTTTTAAATATACATAATGAAAAGAATTAAAATTGCGATAGCAGGAGTCACGGGATACTCTGGCAGAGAATTAAAAAAAATTCTGGATGCACATGAGCATGTAGAAATTGTATCTGTATATGCGTCATCAAGCATCGGAGAGGGACTGGACGAATCATCTTCTGTTAAAAAGAAAGATGAAGCCTTGATTATTTCAGATATTGATAAAGCGTCTTTTTCCAATATTGATGCCATTTTCTTTTGCACTCCTCACGATTTTTCCATGCAGTATGTTTCGAAGATATTATCCGCAGGAGTCAAAATTATCGATTTGTCAGCTGATTATAGGTTCAATGATGCAGATAGATGGAAAGAAAATTATGACACTGATCATAAAGATCCGATGAATTTGAAGGAAAGCATCTATGGCTTGCCAGAACTTTACAGGGAAGATATAAGAACCTCACATTTAGTTGCAGTGCCAGGATGTTATCCAACTGCAAGTCTCTTATCATTGATGCCGATCATGAGCCATCTTAAAAGTAACGATATCATCATAGACGCTAAATCTGGTTACAGTGGAGCCGGAAAAGCTAAATCCGAAGGGGGTCTCGCTAAGTCGATGAAAGATAACTTTAAAGTTTACTCTCCAGATTTTCACAGACATGAGGATGAGATCAAATACTATGCAGACAAAATCATGGATAAGAAATTTAATGTTTCGTTTGTTCCACACTTACTTCCACACTTCAGAGGGGAGTACATAACAGCATATGTTGAACCTGAAGATATAAACAAAGATTTCCAAAAAATTTACGAAGATTACTACGCTCATGAAAAACTAGTAAAAGTTTTAAAAAAAGGTACAGTACCTGAAATAACAAATATAAGCGGGTTGCCAACTTGCGAAATTGCCGTTAGTGTCAAAAAAAGCAGTAACAAATTAATTATAAATGCTGCCTTGGACAATTTACTTAAAGGTGCAGCAAGTCAAGCAGTTCAGTGTTTTAATCTTATGCATGACATAGATGAGTTACATTCGCTAAAATATTGATAATGATAGAAAAATTTGAGCCCAAAGAAATTTTCTTAACAGAAAATGCAATTTCAAAAATTCTCTCGCTGAGAGAGGAAGAATCAAATAAATCTCTTATGTTGAGAGTTTTTGTTACTGGTGGTGGCTGTTCAGGTTTCCAATATGGATTCAAATTTGATGATCAAAAAGATGATGAGGACACCCTCGTAGATTTTGATGGTGCAGATGTTGTCGTAGATCCTCTAAGTATGCAATATGTATTTGGCTCTACAATAGATTATGTACAGAATCTTGAGGGAGCGAAGTTTGTTGTTGATAATCCAAATGCCGCAACTCAATGCGGTTGCGGAGCATCCTTTTCAATTTAATTTTTGTTAACCTCGCCTAACAAGCTAGGTTTAGCTCCTGTTGAAAGTTTTAAGTAAATTTTTTCCCCAATAAGCCTTTTTTTTGCCAACCAAGCAAAAGTTGCTGCTTCAATGTAATTAGGCTTAAGTCCTAAAGAATTTATATTTCTTATTGGGAACGACGATCCAAGAAGTATCTTTAATCTTGAAACTAGAAACTTATTTTCTGCTCCGCCACCACAGAGGTAAACAGAAGCTTTTTTAGTTGGGCAAAAACTTTCGATGCTTTTATAAATTGATCGAACGGTTATCTCTGTTAGGCAAGCTGCTTGATCAGCAGAAGAAGCTTTTCCAAGCCTTTTTTGGAATTTTTCTAAATTAAAATTTTCAATTGAAAAGCTATTAGGTACCTTAAACTGGAATATTTTTGATTTTAGATATTTTTCAATTTCAATTTCGTATGGATCAATATCTCCCTTAGCAGCCAATTGACCATCCTTATCAAATTGATATTTTTTGTTAGAATTTTTTTGAATAAAATTATCAATCATGCAGTTGCCTGGACCACAATCCCATCCAAAAGAGTTCCCTTTTTTTGGAAGGAATGTCATGTTTGAAATTCCGCCTATGTTTATGATGAGTCTGTCTTCAGTAGAAGATTTAAAAAACTCCTTGTGAAAGGATGGAGTTAAAGGTGCTCCTTGACCTCCATTTTTTATGTTGGCCTGTCTGAAGTTAGATACAGTGGTTATATTTGTTTCTCTTCCAATTAAAATTGGATCTCCTACTTGAAGAGAAAATGTTTTCCTTCCTTGTCTTTTATGCATAAGAGTTTGTCCGTGAGATCCAATTGCACATATTTCACTAGCCTCGTAAGGGGTTTTTTTAATGAGCTTATTTATTGTCTTGGCTGAAATTTCTCCTACCTTATTATCAATATCTTTCAGAATCCTTTTCGAAGGAAGTTTCTTGTTTCTTGATATATCTAAGATCGCATCTTTTAGTTTTTTATTGTATTTGGTGGAAGCAAAGTTTAAAAAAGATATCCTTTTATCAATTTTGAATAACCCTGCATCTATTGAATCTGCGCTTGTCCCAGATAGGACTCCAATAAACAAGTTACTCTTCAATTTT
This sequence comes from uncultured SAR86 cluster bacterium, assembly GCA_902624765.1. GTDB lineage: Bacteria > Pseudomonadota > Gammaproteobacteria > Magnimaribacterales > AG-339-G14 > CACNYO01. Next base: position 13,483 of record CACNYO010000015.1, read on the forward strand.
TTCTTCATTTGAACTGAAAAGCTTTTTTTTAAGTGTGTTCATTTTCAAATCAAGAGCTAAAGCAAAATTCATAAAATCTTCTTTATTTTTTGATTCGATAGGCTTGGCATTAGGAAATTTAACTCTCAAGGGATCTGTATGCATTCCATTTACTCGAAATTCATAATGAAGATGCGGCCCGGTTGCAAGACCAGACTTACCCACATAACCAATAACATCTCCCTGATCAACCTTAGAGCCAACCTGAAGACCTTTGGCATATCCTGACAAATGAGCATATCTAGTTGTGTATTCATTAAAATGCCTTATCTCAATTAATCTTCCATATCCGCCCTTATTTGCCCTATAGATTACAGTTCCTTCGCCGGTTGCTCTGACTGGTGTGCCAGTTTTCGCAGCATAGTCAACTCCAGTATGAGCTCTTATGGTATTCAAAATAGGATGTTTTCTATTCAAGTTATATTTTGAACTCACATAACTAAATTCTACGGGAGATCTCAAGAATGCCTTTTTTAAGTTATTTCCTTCTTGTGAAAAATAGTCCTTTTTGCCATCTTGAAAAAATCTAACAGCGCTGAATTTATTTTTACCCCTATAGAAATTAGCAGAAATTATGTCCCCGTTTCTTACCTTATTGCCTTTCCAATAAAGTTGCTCATATATAAGCTCAAAACTATCTCCGGATCTTATGTCATAAATAAAATCAATGTCCCAGCCGAATATATAAGCTAAATCCATGATTATACTTTCAGGAATATTGCTTTTTTTTCCAGACATAAACAGTGAATCTTCAATCGTTGCTGAATGATAGATTTCTTCTTTATCAAGAATTCTTGAAAACTTAGATATTTTAAATAAACCATTTTTGAAGATTGCCTCGTATCCATCCATAAAATTTGATGTTACTGAAATTGATACTGGATTAACTAAAAAATCATGAACAATTTCTACAAAGTCTCCTTCCTTGATTCTAGCCATTCTTTCTGAACCTTTTGCTCTTACTAAGGCTTGGATGAATCTATCTGGAATATTTTCGTTTCTTAGAATCTTTATTAAATTATCCTGACTCTTAACTTTTATCTGCTTGTATACCTTTTTGTTATTTGTGTTGATGACTTCATTATCATCTTGTTGTCCTAGTTTTATTGTTTCTCGCTCATATTTTATTTCTTCATCAACAGGTAAGGATAGAGAAAATTCCTCTAACCCTCTTGGTAGCGAGAAGTACATTAGAGCTATTAATGAACTTATTAATAAGAATATGATTCCTAAATAAATTCTAATTTCTTTAAAAAAACTGAGCATTAGTTGAATTTTAAATTAAAAAAATAGGTAAATAAGGTTGATCTAAATTATCATAAACACAGATCATGGATAAAGATACTAAACAAGCTCTTGAAATCATCAAAAGAGGTTCTGATGAAATCATACCCGAAGATTCTTTTAAGAAATTATTAACGTCTAAAAAAAAACTTACAGTTAAGGCTGGATTTGATCCTACCTCAGCAGATTTGCATTTAGGGCATACGGTACTTATAAACAAACTTAAAGCATTTCAGGATTTAGGACATACGGTAATATTTTTAATAGGAGATTTTACTGGCTTAATTGGTGATCCCTCGGGAGTAAATGAAACAAGACCAAATATCGATGAAAAGAAATTAGCAGAGAATTCGAAAACTTACGCTGATCAAGTTTTTAAGATTCTGGATAAAAAGAAAACTAAAATTAAATTCAATTCATCTTGGTTTTCAAAAATGAAACCTGAAGAATTTATAAAACTCTCTTCGATAATGACTGTAGCGAGAATGCTTGAAAGAGATGATTTTAAAAAAAGATATGAAAGTAATAAGCCGATTTCTTTACATGAATTTTTATATCCTCTTGTTCAAGGATTTGACTCTTATGCGCTTAAAGCTGATATTGAATTAGGTGGGACTGATCAAAAATTTAATCTTCTTGTTGGGAGAGAAGTTCAGAAACATTTTGGACAGGATGAGCAAGTGATTATTACCGTACCTTTATTAGAAGGATTAGATGGTGTTAAAAAAATGTCTAAATCACTCAATAACTTCATAGCTTTAAATGATGAACCCAATGAAATGTTTGGAAAAATTATGTCTATATCTGATGATCTAATGTGGAGATATTTTGATTTGCTAAGCTTCAGATCCAATGATGAAATAACTTCATTTAAAGACAAGGTTAAAAATGGAGAGAATCCTATGATCTTTAAAAAGAAACTTGCCACAGAAATTGTTGAAAGGTTTTATGATAAAAAATCATCAGAGAATGCTGAGAAAGCATTTACAAATGTTTTTTCTAACAAGTTAGAACCTAATGAGGTTCCTTTTTTTGAAATAAATGAAACCTCAGGCATATCAATCGTTGAACTTCTAACTCATGAGGATTTAGGCAATGAATTTATTCAAAGTAAGTCAGAGTGTCGAAGATTGATAAAACAATCTGGGATTAAAATGAACAATAAAAAGGTTGAAAATCCTGATCTTTTGATAAATTTGGGAGAAGAAAATTACTTCCAAATAGGTAAAAGAAAGCATCTAAGAATCAAGCTAGTGAGTTAAAAAAAATAGTACTTTGTTTTTTTTTAAACAAATGTATACTGACCGTCCCGAACGCCAAAAATCCTTTTTTTTTTGCGCTTTTGCAGGGGTGTTTTTTTACAGTTTATTCAAGTAATTCGTGCGGGCACTTGCCTTAAGATATTAAGGTTCGTGCAATTTTTTTAGAAGTTTTTTAAAACTTCATTTGTTGAGTTGTTACACGACAACTCACACTCGTAATTGATGTTCATTTATTGAGCGTCCATTTTTAAACTGAAGAGTTTGATCATGGCTCAGATTGAACGCTGGCGGCAAGCCTCATACATGCAAGTCGAGCGAGAACGTTACTTCGGTAACTAGTAAAGCGGCGGACGGGTGAGTAACGCGTAGGAATCTACCTTTCAGTGGGGGATAGCTCGGGGAAACTCGAATTAATACCGCATACACCCTAAGGGGGAAAGAGGGCCTATCCTTGGAAGCTCTCGCTGTTAGATGAGCCTGCGTGAGATTAGTTTGTTGGTGGGGTAATGGCCTACCAAGACTACGATCTCTAGCTGGTCTGAGAGGACGATCAGCCACACTGGGACTGAGACACGGCCCAGACTCCTACGGGAGGCAGCAGTAGGGAATATTGGACAATGGGGGAAACCCTGATCCAGCTATGCCGCGTGTGTGAAGAAGGCTCTAGGGTTGTAAAGCACTTTAGGTAAGGACGAAAAGAATATAGTTAATACCTGTATTCCGTGACTTAACTTACAGAATAAGGACCGGCTAACTCCGTGCCAGCAGCCGCGGTAATACGGAGGGTCCAAGCGTTAATCGGAATTACTGGGCGTAAAGCGCGCGTAGGCGGTTTGTCAAGTTGGATGTGAAATCCCTGGGCTCAACCTAGGAACTGCATTCAAAACTTATAGACTAGAGTACGATAGAGGAGAGTAGAATTCCTGGTGTAGCGGTGAAATGCGTAGATATCAGGAGGAATACCAATGGCGAAGGCAACTCTCTGGATCGACACTGACGCTGAGGTGCGAAAGCGTGGGTAGCAAACAGGATTAGATACCCTGGTAGTCCACGCCGTAAACGATGAGAACTAGCCGTTGGATCTTAGATTCAGTGGTACAGCTAACGCATTAAGTTCTCCGCCTGGGGAGTACGGCCGCAAGGCTAAAACTCAAATGAATTGACGGGGGCCCGCACAAGCGGTGGAGCATGTGGTTTAATTCGATGCAACGCGAAAAACCTTACCAACCCTTGACATCTAGTGAAATTTCTAGAGATAGATTTGTGCCTTCGGGAACACTATGACAGGTGTTGCATGGCTGTCGTCAGCTCGTGTCGTGAGATGTATGGTTAAGTCCAGTAACGAGCGCAACCCCTATTCTTATTTGCCAGCACTTCGGGTGGGAACTATAAGGAGACCGCCGTGTATAACACGGAGGAAGGCGGGGACGACGTCAAGTCATCATGGCCCTTACGGGTTGGGCTACACACGTGCTACAATGGGAGATACAGATGGTTGCGAAAGCGCGAGCTGGAGCTAATCCCAAAAAGTCTTCCTCAGTCCGGATTGGAGTCTGCAACTCGACTCCATGAAGCAGGAATCGCTAGTAATCGTGAATCAGAATGTCACGGTGAATACGTTCTCGGGCCTTGTACACACCGCCCGTCACGTCATGGGAGTGTGTTGCACCAGAAGTGGTTTGCCTAACCTTTGGAGGGCGGCCCCCACGGTGTGATACGCGACTGGGACGAAGTCGTAACAAGGTAGCCCTAGGGGAACCTGGGGCTGGATCACCTCCTAAAATATATACACGACTTAATATTGTGAGTGTCCGTTCGAATTACTTGAATTTTCTATAGATCGTTAAATTAACACTATTCAGATCTCAAGAGTTCTTTAAAAGTATTGTAATTCCAAAATATGAATGAATTTATTCATTCATGATCAACAATTTTTGTTATCAATTGTTGATTGTTTTATCAAATTTTTTTTGATAATTCACCAAGTAATATTCTGAGATTTATCTCAGAATGCTAATGGCAAATTCTGGCGCTTAGTAATCAGAAAACTTTCATATTTTTTAAGTAATTAAAAATATATGGTTAAGTAATTAAGTGCATACGACGGATGCCTTGGCAGCTGAAGGCGATGAAGGACGCGAAAGCCTGCGATAAGCTTCGGGGAGCTGGCAATTAAGCTTCGATCCGGAGATTTCCGAATGGGGAAACCCACTTGAGATAACTCAAGTATCTTTATCTGAATTCATAGGATAAATGAAGCGAACGCGGGGAACTGAAACATCTAAGTACCCGCAGGAAAAGAAATCAACCGAGATTCTGTTAGTAGCGGCGAGCGAAAGCGGAACAGCCCTTAAGCTTTGTTGAAGAAAGAAGAATGAGTTGGGAAGCTCTACCATAGAAGGTGATAGTCCTGTATTTGAATTCTTCTTCAAAGTGAAATCGAGTAGGTCGGGACACGTGGAATCTTGACTGAACATGGGGGGACCATCCTCCAAGGCTAAATACTCTCAGCTGACCGATAGTGAACCAGTACCGTGAGGGAAAGGCGAAAAGAACCCCGGAGAGGGGAGTGAAATAGAACCTGAAATCGTATGCATACAAGCTGTCGGAGCTCTAAGTGTATCTTCGGATACACGGAGTGACGGCGTACCTTTTGTATAATGGGTCAGCGAGTTACTGTCTGTGGCAAGCTTAACTTTAATAGGTAGGCATAGGGAAACCGAGTCTTAATAGGGCGTTGAGTCGCAGGGAGTAGACCCGAAACCGGGCGATCTATCCATGGCCAGGGTGAAGGTGAGGTAACACTCACTGGAGGCCCGAACCCACTTATGTTGAAAAATGAGGGGATGAGCTGTGGATCGGAGTGAAAGGCTAATCAAGCTCGGAGATATCTGGTTCTCCTCGAAAGCTATTTAGGTAGCGCCTCGTGTATTACTCTTGGGGGTAGAGCACTGTCTCGGCTAGGGGGTCATCCCGACTTACCAAACCGACGCAAACTCCGAATACCAAGAAGTATCAGCACGGGAGACAGACTGCGGGTGCTAACGTCCGTAGTCGAAAGGGAAACAACCCAGACCGCCAGCTAAGGTCCCAAATTATGGTTAAGTGGGAAACGATGTGGGAAGGCACAAACAGCTAGGAGGTTGGCTTAGAAGCAGCCATCCTTTAAAGATAGCGTAACAGCTCACTAGTCGAGTCGGCCTGCGCGGAAGATTTAACGGGGCTAAACCATAAACCGAAGCTGCGGATAGATGTTTACATCTATGGTAGAGGAGCGTTCTGTAAGCCAATGAAGGAGGACCGAGAGGTTCTTTGGAGGTATCAGAAGTGAGAATGCTGACATGAGTAACGAGAGAGAGGTGAAAAACCTCTCCGCCGAATGATCAAGGTTTCCTGTCCAACGCTAATCGGGACAGGGTAAGTCGGCCTCTAAGGCGAGGGCGAAAGCCGTAGTCGATGGGAAACAGGTTAATATTCCTGTACTTTTTGTAATTGCGATGGAGTGACGGAGCAGGCTAGATCAGCAGGGCGATGGTTGTCCCTGTTTAAGGTCTTAGGCATGTATCTTAGGTAAATCCGGGATACTTTATGCTGAGAACTGATGACGATTTTTCATTTATGAAAAAGAAGTGATTGATGCTTTACTTCCAGGAAAAACTTCTAAGCTTAAATTGCAAGGAACCGTACTCTAAACCGACACAGGTGATCAGGTAGAGAATACTAAGGCGATTGAGAGAACTTGGGTTAAGGAACTAGGCAAAATGGTACCGTAACTTCGGGAGAAGGTACGCCTCTATTACGTGATGAAACTTGCTTTCTAAGCGGAAAGAGGTCGAAGATACCAGGTGGCTGCGACTGTTTACTAAAAACATAGCACTCTGCAAACACGTAAGTGGAAGTATAGGGTGTGACGCCTGCCCGGTGCCGGAAGGTTAATTGATCAGGTTAGTCCTCGGACGAAGCTTGTGATCGAAGCCCCGGTGAACGGCGGCCGTAACTATAACGGTCCTAAGGTAGCGAAATTCCTTGTCGGGTAAGTTCCGACCTGCACGAATGGCGTAACGATGGCCACACTGTCTCGACCCAGGACTCAGTGAAATTGAATTTGCGGTGAAGATGCCGTATACGCGCGGCTAGACGGAAAGACCCCGTGCACCTTTACTATAGCTTCACACTGGACTTTGAATTTATATGTGTAGGATAGGTGGGAGACTTTGAAACCAAGGCGCTAGCTTTGGTGGAGTCGTCCTTGAAATACCACCCTTATACATTTGAGGTTCTAACTTAGATCCGTAATCCGGATCAAGGACAGTGTGTGGTGGGTAGTTTGACTGGGGCGGTCTCCTCCCAAAGAGTAACGGAGGAGTGCGAAGGTATCCTCAGCATGGTCAGACATCATGCAATGAGTGCAATGGCATAAGGATGCTTAACTGCGAGACTGACAAGTCGAGCAGATACGAAAGTAGGTCATAGTGATCCGGCGGTTCTGTATGGAAGGACCGTCGCTCAACGGATAAAAGGTACGCCGGGGATAACAGGCTTATACCCCCCAAGAGTTCACATCGACGGGGGTGTTTGGCACCTCGATGTCGGCTCATCACATCCTGGGGCTGGAGCAGGTCCCAAGGGTATGGCTGTTCGCCATTTAAAGTGGTACGCGAGCTGGGTTTAGAACGTCGTGAGACAGTTCGGTCCCTATCTGCCGTGCGCGTTGGAGATTTGAGAGGAGTTGCTCCTAGTACGAGAGGACCGGAGTGAACGAACCTCTGGTGTTCGGGTTGTCACGCCAGTGGCATTGCCCGGTAGCTATGTTCGGACAGGATAACCGCTGAAAGCATCTAAGTGGGAAGCCCCCCTCAAGATAAGATCTCCCTGAACCTTCGGGTTCCTAAAGAGCCGTTCAAGACTAGGACGTTGATAGGCAAGGTGTGTAAGTGCTGTAAGGCATTGAGCTAACTTGTACTAATTGCTCGTGAGGCTTAACCGTATATTTTTAGTTATTTAGAAATTTTTCTGAACTTAGCCAGGATATTTGGAATTCAATACAAAAAACGAATTTTGCTCGATGACAATAGCAAGTGTGTCCCACCTGACTCCATTCCGAACTCAGAAGTGAAACCACTTAGCGCCGATGGTAGTGTAGCTTTTGTTACGCGAGAGTAGGACATCGTCGAGCTTTTCGTTTATATTCTCTGTATGAGAACCTTTTTACTACTTATTTCCCTTTTTTTATTTTCTTGCACACAAGTTCCATCTGATTCAACAGAATATATGGATAATTTTATCGACTATGTAGAAACTTTATCTTCAGATGATTTTGAGGGCAGAGCCCCAGGAACACCAGGAGGAATTAAAACTAAGGATTTTATATCAGAAAAGTTTTTAGAATTTGGTCTTGAAGGTTTGAACGGTAGTTATCTTAGCGATGTCAAACTAACTGAAATTACTCTTAAAAATTCATCAACCTTTGTTATTTCCCATAATGATAAGAAGTTAGATATAGACTTTGGAACTGATTATGTTTTTTGGACCAAACGGCAAGTCAATGAAGTTGAACTGAAAAATCAAAAAATGGTTTTTATTGGCTACGGCGTTGATGCTCCTGAATATGATTGGAATGACTACGAAGGAGTCGATTTAAAGGGAAAAGTAGTTGTAGCTTTAATTAATGATCCAGGTTTTGAACTGGAAAATGAAAATATATTTAAAGGAAAAGCCATGACCTACTATGGTAGATGGACCTATAAATTTGAAGAAGTTGCAAAAAAAGGAGCTACAGGGATGCTCATCATTCATGAAACTGCTCCAGCTGCATATGGATGGAACGTTGTAGAGACAAGTAACACAGGACCTCAATTGGATTTATATTCAGAATCAAAGAACGTCCATAGAGCAAAGATTGAAGGATGGATTACTAAAGAAACTTCAGAGAAAATTTTCTCTCTTACTGGATCTTCCTATGAAGAAATGAAAAGCGCTGCTTTGAAGAAAGACTTTAAAGCCATTGAGTTGGAAGGCTTTCAAGTCAGTGCAAAAATTCAAAATCAAATTAAATATGCAAATTCTCACAATGTAGTGGGCATAAAAAAAGGTAAGACTTATCCTGATGAATACATAATGTTGATGGCTCATTGGGATCATCTAGGTAAGGATTCTTCCTTAGCTGGAGACCAAATCTATAATGGAGCTGTTGATAATGCTACCGGCACTGCCTTGATTATGAGCGTAGCTGAAAGATTAAAAAATGAAGATACAGAAAGGTCTGTTATGTTTCTCGGTCTAACCGCTGAAGAATCAGGATTGTTAGGATCAGCGTATTTAGCCGAGAATTTTCCATTTGATTATTCTCAAATTGTTGCTGGAATGAATTTTGATGGAATACCCGCAATTGGTAAAACAAAAGATATGTTAGTTATTGGCTATGGAGCTTCTGAATTAGAAGATGTTCTTGAAAGACATCTAAAAAAATATTCAAAAGTTATTACGCCAGACTTGTTCCCTGAAAAAGGATTTTTTTATCGATCAGATCACATAAGTTTTGCAAAAAAAGGAATCCCTGTTTTGTATGCAGATCCGGGGTACGACCTTGTAGATGGAGGTTTGGAAAAAGGCATGAAGTATGCAGCAGAATATACTAGCAATCTCTATCATCAGGTAGCAGATGAAGTATACGAAGATTGGAACTATGATGGAATAGCTGAAGATATAGATATCTTCTATTCAATGACAAAGGATTTAGCAAATTCTAGAGAATTCCCTAATTGGTACCAAAACAACGAATTTAGATCTATTAGAGATAATTCTTTAATCAATAAGAGTCCCTAAAGAGCTTGCAAACTCTCCGTTCTTTGGAAAATCAGACGATAATCCCGCAAAAGAAATCCACCTTTTTAGAACTCTCTTGTATAAATCATATTGAGGCGTTCTCCCAACTACATAAACATTTTCGCAGTTGAATGCTACTGCCGTTGCAGAAGCCATCCTCGCTACAGTTTGTCCGACTAAATTCATTATTGCAGCTGTTCTGTCTGCTTTAGTTGATTTATTTATATGCCTTACTTTTCCAAAATTTACAGCGGTTGCATCTTTGGGTAATTCTCCTATTGGTCCCGATACAACTTCATTAAGTAATAAATCTACCTTTTCTACCTTACCTCGATTTGCAAGTTTATTTATTACTTCTGGATTATTTTCATCATTAATTAAATTACACAAACCAACTATAGTTCCTCCTCCAACGCCTATTCCTCCTGCATGAGATATCATGTTTCCGTCACTTAAGACGAACGCCGTACCAGATCCAGAACTGATAATTAACTTTTTTTTATCATTTTTAGCCAGATAATTTGTACCTTTACTGATGGCATCTATTTCATTTGCGTGCGATAGCTCAATTCCATCAATCTTTGAAGGCAAATCATAGTGCTTTCCTCCGCCACCACAGTTAGTCAATGCGAAAGCAAAAAAACAAATAGTAATAATTTGCTTAAAATTCTTCATGTATGATGTAAACAAAAAAAGTTCA
>CACNYO010000016.1 GCA_902624765.1 uncultured SAR86 cluster bacterium
ATAGTAAGAGGTTCAAGAAATAAGATAGAAGCAATAATTGAAGAAAAAGATGCCTCACCATCTGAGAAAGAAATTTCTGAGGTTAATTCTGGAATTATGGCTTTTAAAGCTAAAGATCTTATTCGCTTGCTAGGAAAAATCAAAAACAACAACAAAGCTAAAGAGTTTTATCTAACCGATACTATTCATGAGGCGCATCTCGAAAAACTAAATATTCAGTCATTGAGCTTAAGCGATACAAATGAAGTTTTAGGTTGTAATACACTTGAAGAGCTTCAAGCATTAGAAAAGGCTTATCACATTTCCACTGCAAAAAAATTTCTCAACAGAGGAGTTTCTTTTGCCGACATAGAAAAGGTTAAATTTAGGGGAAACATCTCAATAGAAAAGGGTGCCTTTATAGATGAAAATGTTATTTTTGAAGGGACTGTTTCAATTGGAACTAATGCAAAAATTGGTCTAGGGTGCATTGTCTCTAATTCAACTATCGGAAAAAATTCTGAACTCCTTGCTTATTCTTTTGTCGAAGAATCTATGCTTGAAAGCAATACTAAAGTTGGTCCATTTGCTCATGTTGGTATTCAAACCAAAATGGAAACAGGAGCAGAGATTGGGAATTTTGTTGAGACAAAAAGAAGCAATATTGGAGCCAACTCAAAGGCAAAACACCTTGCTTATATAGGCGATGGAAGAATAGGAAAAGGCGTAAACATAGGTGCTGGCACTATCTTCTGTAACTACGATGGGGTTAAAAAACATATTACAAAAATCGAGGATAATGCTTTCATAGGATCTAACTCAGCCTTAGTTGCTCCCTTAAAAATTGGTACAAAATCTTATATAGGCTCAGGATCGGTTGTGACAAAGAACGTTGGTAAAGGACAGCTTGCAATTGGCAGAGGCAGACAAAAAAATATGCCTAATTGGAAAAAATAATGTGTGGAATCATAGCAGCATCGACTGAAAGAAGCGTTGGCAAGCTCTTAATCCAAGGGCTTTATAAGATGGAATATCGAGGCTATGACTCTGCTGGCATTGCTATGCATACTGAAGATAAAGTAGCGCATTTGAGAGCTCTAGGAAAAGTCAAGCTTCTTGAAGATTTGATGATCAATGAAAAGCCTAAAGGAAAAGTTGGTATCGCGCATACGCGATGGGCAACCCACGGAGAACCCTCCGAAGCAAATGCTCACCCTCATCAGTCAAATAAAAGAATTTTTATTGTCCATAACGGAATCATCGAAAATTATTTAGAGCTTAAAGATGAGCTAGCTAACAAAGGTTATTCTTTTACTTCCAAAACAGATTCAGAATTAATAGCACATCTTCTTGATAGTTATCTTGAAGCGGGTACATCCTTGCTCGATGCCACCATGCAACTTAAAGACAAGCTTCAGGGAGCCTATGCCATCGCAGCGCTGGACTACAGCGATCCAAATACACTTGTCCTTGCTCGTCATCGTTCTCCTTTATTAATAGGCTTAGGAGAAGATGAAAATTTTGCTGCTTCAGATCCTTTGGCACTTGCCGATCTTACGAATAAATTTTTAATTCTTGAAGACGGCGATGTAGCAAAAATCAGTCCCAGCAAAGTAGAAGTATTCGATCAAAATAATAATGCCTGCACAAGAGATATTCAGATTATTGATATTAAAAGCGAGGCTACAACCAAAGGTGACTATAAACATTTTATGGAGAAAGAAATCTACGAACAACCAAGTGCAATCTTAAATACTTTAGACGGAAGAGTTGGTGGCGACGATGTTTTAGAAAATATTTTTGGCGAAAATTCAACTGAAGTTTTTGCCAAGGTAAAAAGAATTCAAATCACTGCTTGCGGTACGAGTTTGCATGCTGGCAGAGTGGCCGCAAACTGGTTTTCAGCTATAGCCGGGCTACCTACTCAAATTGATTACGCAAGCGAGTATCGCTATAAAAATCCCTACGTTGATAAAAATACTCTTTTGATTACTATTTCCCAATCTGGAGAAACCGCTGATACTTTAGCTGCTCTTAGATATGCAAAAGATCAGAATTATCTTGCTTCTCTTGCCATATGCAATGTTCCTACGAGCTCTTTAGCCAGAGAATCAGATTTTTTGCTACTTACCAACGCTGGACCTGAAATTGGCGTTGCTTCCACAAAAGCTTTTACCACCCAGCTTACCGCTTTGATGTTGTTGACTTTATCGCTTGCAAAGGCCACCGGCACCAATCCCAAGCTAAGAGCTAGAGTAATTCAAGCTCTGCGCCAGATGCCTGATATTGTTGAAAGGAGTCTTGAACTTAAAGACGATATTGTTGGCATAGCTTCTGAGATTGCTCAACAAGATAACGCGCTATTTTTGGGACGAGGGATGTTTTATCCCATAGCAAAGGAAGGTGCACTTAAGCTTAAAGAAATTTCCTATATTCATGCTGAAGCTTATCCAGCAGGAGAATTAAAGCATGGTCCTTTAGCTTTAATTGATGAACACATGCCGGTTATAGCAATCGCTCCGGAACACGAACTAGCAGAAAAATTAGTGTCAAATCTTGAAGAGGTCAAAGCAAGAGGTGGCGCGTTATACGTATTCGGCAATGCTAAAGAAAAGCTATCTCTTGAAAGAGGAAAATACATCAGCATGCCAGAGTGCGATTTCTTACTCACTCCAATTTTATACACAATTCCTTTGCAAATTTTATCCTACGAAGTAGCCTTAATCAGAGGTACAGATATTGACCAACCAAGAAACTTAGCTAAGTCAGTCACTGTGGAATAGTTCACAACAGATTGAGATTGTTGCGGTAGAGTAATTTTTGATTTTCTTTAGACTTCCAAAATACAGACTTTACATTTTAATAATGTTTGGCTTTGTTTTGACTTCTCAAATCAATGCAAACGAATTTAAAGTTGGGTTTGCTGAGCTGCCAATTACCCCTGAGCTAATTGATGAATGGGAAGATGTAAATAACGATGCCCAATTTGATCCTGATATTGATAAGTGGACCGATGTAAACGGCAATAACCAATTTGATGCTGTGTGGATGGCAGGTTTTCAAAACAAACGAGCCGCTCAAGGAGTTAAAGACGACCTCATGGCGGCAACCGCCGTGATTGACGATGGTCAGACTCGGATAGGAATAATTAGCGCTGACACTATTGGGCTAATGCGAAAATTTGTACTTAATGTGCGTGAGGATGTTCCTGAAGAGTGGGAACTAGATTACATCATGGTGCATGCAACACATAATCATGAGGGCCCAGATACTCAAGGTCTTTGGGGGTCAGGTTTTTTAAAAAGCGGCGTTGATGAAGGTTATATGGAGCAGCTCAAAACAGCTTTTATACGCTCATTAAAAATGGCTATAGATAGTTTGGAGCCTGCAGAAATGAGTTTGGCTTTAATCCCAACTAATCCTCTCACGCCCATCAAAGATAAAAGAAAACCTATCGTGATAGACGACGACATAAGAGCAATTTTGTTTAATCGCCCTGATGGCTCAATTATTGGCTCGCTAATTAATTTTGGAATCCACGTAGAACTTACGTGGGATAAAAACCTAGAATTAACTGCTGATGTTGCAGGCTACTTAAGAAAAGGGATCAGTGAAGGCATTTTTTATGATGATCAACTTATAAGAGCTGGACTTGGTGGAACCACTTTATGGCTTACAGGAAACATTGGAGGCCTCATGACATCAGGGCCAACCGACCCAATTTATGATCCTGTTTTAAAAAAAATGCTCACTAAACCAAGTCATGCAAAAGCACGTGCGTATGGATATAGTCTGGCGGACAGCATCATAGAGGCTTATCATTCAGGTGATTTTGAGCAGTCTCTAAAGCCAGCCATAACTGTCCACACGACAGAAATAGAGTTAGGCATAGAAAATTTCATGCTCTCATTAGGCACTTTGCTTGGCGTGATTGATACCGATCTTAAATTCAGTCTGATGCCTCCATTTATACGTTATCTCAGCGAAGTCGCATTCATACAAATAGGAGATGCAACTATTACTGGTATTCCTGGAGAACTCTATCCAGAAATCGCTGTTGGAGGCATAGAAAATCCTATCGGCGCAGATTACGTCATAGCTCCTCAAGAGGTTCCTCATTTAAGAAGTCAATTTCCAGACAAACTTAATTTGATGGTGAATTTAGCAAATGATTCTATTGGTTACATCATTCCAAAAAGTGAATGGGATGAAGACGCCCCCTGGATCTACGGAGAGAATGAAGAAACTTATGGCGAGGTAGTCTCTTTGGGCCCAAATACTGCGCCTATAATCCATGAAAATCTTGTTAAGCTTATAGAAGAATCAAAAATAAATAATGAATAGAGTAAAATACTCGCATGGGGAAAATTGAAAAAAATAAGTCTGCCGTAATGAAACATGCCAATTTACAACTCCCTGAAGTTGATTGGCTTGAAAAGGAATCTAATCCAGATAAATTTTTTAAAGATCTTAGATATGCCTTATCTGAATTTGGATTTATGGTGCTTACAAATGCGCCAGGCCTATCCGATGAATTCCAGCAACGGGCATTTAAAGAAGTAAGGTCTTTTTTTGATTCGCCAAAAGAATTAAAGAAAACAGCATACATAGCAAAAACCCCTTACTTTAGAGGTTACAGTTTGCCAACACCGGCAGATAGTAGCTTTGGACAAGTCATAGAAGCATTCCAATACGGCTTTGAACAAGAACCTCTATGTAAACACGATGACAAATCTCAGCCAATCCATCGTAGATTATTTCGTGGCCCAAATACCTGGCCAGAAGAAGAATCACTCCCGGGCTTTCGACCTTTAATCGATGATTTAAATCAGCGTTATCATCGTTTAACCCATCTTTTAGGCGAGGCAATTGTTGAATCTTTGGGAGAAGATGTTGCATCTTTTCGTGAATATTTTGATTTCGATGATCCAGATTTGGCTGCAAGCCTTAATCACAACTTTAGTCTGGATGCTTATGCTGATGAGGATCAAGATAAAGTCCGAAAGGAATACAAAAAATTCGCGAGCGACAAGGTTGGTGCTCATATTGACGGACCTCCATTCATTGCCCTGCTGATCAATGATCGGCCGGGACTTCAAGTGGTGGCAGCTGAAGGCGAATGGATTGATGCGCCAGTTACTTGTCGTACTGCTCCTGGAGACTATCATGTTCCTGTTTTTCCTGGATCGGTCATAGTAAATACTGGCGGAACCCTTATGCATTTAAGCGAGGGACGATACTCAGCTACTTTGCATAGAGTTAATACCACCTTAATCCCTAGAGGAGAAACACGAGTTTCCATGCCTTATTTTCTGATACCTAAAATGGAAGGAGACCTAATTCCATTTGGAAAATCTAAAGCTGGATCTGTTGGCGCAGGAGGTTATGAATCTGGTCGCGATCGAGGCGCCAATGCAAGTGTAAATCGGATGGGAACTTTTCCTCAAGTAACTCGCCGGTGGTGGGCTGATGAATACTCGGAACTTCGTCAACAACAGCGAAATGAAGTAGAGGCTGAGACACAAGCCGCTTATAAGCTTGCGAAGGAAAGAGGCGAGCGTTTCAATCGTCAATAAAATTTGATAGGGCACACAAAAGTTTTATGGCCTCTGACAAAATAAAGCAGTTTCTCAATTCCTGGAAAAATGGCGTTATAGAAATAGGTAAGGTTTTTCTAGAGGATGGAGATTATGTAAAACGCGCCGAGGATTTTCTTTCTGTTCATTACGCTTTTGATACTGAGGAAGTGTTATTCAAACCAACATTTACAAAACAAAAGTTATTTAGAAACAGTCATGATCTTGCGCTGTCTTATTTTGTTAAAGGCAAAATTGAGGAAGATAATGGCTTTGCTCTCAAACCATGGGAAAGCATAGATCTTGTAGAACTTAATTCTATTGAAGAAACATCACTAAAGGTTGCAATGGGCGCCTTTAAGTTTAAGCCCATGAATCAAAATGAAACTACCTTAGTTGCTTTTACGTTCTTTCTTATCGAAGATGGAAGCTCTTTCAAAATAAAGGTTCATCATTCATCTCCTGTCTAATTTAGAAATATTTTTTTCCCAAAAAAAAGTTGAAGGAATCTTAATTAATTTATTAGAATGATTTAATAACTTTTTGATAGGGAGGAGATAATGAGTTCTAACAAATGGGAATATAAAATAGCTGATCTCAGCAATTCAACTTCTATGGGGTATTCAAATCCAGAAACGGAAGAGTTTAAGGAAAAACACAAAGAGAAAGATTGGAAGCTAGAGATGATGAACGTAGAAATAAATAAACTTGGAAATGAAGGTTGGGAAATGGTTGGTTTAAATGGCAACAAAGAGATTTATTTCAAGCGAAAAGTTTGAATTTACTTTGGAGAAAGAATGAGAAGAATAATCACAGGCCATAATGAAAAGGGTAAATCTGTCATTTCGATAGATGGTCCGCCGGCAAGATCAATTGGGGAAGATGCTGGAGGTCTTTATGAGATTTGGAATACCGATGGCAGCGGCTTTGATACAGCTTCAAATGACGACAGAGCTGATATAGATATCGTTCTGTCCCCGGTGAAACAAGGGACCAAGTTTAGATATTTTCAGATAAATCCAATACCGGATGGCGTTCCTCAAGAAGTTATCGAGGCTGGCACGGCAGAAGCCTTTGCAAAGATGGGAGCTGCACATCATAGAGTTGATACATCAAGGAATGCAGCGATGCATGAAACAGATACCATCGATTACATAATTCTTCTGAAAGGAGACGTTACTTTGATTTTAGACGAAGAAGAAGTTCAGCTTAAACCGCATGATGTTGTTGTGCAGAGAGGCACAAACCATGCTTGGGTAAATAACGGATCTGAGCCAGCTCTTTTGATTGCTGTTTTAATCGATAGCACCTTAGTTTAATGGACATTATTTATAAAAAGACTAACAATTTTGATGACTTAATGTAGAGTATGGGTTCTTGAGCGAAAACAAATGATTAAAACTCAACTAAGAACAGACAAGTTTGCAATGACCATATCGTTTGCTTGTGTTATGCATTGTTTTTTTGTCCCTTCATTCTTAATCCTTTCCTCAGGAGTAATTCCCTTTGCTTTGGACAATGAAGTAGTTCATAAATTAATTGTTTTAATTGCCATTCCAGTAAGTGTATTTTCTTTATATCTAGGTTATAGAAATCACAAAACCTTCTCTTTTATCCCTGCAGGCATATTTGGACTGATACTTCTTACCGTTGCAGTTATTCTTGGCGAGAGCGTTTTAGGAGAATTTGGCGAAAAAGGATTCACCTTATTGGGTTCAGTTTTTGTGGCCTTTGCGCATTTCAGAAATCATCAAATTTGTAAGCAATTAGATTGTGATTGTCACGAAGACGAGAAGTGGGCGTCTCATTCTTAATTCTGAACTTTATAATTTTCTTTTTATCTTAATTTTTAAACGACAATTCTCTGTGAGTAGTCAGTCTTTTTAAGTTATTCTTGTTATATGAGCGAGGAAATCACTGATCAAGTTTTGGAGCTTCTCGATATATGGATGGAGGCTTTCAATAATAGAGATATAGAAGGTTGGTCCAGCACCCATAACTTTCCTCACGTTAGAATCGCAGGAGGGCAAGTTTCTTTGTGGGAAACACAAAATGATTACATAAATCATTTCAGCAAGCCTAACATGTTTGAATATCTTGAATCTGTTGGTTGGCATCACTCGGAATGGGTTTCAAGAGATTTCGATTTAATCTCTGAAGATAAAGTACATGTCTCTGTTGTCTTTCAAAGATACGATAAAGAAAACCTACCCCACAGCAAATATGAAGCTCTGTATGTTGTTACAAAGATAAATTCAAAATGGGGCGTCCAAGCAAGATCAAGCCTAGCTCCTTAAAGGGGCGGGCATCGAGTTAGAGTAGATATGGAAAACGAAATCATTACACAAAAAAGAGTTTTAAGAGTCTTAATAATCATTGCGCTAGTTGTCACTTCTTGCTTGGTGTTACTCAATCCTGCAACCGTTGTCCCAGTTGAGACAAAAGAAATTAACTACTTTGCGATCCTTGGCCTTCTGTTTTACTTAATATCTTTGACCTTGCTATTTATTTTTAATTCTTGGGGGAAAATATTTTTTACAATCTATGTCTTAGAAGGATTAATTGCAAGGTGGTATGGTCCAGAATACGCAGAGCCATCTGATAGTTTGTTTCTCTTGTTTACCTACATTGAAGGAATGATTGAAGGAGCTATTTTAGTGTTAATTTTTTTCACACCCATTTCAAAACTTTTTAAATCTGTTAAAGGTCATCTTTAATTAATACAAAGACTAGTTTATGCAGGAGCCAGAATTATCCTGATTGGCCGCAGCAAGAAGAGCCCTGAACACATCGGTGTTATCTAATGTGCCGGTAAAGTTTTCTGCCCCTGGACCGTACGCATAGATTGGGACAGGGACTCCTGTATGAGATCCTCTACCTATACCTGTATTGAAAGAGAACTTAATATCAAGGTTTTCATATTTCCTCGGATCATTGGGCTCTATTAATAGGCCTCCAGTTTCATGATCAGCTGTAACTACTACAAGAGTATCTTTATTTTTTTTAGCATAATTCAAAGCCCATTTAATTCCACCCTCAAGGTCTGTCATTTCTCTCATCAGATACTCAAAATCATTTCCATGACTTGCCCAATCAACTTGCGAAGCTTCAGCCATAACAAAAAAACCTCTACATCCACTCTCAATAAATTTCTTTGACCTGTTAACTGAGAATTCGAGCATATTTTTTATTGACGGTTCTGTCGAATGATTTTCAGGAGTAGTTTCGTCTCTCAAATGTTCGTCGGCAAATAAACCAAAAACCTGACCATCGCCGTACAAGCTTGGATCAGTTAATTCTGATTTATCGGTAATCAATATTGAGTTTGTTTTTACCTTATCAAGTAGCTGAATGCCATCTTCTCTATTTCCCCCGTTTTCTTCAGGAATAAAAAACTTTCTACCTCCGCCCAGAATATTTTTTATTTTTGAATCAGTCATTTGGATGCTGATTTCATCTGCCATGTATCTTGAGCTGGCGTGGACAATAAATGCTGCGGGCGTCGCATGAGTTACCTCAGAGGTAGATATTATTGAGCTTACGTAACCTGATTTATCTAATTTTTCTGTGATATTTTCAATTGGTTGACCATTAACATCGACACCTAAAGCTCTATTATTAGTTTTTCTTCCCGTACTAAATGCTGTGCCCGATGAGGCTGAGTCAGTAACAATCGCATTTGCTGAGTGAGTTAAAACCTTTCCAGAGTAAGGGAAGTTATCTACGGCTACCCTTGAATTTGGGCCTCCCTGAAAGAGTCTAAATGCAGAGATCTGACTAACACTCATTCCATCTCCAATAAATAAAATGATGTTTTTCGCCTTGTTTTTTACTTGTTTTAGTTCTTTAACGGGAACCTTTTCATCAATGAATACCTCTTGCACATAAACATCTTTATCATCAAGAGTGCCCGAAGGGATTGGAAAGTTATTTACTATATATTCTCTCCCCAAATGTTCCATAAGTTTAGCTCCACCGAATAAACCTAACCCTAAGGCTACAACTGATATGATTATTTTTGATCTCATAATTTTTCTTCCAAAAGCTGTATTCTATCGTTTCCGAAATACATATCGTTATCATTTAGGAAAAAAGTTGGCGAACCAAAACCGCCCCTGTCCATTAATTCTTGTGTGTTGGATATCAGCCTTTCCTTTGCCTCAGGAGTCTTGATAAATTCAAAAAATTCTTCCACTGAACCGTTTAATTGATTAACTATAGACTTCAAAACATTATCATCTGAAATATCTTTTCCTTCTGTCCAATAGGCATAAAAAACAGCATCTAAATAATCTTCTATGTTGTCTGCATCTTGAAAAAAGAAAGATCCTCTCATTGCTTTCACGCTATTTACAGGAAATATCTTAGGCGTTTTGATGATTAAACCTCTTGATTTAGACCAGTCGTCAAGATCCTTCTGAGAGTATGCTAACTTTTCCTTGACGGGATTTTGTCTGCTTTCATAAACGCTGGGATTGATCGAATTAAAAATTCCACCAACTAAAATGGGTTTCCAAACAATATCGATACTTTTTCGTTTTGAGAGATCTTGCATGCCTTTGAACGAAAGGTAGGTCCAAGGACTGCTGCAATCTAAAAAATATTCAACTTTAACGCTCATACTCCATCGTAATGTACCTCAGAGATTGCTAATATAAAAATAGTAGTTTCAATATTTTTTGGAGGAAGCGTGAAGTTTAGAATTTTATTCAGCATTATCTTCTTGGCATTAGCATCTCTGACCGTAGCTGATGAGCTTAGAAGCGCAGTGGATAGTAAAGATAGGTCAGAAAAAAATGTTGCGAGGGATGAATTTAGAAAACCTTACGAGACACTTTCCTTTTTTCAGTTAGAGCCCGACATGACCATTGTAGAGTTATCACCTGGAGGAGGATGGTACACAGAAATATTAGCGAATTACATTCGAAAATCAGGCAATCTAATTGCTGCTCACTTTAGCAAGGACTCCGATAGGGCTTATTTCAGAAACAGCAGAATAAAATTTGAGAAAAAAGTTAAGGAAAATGATCTTTATGAAAAAGTGACGGTGGTTGATCTAAACTCAGAGCTTTCAGATCCAAGCTCGGTAGATGCAGTTTTAACTTTTAGAAATCTACATAATTGGCTTGGGCCAAATATGGATAAAATTTTTTCTAATAGTTTCAATGTCTTAAAGCCTGGAGGACTATTCGGAATAGTGGAACATAGGGCTAAAGCAGGCACATCCATGGAGAACATGAAAAAAAGTGGCTACGTAACAGAGCAACACGCAATTAAGATAGCAAAAAAACATGGTTTTGAACTTTTGGCAAAGTCTGAAATAAATGCAAACCCAAAAGATTCCGCAGATCATCCCAGAGGGGTCTGGACATTGCCTCCAGTTTTAAGACTTAAGGAAAAAGATAAAGAAAAATATTTAGCCATTGGAGAGAGCGACAGGATGACTTTGTTGTTCCGTAAACCAAAATCCTAAATTTAATTTTAGGTTTTCTTAATTAGCTTATCGCTTGCGCTGCAATTCTTTTTTGAGTTCTTTCTTTCCTCTTAGTTTTATCATTGACCTGGCCGACCAATTGACCGCAAGCCGCCATGATATCTTCACCTCTGGTTGTTCTAACGGTCGTTATGTAACCTTCTTTTTGAAGTATTTTTTTAAAAGTTTGAATTCGCATGCTTGAAGGTCTTTTATATGAAGAGCCAGGGAAAGGATTAAAAGGAATTAAATTTATTTTGCAAGGAAGCACTTTCAATAAGTCGCATAGTTCATGTGCATTCTCTAAAGAATCGTTCACCTTATCAATCAGTATGTATTCTATGGTTGTTTTTCTGCTATCGCCGCAGCTATTCACATACCTTATAACCGACTCTAAAAGTTTTTTGATAGGATATTTTTTATTAATGGGAACCAATTCATTCCTTAATTGATCATTTGGAGCATGCAAGGAAATTGTGAGCGCTGCATCCGTTACCTGAGATAATTTATCGATTAAAGGCACTAAGCCCGAAGTGCTTAGGGTAACTTTTCTTTTTGATAAGCCATAGGCTTTTTGATCCATCATCATGCTCATAGCTCCGGTTACAGCGTCAAAATTTAAAAGAGGTTCTCCCATGCCCATCATGACAACGTTAGTTACTTTTCTGTTAGCGTGATCGCGCGGAACACCAAAAGAGTTTTCAGCTACCCAAAGTTGGCCAATGATTTCAGATAATTCCAAGTTTCTAGAAAAGCCTTGCTTGCCGGTAGCGCAAAAACTGCAATCGATAGCACATCCAACTTGGGAAGATACACAAAGCGTGAATCTTTTACCTTCAGGAATAAGCACCATCTCTACAAGATCATCTTCTCCAACACTCAAAATCCATTTTCTTGTTCCATCTTTAGAATCCTTTTCTAAAATAACTTTTGGTGCCTTTATTTCAGCCTTTTCGTTGAGTTTGTCTTGAAGTTCTTTAGAAATATTTGTCATTGCCCGGAAATCAGAAACACCTTTTTGATGAATCCATTGATAAACTTGCCTAGAGCGAAAAGACTTTTCTCCCATAGAAAGGAAAAATTTTTCTAGATTCTCTTGATTTAATCCTATTAAATTTTGCTTCATATCTTAAAAAAGCCCATAAATTATGCGCATTTTATGGAAAAGAGCACACAACCGATACCCCAAAATGAAAAATGTAATTGTAAATTTTGGCTAAATTCCTTAACCTATTGACTCTGAGGGGGTTTATTTTGAATGATTTCAACATAAAAATTGAATATAAACACGTTCCTAGATTTGACTCTGGATCTAAAGAAAGTGTCGATTATCTTGAGAGAGAAGGCTATGTGATTATCAAGAATGCTTTAACAGCTGAAGAAGCCAGCAAAACCCTAGATTTACTTTGGGATTACCTTGAAAATCTCGGAACAGGGATAGATAGAACAAACCCCATGACTTGGTCAGACGATAAATGGCCAACCTGTGCTCATGGTGGCATCATTCCTAGCTACGGAATTGGTCATTCTGAGGCTCAATGGTTTGTTAGAGGGGTCCCCAATGTCAAAAAAGCATTTGCCAAGGTCTGGGAGACCGATGACTTGCTAACAAGTTTCGATGGAGTTTCTTTATGGAGGCCTTGGAATATTGATCCTTCTTGGAAAACACAAAGTGGTCAAGCATGGTTCCACATAGATCAACATCCAATATCCAAGCCAGGGAAACAATGTATTCAAGGGCTAATTAATCTTTTACCTACTTCTGAAGAAATAGGCGGTAATGTGGTAATTCCTAAGTCGCATAACTTTTTTAAAGATCTGCCCGAAGAATATAAAGAAAGGGTAGAACGTCTGCCTTTAGATATCGATCATTTTAGATTTCCACACGACGATCCAAAATTATCTTCTGAGCCAGCAGTCATGGCTCATATGGAACCCGGAGATATGCTCTTATGGGATTCTAGAACCATCCATTGCAGCAGTTCCGGAAGCTCACTTCCAGAGGGAACAAATGATCTTATAAGAGCTGCCTCATTGATTTGTATGATGCCAAAAGAACTATCAAGCAAAGAAATTATAGAGAAGAGAATCCATGCCGCAGAAAACCTTGTTTCCACCACTAATTGGACCAATGATTTTAGAAATGCCGATGAATTTCCTATTATTCTAGAAGCCGAAAATAGAGATCAATATAAGTGGCCTAAAAAGCCTAATTTGAGCGAGTATCAAAAAGACCTAATAGCCTGAGATGCAAACCTTGGAAGAATATATCTCCGCAGGAATGGGGATAGCTTTCCACGCAAATACGTTTCCAACAAAAAAAGCTGTCATTAGCGAGCATGGCGAAAGAACTTTTCATGAACTTAATGCAAATTCCAATAAATACGCTAATTTTTTGCTTAAACATGGGCTGCAGCCTGGTGATGCAGTTGCAATAGTTTGTAAAAATAGACCAGAATTTCTTGAGGCTTTATACGGGCCTTTAAGAATTGGGCTAAGAATTACTCCTATCAATTGGCATCTGACTCCCGACGAAGTGACTTACATAGTAGAGAACTGCGAAGCTAAAGTAGTCGTATGCGACTCAATCTTGCAAGAGACAATTTCAGAGATCAAAGCGAAATTACCAGAAGTGATTATTTTATCTTCTGGCGGCCATGCTAGCGATGCTTTGTTATACGAAGATGCGATAGCATCTGAGGATGGCGACAACATAGAAAACCCCATTGCTGGCAAATCCATGCTGTATACCTCAGGAACAACCGGGAGACCTAAAGGCGTGTTCAGAAAAGAAAATCCTCCGCTTTCAATGACCGAAAAGTTGACCTCAGAATCAGCTAACTTCAACCCTGAAACTGACTTCAGCATATGCCCAGGTCCCGCATATCACGCTGCTCCCTTAGGATTGAACATAAGCATTTCTTTAATGGCTGGAGTTGGAGTCTATTTAATGGACAAATGGGATGCAGAAAAGATGTTACATCTTATTGATCACTATAAATGCACGCATACCCATATGGTGGCAACAATGTTTCATAGAATTCTCAGATTGCCAGAAGAGGTTAGAAGTTCTTATGACTTATCTTCAATGAAATGGATCTTACATGGCGCAGCTCCTTGTCCAGTTGAAGTAAAACGAGCAATAATCGAATGGTTCGGTCCTATTGTTTACGAATACTACGCTGCTACTGAAGGAGGAGGCTGTTTCATTGATTCTGAAGAATGGTTATCAAAACCAGGTAGCGTAGGTATGGCTAACGAAGGCGTTGAGGTTAAAATTCTTGATGAGGCAGATCGAGAAGTTACAGAGGGGATGGAAGGTACTATTTATTTCAAAGCCCCTGACACCGGAAGATTTGAGTATTACAAAGCAAAAGAGAAAACATCCGGAGCTTACAGAGGAGATTATTTCACTATGGGTGATATAGGCTATCGGGATTCAGATGGATATTATTTCTTAACCGGTAGAAGCGCTGATACGATTATTTCTGGAGGCACCAATATTTATCCTCAAGAAATAGACGATGTGCTTTTAGCTCACGAAAGCGTAGCTGAGGTTTGCTGTATTGGAGTGCCCAATGAAGAGTGGGGAGAGGAGGTCAAGGCAGTCATCAATCTAGAGCCGGGAGCGGATGAAGAGACTGTTAGAAAGGAACTTACAAAGCTTGCGGAAGAAAAACTTTCAGGATTTAAAAAGCCAAAAACTTATGATTTTTGGACGGAAGAATTGCCTCGCCTGCCTACTGGAAAAATTCAAAGGAATTTAGTTAAAAAAAGATTTTGGTAATAAGCGATCAAACTAAATTCATCAAGATGAGATTAACAAATTTCTAAAAATTAGGCTTCCCAAAGATTTGTAATAGGTTGACTATCTTTTAGATTAGAAAGATTCTCTAAAAATAAATTAAAAGACCTTGGTAAAGACATTAAAGAATGAGCTGAATCATGGGGAGTAATGAAGCAATTTTTGGCTTCCCACAGTTTAGATTCTTTCTCCAGTGGTTCATTTTTGGTTGTATCAAGGGCTGCTGCAGCAATGACTCCATTATTAAGAGCATCAGCCAAATCGTCTTCTACAATTGCACTACCTCTGCCTACGTTGATCAACATCGAAGACGGATTCATTTTTTTTAGGAAATTTGCATCCACGATATCTCTTGTGCTTTCGCTATCAGGCAAAACCATAACGAGAAAGTCTGTAAGAGGTAAAAGCTCCTCTAATGCATCTATGCTCAAAACCTCATCCGCATAATCGCAATCTTTAGGGTTCCTTCTTATCCCTGTTACTTTCATATTAAATATCTTGCCTAGTTTAGCTACTTCTTTGCCAATTCCTCCATAGCCGAGGATAACCAAAGTTTTGTCTGTTAACTCACCGTCCCCACCATTTGGCAGCCATTCCTTTTCTCGTTGCATAATTACATGCTCATCAATTCTTTTATTCCACCTGAGCATTTGCGCTAGAACATAATGAGACATAGGTTTTCCATAGATGCTGCTTGCATTCGCTATCACTGCTTGCGATTCTTTTAAAACGGCTTGCAGAAAAGGCGCATCCATTCCTGCGTAACCGCTCTGAATAAATTTCATTTTTTTGCATAAATCCAACATTGGCTCAAATAGCTCTTCGTGATCCCTGACAGCAAATAAAAATTGATATGACAAAAAGAATGCATCACATTCTGGAACTTCTGCCCAAGGCGGACTTTTGGGATCTTCAGGATTGAGTGAAAAAATTTCTATTGAAGAATCTAATGCCTTGATCTGATCTCCATAAAACTTATTGGTATCTTCTGAGATAACTACTTTCATCTTTACTTAAGATTAAATTAGTTGGGGGTACTGAACAAGTTAAAATCTTAAGCTCTGTCTTTTTCTACTGCCGTGCTTTAAGTAAACTTCTCTAGCAATTTTTTTGAATTCAATGTTTGATCTTGACGCCCAAATCGTCTCTCTTGCTTTTTTTGCTGAGAGTACTGGGTCAACTAATTTATCAAAATATAGATCATTTAATTCAGCATTATGAATTTTGTCTGAACAAACATTAGAGATTTTAGGGATTTGCGTTTTTATCCAATCTGCTTTTGGATCTTGATCTTTGCTTTGTTTAAGCACTGAGTAAATTCTAGGAAGGTTTATGCCAGTGACTCCGCTTTGCATTTGAACTTGGCTAATATGAATTCCTGGTTCGTAATCGACAAACAGCTCTGCAAGAAGCGGGGATGTTTTTTGCCAAGGTTGCCATAAATTATAAGAAGCAAAAGACATAATCATGGCTCTCATTCTGAAATTGATCCATCCCCCTTTCCTCAAATACTGAATACATGCATCAAGAAATGGGAATCCTGTTTCTCCAATAATCCATTTCTCTATAAGCTCATTATTTATGTCTTGCCTCAATTCATCAGCCATTGGATGCATAGATTTAAATTCAAGCTCCGGTTCAGTTTCAAGCTTTTGAATAAAATGACAGTGCCAGTAGAGTCTTTTTTTGAAAGAGTTTAAATCTTTCTTGTAACTAGTTATTTCTAACTCCTTCAGCAGTTTTTGATAAATCTCTCTAATGGAAATACAACCAAATGCAATATGTGGTGAAAGTCTTGAACATGAATGTTCAGCTTCATGTGGCGAGGACATCTTAAAACTATATCCTGCACATCTATGCTTCAAGAAGGTATCTAGCAAACTGTATGCTTCATCAGAGCCTCCTTCTTGGAAAGATGAATACTTATTCCTTAATAATTTGAGATCTTTTAAAAAGTGACTTAAAGTTTTCAAAGGCCCATCTATTTTTTTTATTTTTTGATTTGCATAAGGCTCTTTTAGTAATGGCTTACTCATTTGATCTTCCCAATCGCTTGCCCATTTATCTCTGTTAGGAGCCTTGACCTGAATACCAAAATCCGAATAGATTTTTATCTTTTTTTGCTTTAAAAAATAATCTCTAAAATTACTGAAACCATCCCTGAAGTAGCCGACATCTGTGCAATGATTAACGTGAATAGTTGATTCAGAAAAATCAGTTTCAATCCATTTTTGAAAATCAAGATAATTTCCAGAAAAAACAAAAAGCTGTGAATTTTTTTCTTTTAATTTTCGGTCAAAATCTTCCAAGCAATCCAGAAGAAAATTAAATTGAATTTCCGATTTGCCGTTTGCTTCCCAATAGTTTTTATCGAAAAGATAAATAATCCCATAATCTTGATTTTTTGATCCATGAAATAGCGCAGGATTATCAAGCATCCTTACATTTCGATGAATTAAAACAATGTCTTTCATGGGATGTGAATCTTATATCCTTAATCCATTTATATTCATATAAAAATATATATTCAAATAAAGTGTTAAATTGAAGTTATGAAAAGTATATTTTTAATAATTATATTGATAATTACACAAAGCATTTATGCTGCCAGTTACAACAAGCCTTCGGCATCGAAACTTTATAAAGATGCAGTACAGCTGGTGAAAAAAGAGCAATTTGAGAGCGCAATTAAAAAACTAACGAAATACACCAAAAAAAAACCAAAGGATTCTGACGGATGGACCTTATTGGCATTCTCAAATAGAAAAATTAATAATTTTGATAAAGCGCGAAAATTTTATGAAAAGGCAATATTTATAGACAAAAATAATAAAACTGCTTTGGAATATCAAGGAGAATTCTTTGCTCAAATCGGTGAAATGGAAAAAGCTAAAGAAAATTTAGACAAATTGTTTTCTCTGTGCCCAAACTCTTGTAAAGAATATGAGATGTTGAAGGATTACATAAGCGGTAAGGAGAAAAAAGGTTAATTTAAATCTTATGGAAGGCACGCCTTTTCAAAAGAAAGTCTGGGAAGAGTTAAAAAAAATTCCATTTGGCGAGACAAGATCTTATAAACAAGTCGCTATTGCAATTGGTCATCCTCAATCCGCAAGAGCAGTTGCTAATGCGTGTGCTAAGAACCCTTTTGCACCTCATGTTCCTTGCCATAGAGTTATAAGATCTGACGGTAACTTAGGCGGCTACAGTGGCGAAGGCGGCACCAAAAAAAAGGCAGAACTTTTAAGCATCGAAAACGAAGATGTACGCAAAAGATAATACAAAAGATCTTTTTAAACTGGCTGATTCAATTGCAGAAGATTTTGTCTCTAATAATTTATCGAATTATCAAGGATTAAGAAATTACGATTACGGTCCCAACAAAAGAGACAATGTTTCCTGCTTGTCACCTTTCATAACTCACAGACTTCTTCTCGAACAAGATCTTGTTAAAAGGGCTTTAGATTCTTACTCTTTTTCAAAAGTAGAAAAATTTATTCAGGAGATATACTGGAGAACTTATTGGAAAGGTTGGTTGGAATTAAGGCCTTCCGTCTGGGAAGACTTTATTTCTGAAAGGGCAGAGGGATACGATGATGCCGCTTATAAACAAGCTATCGAAGGAAATACAGGGATTGATTGTTTTGACTTTTGGATCAAAGAACTTAAGGAAGAAAATTATCTTCATAATCACACGAGAATGTGGTTTGCAAGTATATGGATTTTTACGCTAGGTCTTCCCTGGCAATTAGGTGCTAAATTCTTCATGAAATATTTATTAGATGGAGATGCAGCATCAAATACACTGAGTTGGAGATGGGTTGCCGGTATTCAAACAAAAGGTAAGCACTACATTGCAAGATCTTCAAATATATCAAAATTCACTGCTGGAAGATTTCATCCAGTTGGATTGAATACGCTTGCTGAATCTTTGAATGAAGAAAAAGAATATTTAAAAGAGTCGTTAAATCTTTCTTTCAATGAAATAAAAAGAAATAACACTCTTGTGATGTTTGAAAATGATCTTTGGTTTGAAGGAAGAGAAAGCCTCTACAGTAGCTATGAAAATATATATTTAATTCTTTTAAATAATGATGAGAGAAAAATAGAGCTGGATGCAAACGTATTAGCGTTTAAAAAGAAAGCTCTTGATGACGTACAAAAGCATTTTAAAAATTCATCCTTGGTGTCGCCTGATAGGTTGTTCCAACATAATTCTTTTGATGTTGTATATCCATCTGTAGGAGAAAATCTTGATTTCTTGAAAGATATTCAAAATCAAAACAATACTTCTTTTAACTTTTTAACTCGGGAAGAAGACATTTTTTGCTGGGAATTTTCAAATAAAGGTTTCTTTAATTTCAAGAAAAATATTCCCCATATCTTGAAAAAATTTTCTGAATAACTAAATTAAATCTAAATGACATTTAAATTAGCTTTCAAATATCTTTTTCGACTCTTTTTATTAGCTATTTTGGTAATTTCGATTTATTTAATAAATCTTTTTTTCATGAAGCCTTTTTCGATCGATCATTTTTTAGCTAAAGAAACTTTTCTCGAAATAGTCGATTCCCCCGAGTCTATGACCTATATTGGAATCTTTGATAAATACAATTGGTTCACTGGACATGCATCAAAATTGACCATTCCAAGTCCAGAAAAGTTGAATCGTGACAAAGCAAAAGCAAGAAAGATTTTAGAGACTTTAAGATCATACGATGATGAAAATTTAAGCGATAATCAAAGGGCCTCAAAAAAAATAGCTATATTCGATACTGAAAATACACTACTGAGATTAGAGACTTTCCCTTTCCATGAATATGTTCTCAATCAGATAGGTGGCGCACACATTGATATGGTTGAATTCATGACAGACACACATCCGATAAGAAATTTATATGAAG
>CACNYO010000017.1 GCA_902624765.1 uncultured SAR86 cluster bacterium
GTTGCTCTAGATTCAGATAGAGCAATGGATAAAGCAAAAGAGGCAGACAAATTAATAGAACAAGGCAAGTCGCTTGGTCCATTGCATGGTATACCGATGACAATAAAAGATGCTTATGAAGTTGAAGGAATAGTATCTACAGGAGGTGACCCAAATTGGAAAGATAATATACCCGCCAAAAATGCTGAAGCTGTTCAACACTTAGTAAATGCAGGAGCAATAATATTTGGAAAAACAAATGTGCCTTATCATTCAGCAGATATTCAAAGTTACAATGACATATATGGAGTCACAAACAATCCATGGGATTTAGGAAGAACTCCGGGAGGCTCCTCTGGAGGATCAGCTGCAGCACTTGCAGCAGGAATGACGCCTTTGGAGCTTGGATCAGACATAGGAGGTTCAATTAGGACGCCTGCTCATTTTTGTGGAGTTTACGGTCATAAACCTACCTATAATATTGTTTCAGAGGTCGGACATTTGCCTCCGCCACCCGGCTTTATTCTTACTGGAAATGGGTTATCAGTAGCTGGACCATTAGCCAGAAGTCCTGAAGATCTTGAAATTGCCATGAATGTTTTGGCAGCACCTCAAGGTCAAGATGAAATAGCTTGGAGCATTAAGTTACCAAAACCTAAAGTTACAGACATTGCTCAACTTAAAGTTGCTGTGTGGCCCGAAGAAAAATCTGCAGAGGTTGACGAAGAGATAAGTAAGTTAATCAATGATACGGCAAATGATTTAAGATCAGCAGGAGCATCAGTAGAAACAGTTTCGCCACCCTTTTCTTTCGATGAAGTAGATGATATTTACAGCAAATTAGTGCATCCAGTAATGTCCGCCGGGGGAAATAAGGAAACTCTTGCAACTGCAGATGCTCTATCTGCGGAACTAGATGATTCTGACTTATCTGAACTTGCAAAAATTACAAGAGGAGTTTCTTTGAAGGCTAGAGATTATGTTGTAACCAATGCCAGACGACATTTTATTAAGCAAAAATGGTTAAAGTTTTTTGAAAAATATGATGTGATGCTTTCCCCTGTTTGTGCCGTTCCTGCGTTCAAACATAATCATGATCCCTTAATAGAAAGGACCATCAATGTTAATGGAAAAGAAAAACAGTATTGGCATACTACAATCTGGGCGGGTCCTGTTGTAACAGCAAATTTACCTAGTACAAGTACACCAATTGGACTTACATCGAGTGGACTACCTGTAAATCTTCAAATAATTGGCCCTTATTTACATGACTTAACATGCATTGAGGTATCAAAAATGATAAGAAATTTAAGAGGCGGATTTAGAATACCTCCTAATTTTGAATAATTACTTTTTATACCAATCTAAATAAGATCCCATGACAGATGAGAATTCATCAAGCTCTGATAGATTGAGTAGATGATTGATAGATTTTGGATGTGTTTCTTTAATATCTTGAGAAATTATATTAAAACCCTGATTTTTTAGAGGTTCTTGATACTTCCCTTCACGCAAAAATTGAGCAAAATCACAGACGAATGAAATGTCAGCCAAAGTTAAATCGTTACCAGAAATATAGTTTGATTTGGAGAGTGCTGATTCAATTCCATCTAAATAAAAATCATACGCTGCTTTCATTCTTTCATAGGTATATTTGTTTAACGATTCAATAGAGAGGATGTATACCTGATGCTCTCTGGAAAAAACTAAATTAGCATCTAAGAAACTATCGATCCTTGAGCTTATGGATGGATCGTTTTGACCGTACAGAGTATCTGAGTTACCTAATCTTGCTACCGATCTCATAATACTATTAGATTCAAAGACTCCTGTTTTATTATTCCCAACAAAAGCCGCGGGAACGGTACCGAACGGATGAGCTTCTAAAAATTCATCTGTTTTATATAGAACTCCTGAAAAACCTCTTTTTCCTTTTCGAACATATGAACTGACTGATTTCTCCTCTTCAGACATAGCTCTTGCATCATAATCCCATAACCAGTTACTTAGATTTTTTGGTTTATCTCCAGTAACTTCTACGTTTACGCCTGCAAATTTTGCAGTGATTAAGGATTTCCAAACTCGCGGATTAGGCAGGTATGAAAAAATTCTAATTTGTGGGGACATATTCATTTAAGCTTTTTAAGAAAAAAATGTTTTCGACATAAAGATACATAAGATTCATTTCCTCCAATCATTATTTGATCTCCTTTAGAAATAATTTCTCCATTTTTTGAAACTCGTACAATCATAGTGGCTTTTCTTCCACACCAACATATTGTTTTAATTTCTTTAATATTATCTGCCCATGCTAGAAGAAATTTGCTTCCTTCAAAAAGTTCTCCTCTAAAGTCGGTCCTTATACCGAATGTTAAAACTGGAATATCTTGATTATCTACAATGTTAGATAGTTGTTTGATTTGCTTTTTTTTTAAAAATTGAGCTTCATCTACTAGGACACATGAGATAATTTTTTTTGAATTCTCTTTATGAAACAAATCTAATAAATCTGTATCTTCATCAAATATTTTTGCTTTTTTATTAAGTCCTATTCTAGAAGTAATATTCCCCTTTCCAGATCTATCGTCTTTTTTTGAAGTGATGAGAAGTGTATTCATTCCTCTCTCTTGATAATTATGACTAGCTTGAAGCAATGCTGTTGATTTGCCAGCATTCATTGATGAATAATTAAAATATAATTTAGCCAACTCTAAAATGTTAAAAATACAATATAATTCAAATGATGAGTTTTTACGAAAAAAAAGTATTACCTAAAGTTCTTGATTTACTTTGCGGATCATCTCCAATTAATTATCAAAGAAAAAAAATTGTTCCAAAAGTTACCGGAAACGTTCTCGAAGTTGGAATAGGTTCTGGTTTGAATGTACCTCATTACAATACATCTAATATAAGCAAAATTACTGCTTTAGATCCTGCTGAAGAATTAACTGATATAGCAAAAAAAAGAATTTCTGAATTAGATCTGAATATTGATATTCTAAACTGCGGAGCCGAAGAAATTCCCTTAGAATCAAAATCCTTTGATTCAATACTAGTAACCTATACCTTGTGCTCTATTGAGAATCTAGACGACTCAATGAAAGAAATAAGAAGGGTCATAAAAGATGAAGGAACTCTATTTTTCTGTGAACACGGAATTGCTCCAGATCTAAAGACAAAGAAATGGCAAAATAGAATAAATCCCATTTGGAAAAAAATAATGGGTGGATGCAACATCAACAGAGATATACCGGACATTATTTCTAACTCAAAATTAGAAATTGTTGATCTAGAGACTATGTTCCTTCCAGGAACTCCACGAATCGCAGGATTTAATTATTGGGGAACTGCACGAACCATCTAGATTCAATAAGTCAGACATCTATATGTAATTTGGCTTTTGTGCTTACCTGAATCAAATATTTCCTTTAACTCACCCTTTTCTATATTGAACATCAAATTCCAATTTCCGTAGGTATTATTTAGTTTAGAAATTTTCTTATTTGCTTTAATAAATTTTTTACTTTTCCCTGTAATTTTATATTTCATCGGGGTTAATTTAAATTTTTGAGGATATTTTAAAATTTCATTTTTGTTTAAATCTATTTCGTAAATTAAAACCATCCTAGTCTGATCAACCGTTTTTTTTCCTTTTTCATAATGAGTACTTTGAATATTTTCACAATTTAATTTGATGTCCATTGAAAAAAGGAAAGTGGGAAATAATAAAAGAATTAAAAATTTCATAAAAAATAAAATTTTTTATTACATAAATTTTTGTTTAGAAAAATTTTCAAAAATTTTATTTATAGTTCTAGTAATAGAAAAACTTAAGAATCTTGAAAATCTATCTTGCATATTTTTTTTAGGTTTAAAGGTAACTTCAAAAATATCATATTTCTTATTTTGTTCGATAAGGTAGGAATCACTTGTCTGGATTTTATCTACTAATCCGACATCTATAGCCTCTATTCCTTGCCAAACTTCACCAGTTGCAACTTTATTTACATCCAAAGATGGGCGATATTTAGAAACATGCTTTTTAAATAGTTCATGAATATTTGCTAAATCATCCTTAAATTTTTCTCTGCCTTCGTCAGTATTTTCT
This sequence comes from uncultured SAR86 cluster bacterium, assembly GCA_902624765.1. Lineage (GTDB taxonomy): Bacteria > Pseudomonadota > Gammaproteobacteria > Magnimaribacterales > AG-339-G14 > CACNYO01. The sequence goes on from CACNYO010000017.1 coordinate 4,088, forward strand.
CCAAACATAGTGATTGTTCTTTTATATTCTCCAGCTGTATGCATTTCATATTCAATATTGTTTTTCTTGAGTAATTTATTGAAATTAGGGACAGCTCCTATAACTCCTATCGATCCAATCAATGCAAACGGTGATGCAATAATCTTATCTGCAATACACGCCATCATATAACCACCAGAAGCAGCTACCTTATCAATACAAACTGTCAATTTAATTTTTGAATCTTTAAGTCGAGATAATTGAGCAGCTGCAAGGCCATACCCGATGACTGTTCCTCCCCCACTTTCAAGATTTAAAACAACCTCCTGACATTTAGTATTCGCATTAAGGATGGATGATATTTCTTCCCTCAATGATTCAACTTGCGACGCTTCAATATCTCCATTGAAATTTAAAACAAAAATATGTTTTTTAGATGTCTTTTCCTTTTTCTTATTTTTGTTCTCTTTTTTAATATTTTTCTCTAAAACTTTTCTCTCTTTTGCTGATAAAACTGAGAGCTTTAAGTCATCAGCAGTATTAGCAAATTTTGTTGAAAGATTTTTAACGCGCAGTCCTCCAGAAGAAGCTCCTGAACTGGATTTTATTGAACTAATTATAATTAGAATTGGAATAGCAATCGCTAAGGCTACCGTGATTGCTTTTAATAAAAAGATTAAATACTCAAATAAAATTTCCATAATTTAAATAAAAAGACTTACTACCGTTCCCGTCAGACAAGACGCAAGTGTAGCAGCAAAAAGAGCTCTAAAAGCAATTTTTAATAGCGTTCCTCGAATGTCAGGACAAATTGCTGAAAGACCTCCCAGCAAAATACCGACACTGGAAATATTTGCAAAACCACAGATACCATAAAGCATTATTAACTGGCTTCGCTCACTCAAAATGCTTGTGTTTAATTCTCTTAAATCATTGAAGGCAATAAGTTCGTTAAAAATTGTTTTCGTACCTAAGAGATTCCCTGCTGGAATTATCTCTGCGTATGGTATTCCCATTAACCATGCAATAGGAGCAAAAATAAGAGCTGCTATCCTTTGTAGAGATATAGGCTCGCCGTATACGTTAGGAAATATAGCTAATAAAAAATCAGCTAGAGCTACCAAGCTTAAAAAAACTATTAGAGAAGCAATTACAGATAAGAACATATTTAGTCCATCTTTTGTTCCAACGCTTATTGCATCCATTGAACTTTCATACATTTTTAAGTCTTCTTTGACTGTCTTTAATTCTGTTTGGGCAGATGGAATCAATATATTAGAAAACATTATTGCAGCAGGAACAGACAAAATAGAAGCTGTTAAAAAATGGCCTATGACACCTGAAAATTTATTGTCTAACCAGGTGATGTATAGAACCATCACACTTCCAGCAATTGTAGACATGCCCACAGTCATAATAATAAGCAAATCTCTTTGATTCATCTTATTTAAATAAGGCTTAATCAATAAAGGAGCTTCTAATTGACCCAAAAATATATTGGCTGTGGCTGCTAATCCAATAGGTCCTTTTGCATCTAAAGGCCTTTCAAATAATTTAGCTAAGAGCTTTATGAGTAGTGGCAATATTTTCCAATGCCATAACAATGCAGAAAGAGCGGATAAAAAAATCAGCATTGGTAAAAAAGTGAATGCGAATATTGGTAAATTTTGATTATTCGAAATTTCAAATGGGGCATCACCTCCGCCAAGATAGCCAAATACAAATGAACTCCCTTCAATGGCAGATAATCTTAATGATTCTACAGCCATGCTCATAACATCAAAGAAAGATGATATAAAAGGTATCTCAAGAAGTAAAAAGGCTAAGGATATCTGAATTAATAGCGCGAATATAATGAATTTAACTTTAATCTTTTGAATGGATTCACTAAAAGGAAGAGAAATTAAAATTAAACCAAAAATTCCTATTAGTGATTGGACAATCATAATTATTTTAATTTAATTTCTTCTAACCTTTGATTTAAATAATCATCAGCCGTAATTGGATCTGGATAATAATTATGCTCTCCAAGCAATGATTCAAGAGGTTTGATCAAAAAATCAGATCTAGGATGCAGAAAAAATGGAATAGAAATTCTTTGAGTATTCATTTCTGTCCCGTTATTGACCCTGTGGGTTGCTGACTTAAGATATCTATTTGTAAATCTTTGCAGCATATCTCCAATGTTAACTACAATTTCGTCCCTAGAGAAATCTGCTTTTATCCATTTATCTCCGTTTCGCACTTCAAGTCCGGGTTGATGACCACCAATTAAAAGAGTGATGAAATTAATATCTTCATGAGGAGAAGCTCTTTGTGAATCAGTCTTGATATTTTCGATTTTAGGATAGTTAATTATTCTCATAATACTATTACCATTTTCTATTATTTTATTAAAATAATTGCTTTCCAAACCAAGGCCTATTCCTATAAGCTCCATAATATCTCGACCTAAAAGATCAAACTGATTGTATAAATCTAAAGAAAGTTTTTTATGATTTTCTAAATCATCAATCCAAACATTTTTTGGATCATTTATATTATCTCTTCCAACATGCCAGAACTCTTTTAAATCAGGTTGATGGTAATCTTTTGCAGTTTCAGTTTTAAATTTAGTAAACCCTCTTGCTCCTCCAATATTCGGGACAATAAAAGATTCCTTGATTTTGTCAGGATAATTAAAAAACTTTTGATATAAATTAAGGCAATTAGTGATCAAATCTTTGTCGATTGTATGATTGAAGAAAACACAAAAACCATAGTTATGAAATGCATTTATGGTATCTTTTGCGAGAGATGTTTTATCTTTATCGAAAAGATCAAAATCTAGATGAGGAATAATTTCTTTACTTGAATTCATAATGTCCAAAGATTATAGCAACAAAAATGTTTCTATCTTGAATGTTGGTAACGTTTTAGTTGATATTGAAATATCCATAACAGAAGAACAATTGTCTGAGATACCAATCACCAAGGGAAGAGCCATTGAAATTAACTCAAGTGAATTAGATCTTTACTTATCTAAATACAATTCTCAAATAACTAATCAATACTTGGGAGGTTCAATTTTCACTACTGCAGCAACCTCATCAATTTTTAGAATAAAAAATCTTTTTTTAGGTTCAATTGGGAAAGATAAGAATTCAAAATTTTTAATGGACATAATGAATACTTATCCTATTGAAACTTTTCTAAATATTAGTTCTCTGAATACTGGGTGTTGCTTAATCTTTCTTACTCCTGATAAAGAGAGAACAATGGCTGCATGTCCTGGAGCAAGTAGCAAAATTTCTCTGACAAAATTTAAAGATGCTGAGCATGTAGACTTTATATTTTCAGATCTTTACTCACTAAATTCAGACATGAATAAAAAAGCTATTAGTCATCTATTATCAACAAAAAAGAAACTTATTTTGAGTCTTTCGGATTTAAGCGTGATGAATAAGCATAAGGATTTTATAAAAAAATATTTTGATCAATTAGAGATTATCGCTGGAAACGAAGATGAGATGAGATATTTAGAGGAATCAATGAATTTTAGTCTTATAAATTCTTCTGTTAAAAATAATAAGCTATACGTTGTTACAAAAGGTAGTAAAGGTTCAATAATTTTTTATCAAGGCAAAGAATATATATCCAAAGCTATACCAACAGAAGTAAGATCATTAAATGGTGCTGGAGATACATTTTTAGGTGCTTTTATTGGTTGCTACATGGAAACAAAAGATATTCAGTATTCTAGCGACATAGCAAATTTCTTCTCTCATGTTTCAGTTCAGCAAAACGATGCATGTTTAAACTTATCAGATCTTCTAAATACAAAAAACGCCGCAAGAGCGGCGTTTTTGTAGTTTCTTCTCTTAGAACCTGTAGTAAAAACCAAACTTAACTTCGTATACACTTCCTCGAGGACTGATACTTGAACCTCTAGGAGAATATAGTCTGTCATAGACGTATCTTCCGTTATCGTCGATTTCACTCATTCTGGCAACTCTCTGCATTAGAGGGAATCCAGGCTCTCTGAAAACACCGTATTTCGAGTCTAGCAAATTACCTAAATTCCTAATTACCATATAAAGTTCAGCCTCATGGCCCTGAACAAACCCTGGGAATTCCTGAGCAAGCTTCATATTAACCATAGTATTCCAAGAACCATCAATTGAATTCCTTGGACAGTATTGTCCTCTTGGACATCCTGCGGCATCAGTTAGTGCAAAGAAAGCTGCAGGATCTATCCCATCAAATACAACATTAGGATCAGCAGCATTTTCTGGAACATATAACAAGCTTTGGTCGGTAAATGCTGGAGTTTGACCGTGGACTTCGCCATCGTAAACATACGAATACGATCGACTTTGGAAGTGATTTAAAAACAGAGAAAGTTTTAATCTGTAACCACCTTCAATAGTAACAGGTGAGTATCTTAAAGATGCTGTCACTCTTTCAGGTATTGTGTGGTTTGAATTTGCTAAGGTAGGATTATTTCTATCTGTAACTGCAACACCGGTGTAATTAGAGTATGCAACGCTTGAAGTCATTGGACTAGCATCTTGCATTGAAGTGTTTGCATATCCAATAGATATTCTTACGTCTTGATCTCTCCAGAGCTTACTTAGTGAAGCAGAATATGTAAGACCTTCGGGTTTAAGTTGAGAATTAGTCAATTGAAAATCAAAAGGACCAAAACAAGTAAATGAATCTCTTTTATTCCCCCCTGCACAACTATAAAGCGGTCTGCCAGTGAAATCAGTTTCACCTGTCTTCACATTGTTCACATCTCTAATGATTGCAGGATTTTCAACTTGCGTAAGAATTACGTCAGCATTGAAAAGAAGATCCTCAACTCCAAAGCTTGAATTAAATCCTAATGCAACTTTATGGACGATTGGAACCTCAAAGTCAGCAGCAGTTGTATTTGTATCACTGTCTGCGCTTCCGCTTTGAACTTTTTCAACTAATTGACACGGAACAGCAAAACCAGGTCCAGCATCTGTAGGAGCTCCAGTATCACTGTTACACATAGTTTCCTCAAAAATATTTAAGTTTCTAGCATTAGTTTGAATCGCTGTAACTCCATCGTTAGAAAACATATTTGAGTACCATACGTTCGGATTACCACCTGAAAATCCACCATAACCACCGTAAAGGGATGAATCGCCATCAATATCCCAATTAAATCCTAATCTGAACATCAACGCATCAGCGCCATCGTGAGTGATGGTGTTTGAATAACCATGTGCCGCTTTAAAAGTAGCATTCTCTGCTGGTTGGCCATCCACAGTGTAAGTGTCGTATCTTAAGCCAAGAACAATCTCTACATTATTGGCTGCTTGAATCTCGTCTTGAATATACAAGGTTGTCACTCCATACCCCCAATCAGCAGCAGCTTTTGTTTCATCTAAAGAAGGAGTATTTCCAAAGTAAACTCTAGCAAGACCATTGTCAAAATCATCAATACCTCCATAGAAATCCCATTCTCCATTAAGAGAGTGCTGCATGAAAAGATTGAATATATCTGTATCTTCAATTTCTAAACCATATGTAATTAAATGATTATCAACTAGCTGATTTAAAGAATACTGCAGTACAGTAGTGGAATAATCCATTTTGTTAGCTTGTCTAGAGTCATCAGTTCCTCCAAGGTAGACAGTTCCTTCTTCATTATTATCTGGATTGACAACATCTATTTGAAAATCACCAAATGGACCACCGATACCCTCCTGTCTGTTATCAACATCCCTGTAACCAATTCTTAGTTCGCTATCTAAACTATCAGTTAGTTGAGAATAGAGCTCTAAGTTAAGAGCCATCATCTCATGACCTCTTTCATAGAAGTGCTTATTGAATTCAAATTCACTTGGAGAAGAATCAGATGCTTGATTGTTGAAACCATCATTGTAATTAAAGGTTACGGATAATGAATTATTTTCATCCGCTTCAACATCTACTCTTGCTAAGAATTTATTATCGTAACTATCTAAAGCACCGCCAATACCACCGGGATCAAAACCGTATTTATTTTTGGCTATATCAATAATTCTGTTGTAATCAGATGCTCTTAAGAAACCTAATTCTGATGGAGCTCCAGATCCCAAAGGACCAAATGGATCAACATCCACATCATCGTATCTCTCTGCTGATATGAAAAAGAAAGCCTTATCTCTAACTAACGGTCCACCAACTGTAAAACCAATTTTTGATTCCTCAAAAGGAACAGATTGACCTTTAGTGCCTTCTATCTCAGTTCCAAGCAATCCGTCATCGGTGTACTCGTAATATGCGCTACCAGTGACTTCATTTGTACCTGATTTTGTTACTGCATTAACTACACAAGCAGAGAAGCCTCCGTACTTTACGTCAAATGGTGCAAATTCAGCTGATACCTGCTGAATAGAGTCATAAGAAAAAGGCAATCTATTAGTAGGATAACCGTTACTATTAAGACCGAATCCATCGTTCATTGCAATTCCATCCAATGAAAAAGAATTATAACGAGGATTTTGACCGTTACATTGCAAGCCGCTGTAGGCTTCTGAAGAGGTCACATCAACGTAAAGTCTTGGATCCTCTGCTAAAACTTCTTTTATGTCTCTATTGTATGCAACAGCAGCATCAAGGTCAGCAGTATCAAAAACTTTACTAGGGCCTAATGCAACCTGAGAGCCTGCTATTTGATCACCGGTCACTACCAGCTGTTCAAAATCTCTAAGAACTACATTCAAGGATAGTGTTTGACCTAAGTTCAAAAATACATCTGTATACCTTTGAGAACCTGCAGAAGATCTAACCAAAACTGTATAAGGACCACCTACAGGAAGATTTGTTAAAACAAAGTTACCTGAGTCATTTGCAGTAGTAGAACTAGACCTATTCGTTGAAGTATTTGTTATGGTAATTTCAGCGTCGCTTAGAGCATTTCCAAAATTATCTGTAACTTTACCTTTGAAACTAGAGGTGGTTTCTACAGAAAAAAGAATACTGCTTAAAAAAGCAACCGCCACTAATTTTAAAATATTATTGGGGATCATGTTTATTCGCTCCTTAATTTAAATAGAATCTTAATTTAAAATTAACGTTCATATGTTACAACTTAGAAAATTTATTGGTTCAATTTTTTATTTATATCAAATGTAATTTTTTAGAACTTTAGGATATATGAAATTTTCATCTTCAGTTTGATAATTTTCGAGAATAGCAGCAAGAGTTCTTCCAACAGCAAGTCCAGATCCATTTAAAGTATGACAAAACTCATTTCCTTTCTTAGATTTAAATTTTAAATTAGCTCTTCTAGATTGAAAGTCAGTAAAATTTGAACAAGACGATATTTCTCTGTATGCATTTTGACTAGGAAACCAAACCTCAAGATCAATCGTTTTTGACGCAGAAAATCCAGTATCTCCTGATGATAAAACAACTTTCCTATAGGGCAGCTCAAGTAATTCTAGAATTTTACTTGCATCCTCAATCAATTTTACATGCTCTTCTTCAGACTTATCTGGATGACAAATTTTAACTAGCTCAACTTTATCGAACTGATGTTGTCTTATTAAACCTTTTGTATCCTTACCATAGCTTCCAGCTTCGCTTCTAAAACAAGGAGAATGACACACATACTTAAGAGGTAATTGTTCAAAATTAAGTTTTTCATCTCTATGGAGATTTGTAACAGGAACTTCTGCAGTTGGTACTAAATAGAGGTCAGATTTCTCACCTAACTTAAATAAATCCTCTTCAAATTTAGGAAGCTGTCCTGTGCCGACTAAAGAGGTCTTATTGACAACATATGGAACATATAATTCCTCGTATCCATGATCATTTGTATGTGTATCAATCATAAACTGACCAATAACTCTGTGTAATTTAGCTAGTTCTCCACTTAGAACTGTAAAACGGCTTTTTGCAATTTTAGCTCCTCTCCCCTCATCAGTTTTGTCTATAAAAAATGAATGGGCTTTGGGTTCAAAAGAAAAATTAGGAAGATCTCCTATTTCCTCAATAATTTCATTCGAACTTTCATCTTCTCCAACCGGAACTGATTTATCTATTAAATTTGGGATATCTAATAAAAACTCATCAATATTATTCTGAATAGATTGAAGTATTTCTTTATCTTGTTTGACCAGTGTTGATAATGAAGATGCTTGATCTTTGAGACTCTCATCATCCTTGGACTTTGAAATTTCTTTAGATAACTTATTTAAGTTTTCTTGATTAGTCTCTAAGTTAACTTGAGCTATTTTTCTTTCTTCCTCAAGTTTTATCCACTGATCATCATCAAAAATATAACCCCTAGAAGAAAGATTTTTTTTAACTATTTCCGGTGATTTAATTAATAGTTTTTTATCCAACATTTTAATTTAGATATATTTTTTCTGTTCTATCAGAGACTTTTGGTTCAAATGATACCTTTTTATCTAATTGTTCGTATTTAAATAAATCTATATTTGATATTCTCTCAAATAAATCTTCATAAACTATTTTTTCTATTTTTTTATCAGCAAAATTTATATTAATTCTTTTTAGATAAAAATCATCTTTCGGATCAGAATATTGGCAAGATTCATCAGAACAATTTGCTTCATTAAAAAAATCGCATATTAATTTTGGTTTGTTAAATAATAAAAAAGCCGGCGATTTGTTAATTGATTCAACTGATTCTTGAATAATTAATTGATCCATTTCAAGATCATGCCTAAATATCTTATTGTTAAAGATAATTAATTCTTCTTTTGGAATGGATGATAAAACTTTTATATTGGAATCATTTCTGTAAATATTTCCAATAACTAAATCAGATGTATCATTAAAATTCTGTTCATAAGAAACTTGAAAATTTATATTTTTGTTTAGAAATAATTCAATAAAAGAAACATCACAGGAAAATAAATTACAAGAATTTAGGATTAAAAATAAAAAAATAGATGATTTAATCAAGATCAACTTTTTGAGATAAAACTTCTCTGTTACCGTTAGAATTCATTTCACTAACAATTCCTGCGCTTTCCATGGTTTCTATCAATCTTGCAGCCCTGTTATATCCAATTCTGAATTTTCTTTGCACAGCAGAAATAGAGGCTCTTCTAGAGTCTATAACAAAAGCGACAGCCTGATCATAAAACTCATCTTTCTCTTCATCTGACTCACCGTTTGGACCTTCAGATGTTTCAGGAGATTTTGTAACTTCTTCTAAATAACTTACTGACTGTCTATTTTTCCAATCCTCAACCACTCTAATAATTTCTTCCTCTCCAACATACGCTCCGTGAACTCTTAAAGGAATCGACGTACCGGAACCGATATAGAGCATATCGCCTTTTCCAAGAAGTTGCTCAGCTCCTACTTGATCTAGAACAACTCTTGAATCCATAGAAGATGCAACATTGAAAGCCATTCTTGCCGAAATATTTGCTTTAATTAAGCCTGTAATAACATCAACAGAAGGTCTCTGTGTTGCCAGAAGCATATGTATGCCTGCTGCTCTAGCTTTCTGAGCAAGACGAGCGATTAAATGCTCTACTTTTTTTCCCACCACCATCATAAGATCAGCTAATTCATCAACAGCGATCACAATTAAAGGCAGTTCCTCTAATTCAGGAGCATTATCTTCTTCCTTTTCTGGATTTCTTTTCCACAGAGGATCCGTCAAAGGTTCTCCATCCTCTTTGGCTTTTCTTATTTTTGAATTTAGACCATTAAGATTTCTTACTGAAAGTGATGCCATCAATCTATATCTTTTTTCCATTTCATTTACACACCATCTCAGGCCGTTGGCGGCCTCAGACATATCAGTTATTACCGGGCAAAGTAAATGAGGTAAATCTTCGTAAACAGACAGTTCTAACATTTTAGGATCAATGAGAACAAATTTAACTTGATCCGGAGTTGCTTTATAAAGAATACTCATCAACATAGAATTTAATGCAACTGATTTTCCAGAACCTGTTGTTCCTGCAACAAGCATATGTGGAAGTCCAGCAAGATCTTCTACCACTGGAACACCTTCAATATTTTTACCAAAAGCTAAAGACACAGTGCTTTTTGCATCTTCAAATAATTTAGAAGCAATTATTTCGCTAAGCAAAACATTTTCTCTTTCTGAATTAGGAACTTCGATACCAATAGTTTCTCTTCCTTCTATCACTTCGACAATTCTGATGCTTCCAACCCCCAAAGATCTGGCTAAATCTTTATTGAGATTTGAAACTTGTGAAACCTTAATACCTTTTGGTAATTCAACTTCAAATCTCGTTACAACAGGTCCGCGCATGGTTTCTTTTACAACTGCATACTCACCTTCGGGGCCAGTTATTTTAAATTCTGCTAACTTTGTAATTAAAGCCTCTTTTAGGATTTCAAGCTCATACTTCTCCTTTGAAGAAATTTCTTTTCCTAATGTTTCTTTTTCATCAAGCAATCCGATTTTGGGCATATCTCCAGAAGATGAATCATTAAATAATTCTTGTTGTTTTTCTTTATGAATTTTTTTCCCCTCTTCAACTTTTTTCTCTGAAGTTACAATTTTAGGTTCAGGCATATCTTTAATCTTAGCCTTATGCTCATCAAGAAATTTTTGTCTGCTATTTTTTTCTTTTCTTGTTTCTATAAATGTTTGAATTTTTGCCTTGAGAGATGTTGTAGATTGCTTTAAATAAAAAGATGAATTAACTATAAAGTCTAAAAAATTCGATACAAAATTTTTCCAATTTATTTTAAAAAAAGCTGTTATTCCCAAAAGAAACAAAAAAACAACAAATATAGAGGCACCAACTCTGTTTAAATAAAAAATTAAGGGTGACGAAATAATTTTTCCTAAAATTCCCTCAGATCCTTGAGGAAAATAATTTTCTCCAAAGTTGAAATGTATTGCTACTAAAGCGCTTGAAGAAATAGCAATTAGCACTAAACCGAAGGGCATAGCTAAAAAGAATCTAATCCATGATGATTGGGTCACAAGCTCTTTTGTCTCTTTATTAAACAAATATGAAAAGGCAACTAAATAAAACAAAGAAGGAACTATCCACGCTACAACACCAAAAAAAGAGTAAAGAAGATCACTAATCCATGCTCCTATTAACCCAATTGCATTTTGATATGAAGTTTCTCCAACAATGTTTTGAGTTGTCCAGGCTGCATCTTCTCTAGTAAACGATGCCAGTGAGATTGTGCTTATAATAGCGATTAAGAGCAAAAAAAGTATAAAAGCATCAATTAAGTAAGTTTTAATTGATGGGCTTAAAGATATAGAATTGAATCCGTTAAAAGATCTTTTATTTGATTTGCGTTTGTTCACTAGTTTTTAGATATTTTAACATTTTTAAAGATAGAAAATCATTATGGATAATACAGAGAAATTAATAATATTAGGTTCAGGGCCTGCAGGTTACAGCGCAAGTATCTATGCTGCTCGCGCAGGACTGAATCCCACTCTTATAACAGGATTTGAAGTTGGCGGTCAGCTCACTACAACAACCGATGTGGAAAATTGGCCTGGAGATCATGAAGACCTTCAAGGTCCAGATTTGATGATGAGAATGCAAAATCATGCAAAAAAATATGGAGTTAATATTGTCAATGATCAAATTGAAAAAGTAGATTTGAGTGGTGAAGTCAAAATACTCGAGGGAATAAATAAATACTCATCCAAATCTCTAATTATAAGTACCGGAGCATCTGCAAAATATCTTGGCCTTCCTTCTGAAGAAAAATACTTAGGGAAAGGTGTAAGTGCATGTGCAACTTGCGATGGTTTTTTTTATAAAGATGAGGAAGTTGCTGTAGTAGGAGGAGGAAATACTGCTGCAGAAGAAGCGTTATACCTGACAAATTTGTGTAAAAAGGTTCACCTCATTCATAGAAGAGATTCTCTACGAGCAGAGAGAATTCTTCAGGATAGAATTTTTGAAAAAGTTAATGAAGGAAAAATTAATTTACTTTGGAATAATGAACTCAAAGAAATCAAAGGTGATGGCAGTGTAGTGACGCATCTAGGTCTCAGCAATCATGAGGATATCCAAGTAAAAGGTGTTTTTATAGCTATAGGCCATAATCCAAATACTGAAATTTTTAAAGATCAAATAGATATGAAGGATGGTTACATAATCATTAATACAGGTTTAAAAGGAAATGTAACTGGTACTTCTGTGCCTGGAGTTTTTGCAGCTGGCGATGTTGCAGATTCTGTATACAGACAAGCTATTACCTCGGCAGGTTTTGGATGCATGGCAGCTTTGGATGCACAAAAATTCATAGAAGAAAACAATATTTAGATTTTCTGAGAATCATCACATGAATAAGTATAAATATTTAAAAACTGACTTAAAAAATGGGATTTTAAATATTGAGTTAATCAGAAAGAAGTCTATGAATGCTCTAAATACTTCAACTCTTGATGAATTAAAAAAGGTTTTCATTGAGGCTTCAGAAAATAGCAAAGTAAAGATCATAATTCTTCATACAAATGAAAAAAATTTTTCAGCTGGTGCAGATATAAAAGAAAAACCAAGGAAAAAAACTCGCTTGGAACAATGGCAAAAAAATTATGGAAAAGAATGCATTGAAGCGATTCTCTCAACTCCTCAAATTACAATTTGTGTAACTAATGGCTACACATTGGGAGGAGCGGCGGTTATTGCAACAGCTTGTGATTTCAGGTTAGGTGATAAAAATACAATCATTGGCTATCCAGAAATAGTTTTAGGGATGAATCTCAATTGGTTAGGACTTCCTTTGTTACAGAACCTAGTAGGATCAGCAAAAACAAAGGAAATGGTTATATCTGGATTGAACTATTCCACTGATGAATTAAGTAAATATAATTTCTTTGATGAAATATTCGATACAAACGAAAAATTAGAAACTATTAATAAATGGACAAAAAAATTTAAATCAAGATCTCCTTTAGCTTCTCAGATGATAAAGAGAAGCATGAATGTTTTAGCTTACAATCATGCGATCGCAATAATGCATATGGATTACGATCAGTTTTTATTAACTCAGAATTATTCAGACAGCTAATTTTGTTTTCATAGATTGATATTCTTCTACCATCTGATCTACAACGTCTTTTACTGGAGGAGCATTTTTAATCGTTCCAATGCCTTGGCCCGATCCCCAAATATCTTTCCAAGCTTTGGATGAATTATCTTTCATAGCTGAACCAGAAGATCCAAAGTTCATATCGTCTTTCCCTGAAACTGGAAGATTGTCTGGGTCCAGTCCTGCTTTAACTACACTGGGTTTTAAATAATTACCATGAACTCCAGTAAAAGTTGAGGAGTACATAATATCGTTAGCAGTACTTTCAACAATCATTTGTTTGTATCCTTCAGATGCATTTGCTTCTTGCGTAGCAATAAATCTTGTACCAACATAAGCAAAATCTGCACCCATTGCTTGGGCTGATAATACAGATGAGCCTTGAGATATTGATCCTGACAATGCAATAGGACCATCAAAAAATTCTCTAACTTCGCTTACCAAAGCAAATGGACTTAATGTCCCAGCATGACCTCCGGCTCCCGCACAAACTAGAATTAATCCGTCAGCACCTTCGTCGATTGCTTTTTTTGCATGTCTGATATTAATAACATCATGCATTACGACTCCGCCATAACTATGGACAGCATCAACAACAAACTTAGGGGCTCTTAAGCTTGTGATAATCATTGGAACTTTATATTCAACGCATACCTCGACATCATGTTCTAATCTGTCATTAGATTTATGACAAATTTGATTAACCGCGAAAGGTGCCGCAGGGGAATCGGGATGCTCCTTGGTATGCTGATCTAATTCTTTTGAGATTCTTTGGAACCATTTCTCTAATTCTTCAGCAGGTCTTGCATTTAAGGCTGGAAAACTCCCGACAATGCCTGCTTTACATTGTGCAATTACAAGTTCCGGGTAAGAAACTGTAAATAAGGGAGCCCCAATTACTGGGATTCTTAAATCTTTTAATAATTCTTTAACTTCCATTAATTACCTCTTTTTTTATTGGGAAGAAACATAAAGAACAATTGCCGCTGTTAAAGTTAGAATTACCACTACAGAAACGATTGCATCGAATTTGCTATCTTCCTTATCAGATTTCTTTTCGTAAAATTCATCATTCATAATTTATCCTAAATTCAATCTGATTCTTCCAACTTGCCTACCTTCCAAAATTTTTGTAACTTCATCCGATAAAGATTCGAGTTGAACTTCTTTTGTGATTTTTTCTAAATCTATCTTCCAATCTTTGGAGAATTTGTTCCAAATTTCTTTTTTAACCTCCAACAAGGATTCAGCTGAATCAATACCTATTAAAGTTACTCCTCTAAGAATAAAAGGAAAAACACTAGTTTGAAGTTTGTCGCTAGCAACATTACCGCAACAGGTAATCGCTCCTCTTTGAGATGTTTGACTTATGAAGTTTGACAAAATATTTCCTCCTACAGTATCCACACCACCTTGATAAAGTCCTTTTTGTAGAGGTCTTCCTTGCTCTTCCATTTCACTTCTCATTATTACTGAAGATGCTCCAAGGGATTCTAAATAATTAATTTGATCTTTTTTTCCAGTCAATGCGGTTACATTAAAACCTAATTTAGATAAAAGCATCACGGCTACTGAGCCAACCCCACCAGAGGCGCCGGTAACTAAAACTGCTCCTGATTCAGGATCTAGATCATTCATAAGTAATTTTCTGATACATAAACCGGCCGTTAAACCAGCTGTTCCAATCGACATGGCTTCAGTTTCAGATAATTCCTTAGGAAGCATTACAGCCCAATTAGCTGGAATTGAAATGTATTGACCAAAGCCTCCGAATGTATTCATTCCAAGGTCGTAACCTGTCACAATAATTTTATCGCCAATCTTAAAATCAGAGGTATTGCTTTTAACCACTTCACCTACAGCATCAATACCGGGTGTATGAGGATATTCTCTGGTTACGCCTTTGTTGCCAGATGCAGAAAGTGCATCTTTATAATTTAATGATGAAAAGGACACTTTAACAAGTAAATCATTCTCTTTAAGATTTGATATCGATAAATTATCTATTGAGTTTGTAAAACCTTGATCTGTCT
>CACNYO010000018.1 GCA_902624765.1 uncultured SAR86 cluster bacterium
ATTAAGTCCTGACATGAGGGCACCAGATCAAAACCAAAATCTGCGCATGGCAGTATGGTTTCTTTGATGTTTGCGCCTCTTGCCAAAACGTCCATGATAGTAAGCTTGTCATCTGCCTTATCATGACCGGATCCGGTGGTTGCGTTTGCCTGAGAATCAATATCTATAAGGAGAACTTTTCTTTTGGTGGCTGCGAGAGAGGCGGCTAAGTTTACCGCTGTGGTGGTTTTTCCTACCCCGCCTTTTTGGTTAGCTACAACTAAAGTTATCAAGACTCTATATTATCATTTTTTTGTTGGGTTAATTTCTAAGAAGCCTGTTTTTTTTCCTAAAATTTTTGATGCTGCAGAAGGCGTGTACTTCCAGTCGTTTTTATCTTCTTGCCTGGCTTGTTGCTCCGAAACCATGAGTAAAATTTTTTGGTCTTTCACCGTTTTCTTCCTTGCCAAGCTGAGGATTTTTTTGGGCTCAGCGAATGCCCTGGAAATTAGAACGTCCTCTTTGATGACCTCTAAATCCTCAAGCCTTTTCTGTAAGACTTTTGTTTTTTGAATGCCAAAATGTGCAAGACAATGCCTCAGGAAGGATGCTTTTTTGTTAGCTGGCTCTAGCAAGCAGCCAGCTTCGTTTCCTAGAATCGAAATTACGAGCCCTGGAAACCCCGCCCCGCTTCCGACATCAATGTACGAATCATTTTGTATTAAGGGATATAAGTGCGCGGAATCAATAATATGATGATATATGTTTTCTAGGGTAGAGTTTTTCGAAACAAGGTTTGTTGTCTTGTTCCATTTAAAAACCTTGAGAGCGAATTCTTTTAACTCCTTTTCTTTTTCTGGCTTTGAGATTTCTTTCAGCGAGGCCTTAAGACTCTCAGATGCTTCCGCTTGCATTTTTATCTGCAGTTTCTTTTTCGTTTCTCTTCAGGTAAACCATTAGCGCAGATATTGCTGCTGGCGTGATTCCGGGAATTCTCCAGGCCTGCGCCAATGTTTTGGGTTCAACTTTAGAGAGTTTTTGGGTGATTTCTGCTGACAGGCCTTTCACGTTTGAATAGTCAAAATTCAAAGGTATGTGAGCATTTCTGTTTTTCTTCATTTTTTCTATCTCGTCCATCTGTCTTTTAATGTATCCCGAATATCTTTGGTTCGTTTCTATGTCAAAAACTATATCGTTGTCTGGGATCTCGATAGAAAAGGCTTGTGCTAAATCATGAAAATCTAGATCTGGCCTCTTCAGCAAGTCTAAAAAAGAAGTGGCTGACTTGGGCTCTTTAATTTTTAAAGCGCCATATATTTTTTCGTCTTCGGGTCGGAGAAATAACTTTGCTAGTTTGTCCTTCTCCTTAATTATTTTGTTTTTCTTTTCAGAAAATATTTTATATCTGTCCTCTGATACCAAGCCTGCTTTGTAAGCTTTTTCTGTAATTCTTTGGTCAGCATTATCCTCTCTTAAAATTAATCTATGTTCGGATCTGCTGGTGAACATCCTGTATGGTTCCTTCGTTCCAAGAGTTACAAGATCGTCAATTAATACTCCCAGATAAGATTCCTCTCTGCCCGGCGTCCAAGGATCTTTTCCTAAAAAAGACAGGGCGGCGTTTGCGCCAGCTACAAGCCCTTGGGCTGCAGCCTCCTCATACCCTGTTGTGCCATTGATTTGACCTGCAAAGTAAAGGTTTTTTATTTTTCTCGTTTCCAGCGTTTCATGCAGTTCTCTGGGGTCAAAAAAATCATATTCAACCGCATAACCATATTGAGTTATTTGGGCGCTTTCAAATCCTTCGATTGATCTAACAAATTTTTCTTGGCAGTCCTTTGGCAAGCTTGTCGAGATTCCGTTTGGATAAATTAAGTCAGAATTTAGGCCTTCTGGCTCTATGAATATTTGATGAGACTTTTTATCTTTAAATCTGAATATCTTGTCTTCGATGGATGGGCAGTACCTTGGCCCAACTCCTTCTATTTTTCCTGAGAACATTGGAGACCTATCAAGGTCGCCTATTATAATTTCGTGAGTTTTTACGTTTGTTCTAGTTATAAAACATGACAATTGCTTGGGGTGGATGCTTTGATCGCTTAAAAAAGAGATCGTAGGTCTGGGGACGTCGCCTTTTTGCTCTTCTAAAATTTCCCAATTTATAGAGTCTTTATGAATTCTTGGAGGAGTTCCTGTTTTCAGTCTGCCAACTGAAAAATCAATATTTCTTAATTTTTCTGCTAATTTTTTTGAGGAGTTATCCCCAACCCTGCCCCCTTCGTTGTTATCCATGCCAGTAAAAAGCTTTCCATTAAGGAAGGTCCCTGTTGTCAAAATTACTTTTTGAGCTTTTAAAATTTTACTTTCCCCGACAGTAACCGAGCCGATTTGATTGTTTTTTATATCAAAGTCAGTAACCTCGCCTTCTACGATCTCTAGATTTTCTAGTCTCTTCAGTTCTTTTTGAACGGATTTTTTGTATAACTCCCTATCTGCTTGTGCGCGCGTAGCTCTGACAGCAGGCCCTTTAGAAGAATTCAGAACTTTCAGATGTATGGCGGCTTTGTCGGCGCATCTTGCCATTATTCCGTCAGCAGCATCTATCTCTTTTACAAGGTGGCTTTTACCCACTCCGCCAATAGCAGGATTGCACGACATTTGACCAATGGTTTCAAATTTATGAGTAATCAGGACGGTTTTAACTCCAATTCTAGCCGCAGCCGCAGCCGCTTCACACCCTGCATGACCCCCGCCTATAACTATTATCTCTGCTTTCATTAAAAATATTATATATATGTATTTATATATAAGAGAGTATATGTTTATTGTTGTTAGCCCTGTTAATAAGTGGAAAAAAGTCTATTACCCCAAAGAAGCAAGGGAACCAGGAGGGGCGGCCATGTTATTAAGCTTGTTTATAAGCTGTGTTTTGAGCTTTTTAAGGTGTTGAGAAAAAAACCATAAATAGTTACTCACAGCTTCTTAAAAAGATTTTAATGCAGCAAAAAACACTTTAATCACAAGATATGAA
Source organism: uncultured SAR86 cluster bacterium (assembly GCA_902624765.1). GTDB lineage: Bacteria > Pseudomonadota > Gammaproteobacteria > Magnimaribacterales > AG-339-G14 > CACNYO01. Next base: position 3,011 of record CACNYO010000018.1, read on the forward strand.
ATAAAGTTAGTGCTTACTTACCAATGCAGAAAGCGGAAAATATTTCTCCTAAAAAGTCATCGGCACTCATGGGAGACTTGATGTCTCCAAGAAAGATATCTGCCAATCTTAGGTGCTCTGCAGCTATATCAACGTTTTCCATATCAATTGGGCTCGGACAAGAGTCTATTTCCAAAAAAGTTTTTTTAACTAAGTTTTGGTGCCTTTCTCTAGCTGAAAACAAAGCATCAGATCCGTCGCCCGAAAGAAGCTCGTAAATTTTTTCTTCAAGATCGCTGATGTTCTTTTTCTCAAGCGCAGAAATAACAATCCCCTCAAACTCTTTGGGCGGGCTAAATATGTCAGACTTATTGAAGACTTTTAAGATATTTCCGTTCTTTTTGAGGCTAAAATCCTTATTTTCCGCATCAACTACCTCCAAGATCAGGTCTGCCCCTTCTATTAAAGACTTTGATTTATCTATTCCAAGCTTTTCTATTTCGTCAATCGTTTCGTCGTTTATTCCTGCCGTATCATAAATATCTACTTGCAAGTCTCTAATTTGTATTTTTTTATATATTGGATCCCTAGTAGTTCCTTTAATTTCAGTCACAATCGAGGCTTCTTCTCCAGAAAGAATATTCATAATGCTGGATTTGCCCACGTTTGGAGGCCCGGCGACGACAACTCTGTGTTCAGACATTATCCTTATTCCTTCCTCTATTCTTTCATCAAAATCCTCTAAAAGGCACCTAAAATCTTTAAAAAGAGCATTAATCTGCATAAAATCTATGTTTGTGTCTTGATCAGAAAAGTCAATTGAAGACTCCACAAGGATTCTTATTTTTCTAAGACTTTCTAAGATTTTGTCAACATTTTTACCGAAATTACCGGAAACTGACTTTGATGCCGCCACCATTGCGGCGTTAGAGCTAGCATTTATGAGATCGATGACGGCTTCGGACTGCGCAAGGTCAATCTTGTTGTTTAGAAAGGCTCTCTGAGTAAATTCGCCTGGGTTTGCGTTTCTGGCGCCTAATTCTATGCATTTTTGAATCAAAGCCCTAACAATTAAGGGGTTCCCATGACACGATATTTCCGCAACATCCTCGCCCGTGTATGATGAAGGGCCCTCAAAGCATGAAATTAAACACTTTTCATTGAAACCATCTGAAAGGCTTGTCCTTGCCACCCTTGAAGCTCCATGTTCAAATTCTAAGGTAAAGAGTTTATTAATAATGCTTTTTGCCTCCTTTCCGCTAATTCTTACAACTGAAATAGCTCCTCTGCCGGGAGGGGTTGAACAAGCAACTATGGCCTGATCCAAAGAATATCTCCTCTATGCTGCCTTTTTTGGCCCATGCATAAGCATTTGTAGGGCTGAGACAAGAGAATTTACCAACCAATACAAGACAAGTCCAGCCGGGAAAAACGCAAAGAGCACTCCAAATATGATAGGCATAAATTTAAAAATTCTTGCCTGCATTGGATCTACACCCGCCGGTTGAGGCTGCAAAAGCTGCATTAGATACATAGCCCCCATGTTTAACAAAGGCAATATAAACAAAGGGTCTCTCACAGACAAATCAACAATCCAAAACATGAATGGCGCATGTCTGAGCTCAACTGTCTCAATTAGAACCCAATAAAAAGCAAGGAAAAAAGGCATTTGTAGCAGCATTGGAAGACATCCCAGCGCAGGATTTACCTTTTCTTTTGAATAAAGAGCCATCATCTCCCTTGACAATGCTTGTCTATCGTCCCCATGCCTCTCTTGAAGCTCCTTAAGTTTTGGCTGAAGTTGCCTCATTTTCCCCATATTCTTGTATGCAACATAGGACAGAGGCCATAAGAAAACCTTTATGAGGACTGTTACCAGCACAATAGACCACCCCCAGCTGCTAATTGCTTGATTAATAAGGTTCATTACCCAAAAAATAGGCTGACCAATCCAATAAAGGAAGCCGTAATCTATGGCTAAACCGAGCTTTGGATGTATTAAGTCTAAATTTCCCTTAATTTTTGGACCAGAATAGGCTGAATACTCGTTTTTTATTGAAGCGCCTGGAGCAACCTTTTTGGTCTCTTCAACAAATCCTACAGAAAAAGAGCCATCATTTTTATTTTTCTTACCTTGAAGCAGGCTATTGGACGACTGATTGGGTAGCAGGGATGTTAAGAAATAATGTTGAATCATTGAAATCCAACCTCCGCTGGTTGATGTTCTAAATTCTACTTCTTCGATTTCTGAAAAAGATCTTTTATCGTAGTTTTCACCATCATATGAAAACGCAGGACCCAAATATGCCCAAGAAGAGGGCTGGGTGAATATGCCACCAGAACCAGAAATAGTTTTCTCAGATGAGCGGTTTATTTTTGCATATGGCGCGACTGAAACTTCTACGACTTCTCCATTAAAAAATTCTTCTTCAAAATTTATTCTGAAGTTTTCCCCCAAGCTAATTTTCTTAGAATGAGTGGAGCCATTTGGAAGTCTTCTTATAATCTCAACCGAATCTTTAAATTCAGACAACACAGAAAAATAATTTCCTTCCGGCGCGCTAGACATTCCTGAAACAACAAAACCACCATCTAAAAAGTAGTTTTCTTTTCCGCACTTATTGAAAAGCAAGGTATTAGCCCGGCCATTGATTTCTAAAGGATAATTCAATAATTCTGATTTTATAATCTGTCCGCTGGATAGACTTATTTCAAGCTTCTGATTTTCATTAGAGATTTCGACTGTTTCTTCGGCGCCACATATTAAAGAGGTGATATTGCTTGATTCAGCAAAAGAACTTGATTCATCCACAAAAGAATCAGGCTCAGGAATTGGATTAGTTGGTAAGTACTCACTATCTTTTAAAGTGCTTTCAGATATTGATTCTTCCTGTGCGGGTGGATTCCAATTGATAAGCAACAAATAACTAAAAATGAAGATTGAAAATACTAAAAAATATCTTTGAAAATTATCAATCATTCTTCGCTTTCTCCGGAACGGGATCATAACCATATGATCCAAAAGGATGACATTTTGAGATTCTTTTTAAGCTGTAATATGTGCCCTTCATCACACCATGAATCTCAATACAATTTTTAGCGTACTCAGAACATGTTGGTTGAAATCTGCAAGCGGGTCCAAAGTAGGGACTGATTGATCTTTGATAAACGACAATCAAGAAAACTAATATTTTTTTTAAATTAAATCTTTTCAATTTTGGACTCTAGCTCAATGAAATTTTTTTTAACTTTCAATTTATCAAATTCCTCTATTTTACTTTTAACCATGAGAACAGCGTCAAAAGAGTTTAGCTTAGATCTCATTATAATCTCTCTAAATTTTCTTTTAATATAATTTCGATTAACAGCTAATTTAACAAACTTTTTTTGAATAATAATTCCAGTCCTGGTTGAGGATATTTCGTTTTTTTTCAGAATTACTAGAAAGGGCCCAGATGAGAAGGAAGTGTCTGAATTCTTGAAGACGTTATCAAAGTCCTTTTTCCCCACCAGGGCAGGTATTTTCATTTTAAGCGGATAAAACTTTTCTGCCTTTTCTTCTTCTGTTGTTTATAACAGCTCTGCCGCCGGCAGAAGACATTCTGGCTCTAAATCCGTGAGTCCTTTTCCTTTTTAGTTTGCTTGGTTGATAGGTTCTTTTCATTGCGAGTAAATTAAGATGGAGAATGATATATTAATTGAGTGAATAAATAAAACTCTAATTAATTATATTATTAACAAGTTATTCACAATTTTTCACATGATTATCCTGTGGATAAGTTATAATAAAGATATTATTATCTTTTTATGAATTATCAAGCCTGGGAAGAATGTAGAAAATCGCTTGAACTAGAGCTAAACCAGGATGAATTCTCTACTTGGATAAGTCCATTAGCTTACTCAGAAGAACAAGACGAATTTGGCATGCAAGCTGTAACGCTCTTAGCGCCAAATGATTTCATTAAAGAACATGTTAAACAAAATTATGATTCCATCATAAAGCAATATTTATCTAGATCTCTTGATTCTGAAAATCTAAGTTTAAATTATGATTTATTTAATTCTCCTAAACCATTGATTACAAAGGATAAATCTAAAAAAATTCCTTTTCTAGATGATAAAGAAAATTCCCTTTTTGAAAATTTTACATTTGAAACTTTTGTCGAAGGAAAATCGAATAATATAGCTTTAGCAGCAGCAAAACAGGTTGCTGATTCACCCAAAAATGCATACAACCCTTTATTTATATATGGCGGAGTTGGTTTAGGTAAAACCCATTTAATGCATGCAGTGGGAAATAAACTTAAAGAAAAAGACCCATCTAAAAGAATTGTTTATATACATTCCGAGAGGTTTGTGAGCGATATGGTTAAATCACTTCAATTAGGGGCAATAAATGAGTTTAAACAGTTTTATAGAGGCGTAGATGCCTTGCTGATAGATGATATTCAGTTTTTTGCAGGAAAAGAGCAGTCTCAAGAAGAACTTTTTCATACATTTAATGCTTTATTGGAAGGAGGTCAGCAAATGATACTCACTTGCGACAGGTATCCTAAAGAAATAGAGGGATTAGAAGAAAGGCTTAAGTCCAGGCTAGGCTGGGGCTTACCGGTGATTGTAGAGCCTCCAGAGCTAGAAACTCGAGTTGCAATCTTGTTAAAAAAAGCAGAAGAGCTTAATCTAAATATGCCACAAGACTGTGCTTTCTTTATATCTGAAAGGATCAGATCTAATGTAAGAGAGCTTGAAGGGGCGTTAAAAAGAGTAGGTGCGAATGCAAAATTTGCAAACAAAGAAGTTGATTTGAATTTAATTAAAGAATCTCTGAGAGATTTGCTTGCCATTCAAGCTAGACAAGTCAGTATTGACAATATCCAGAAGACAGTTTCAGATTATTTCAATATAAGGCTTTCTGATCTGTTATCATCTAAACGTAACAGATCTCTTGCGAGACCAAGACAATTATCGATGAGTTTAGCCAAAGAACTAACAAATCACAGCCTTCCTGAGATAGGAGACGCATTTGGAGGCCGAGATCATACAACGGTTCTTCACGCATGCAAAAAAATAGGAGAATTGAGACAAGGAAACACTGAGTTGGACGAAGATTATAAAAACTTAGTAAGGGTTCTCACCGCTTGATTATGGAATTTAATATAAATAAAAATGATCTTGTGGAACCAGCCCTGTTGGCCTCAAACGTATCTGAAAAAAGGCAGTCTATTCCTATTTTGTCTAATGTATTAATTTCTGCAGCCAAGAATTCAATAAAAATTACGGCAACTGATTTAGAAATTGAATATAAAACAACTATTGAGGGCGTTGAAGTTAAAAAAGAGGGTGAAGTTACAGTATCTGCTAGAAAACTTGCAGATTTAGTCAGATCAATACCAGAAGATACAAAGCTGAACTTTTGCCTAATTGATAATCAGATAGAAATTAAAGCCTTAAAGTTCCAGGCAGATTTAGCTACATTGCCAGCTAGCGACTTTCCCTCTATTGATTCTGCTGATTTCAGCAGCTCTATTAAGATTTCATCTTCAGCCTTAGCTGATATGATTGGTTCAACATCTGTGGCAATGGCTGCGCAAGATGTAAGATATTACTTAAATGGATGCCTTTTAGAGACAAAAGGAAACGCATTATGCGTGGTATCAACAGATGGCCATAGGCTAGCTTTTACAAAAACATCAATTGAAGGTTTAAAAGAGGATTTCAGGGTTATTGTTCCCAGAAAAGCTGTCATGGAATTGCAAAAAATTATTTCTGCTAACGACGAAGAAATTACGTTGAATGTATCTCAGAATCAAATCAATGTTGTGGGCTCTGTATTTTCCTTCACTTCTAAATTAATCGAAGGCAATTATCCTGATTATGAAAAAGTTTTTCCAGTTGGTGATGAATCTAAACTTATTGTCGATAAAAATGAACTTAATACCGCTCTGAGCAGAGCTTCAGTTCTTTCAAATGAAAAATACAGAGGAATTCGACTAAGTCTTAACAAAGATTTGCTGAAAATTGAGGCTAATAATCCAGAAAAAGAAAGCGCTGAAGAAGAAATAAAAGTTGATTATTCTGGTCCAGAGCTAGAAATTGGTTTTAATATAAGCTATTTACAAGAGTCTCTGACTACAATCAAAGATTTATCTGCAGAAATAGTTTTCTTCGGTCAAGAATCAAGTTGTATTGTTAAAAATGAGGAAAACGAAGATCTTATACACGTTATTATGCCTATGAGACTCTAGTCTCATGGGTTTAAAAAAATTAGAGTTATCCTCTTTTAGAGCCCTTTCACAAAAATTTTTCTCTTTTACTGACTCAAATCTTATTTCGGGGAAGAACGGTTCTGGAAAAACTACTTTATTGGAAAGTATTTATTTCTCGATAGAAAATAAGTCATTCAAAACCAACAACATGAATTCTTTCTATCCATTTGAGGAAGATTTTTTTGCTTTGAAAGCATTATTTGACGACAACTCGAAGCTAGAACTTTCAAGAAAAAAAACTAAGGCGCTGGTCAGGCAAATCACCCCAAAAGAATCAATATTAAATGATGTTTGTCCATTTTTAATTAACAACTATGCATTAAATTATTTAGAGTCTTCATCTGAAACTAGAAGAAATTTTTTGGATTTTTACTTGTTTCACGTGGAACAAAATTACAAAAAAAAATACATAGAGTTTCAAAAATCACTGAGACTAAGGAACAATGCGCTCAAAGAAGCAAACAAAAAAACTTTCAAAATTTGGAACGATCTATTTGTCGAAAAATCAATAGAAATATCATGTTTGAGAAGTAAGCATTTGAATAAGATAATTCCATTGCTAAAAGTAAATTTCGATAAGGATTTTCCTGCAGAAAAAAAGGTAAATTTCAGGGTTGAAAACCTATGGTTAGAAGAAGAAGATTTTAAGAATGAATTGCGTGAAGTTTATCAAAAAGATTCGGAAGTAAAATTTTCAACAGTTGGACCTCATAGGCTTGATTTTCTCTATGATGTCAACGATGTAAAATCAGGTGATATTTTATCTAGAGGAGAACAGAAGCTATTGATTTTATTAATAATATTAGGATTTAATCAACACATGCATAATCTCGGAAATAAGCACTCCATCTTTTTGGTTGATGACTTGCCTTCTGAGCTAGATGAGGAGAATTTTCTAAAATGTTTGGAGCTAATTTTGGATGCTCCAGGACAGAAGTTTGTGTCCTCAATTGACCCTGATTTTTTAGGTATAAAAGGGCGATTTAATACCCTAATTGCTTTATAATAAAGCATGCCAAAACCGGTAAAAAAATCACCAAAAACTCCTCCTAAAAAAGCTAAAAACGAAGCTAGTTATGACTCCTCAAATATAACGGTTTTAAAGGGCTTGGAAGCTGTTAAAAAGCGTCCTGGTATGTACATAGGTGATACCGATGATGGGACTGGCCTCCATCATATGATCTACGAAGTACTAGATAACTCAATCGATGAAGCGCTTGCTGGCTACTGTGAGAATGTGACTGTGACGGTTCACGATGATTCCAAGGTTACCATTTCAGATGATGGAAGAGGTATACCAGTAGATATCCATAAAGATGAGGGTATTTCAGCAGCTGAGGTCATCATGACAAAGCTGCACGCTGGAGGAAAATTTGATGACAATTCATACAAAGTTTCTGGTGGACTTCATGGCGTTGGCATCTCCGTTGTAAATGCTCTTTCAGAATATCTTTTATTGGAAATCAATAGAGATGGTTTTAGTTATACACAAGAATACAAAGATGGGACTCCAAAATCAAAATTAAAGAAAGGCGGTAAATCAAATAAGACTGGAACCAGCATCACTTTTATTCCGTCTTTAGAGACTTTTGGAAAAAATAGAACTTTTGATCATGACACTCTCTTTAAGAGACTAAGAGAATTGTCATTTCTAAATTCTGGACTATCGATAATTCTCAAAGACGAGCGCGATGGAAGATCTAGTAACTTTAAATCAGATGGAGGCCTTGAAGAGTTCGTGACCTTCTTAAATAAAAAAAAGTCGGTAATTAATAAGCCTTTTAGATTTTTGAAAGAGACAAAAGATGGCATGGCTGTGGAGCTAGCCCTGCAGTGGAACGATAGCTATCAAGAAAATACTCTTTGCTACACTAACAATATTTTTCAAAAAGATGGTGGAAGCCATTTAAGCGGATTTAAAACGGCACTTACCAGAAGTTTAAATAATTTTATGGAAAAGGAAGGCTACTTAAAATCGGGTGACTTAACTCCATCTGGTGAAGATGTCAGGGAAGGTTTAACAGCAGTAATTTCTGTTAAGTTACCGGATCCTAAATTTTCATCTCAAACAAAAGACAAACTAGTTTCATCTGAAATAAAGCCTGTAGTAGAGCAAGAAACCTACAAACATTTAAACGATTTTCTTTTAGAAAATCCAGGTGAAGCAAAACAGATAGCAACAAAAATAATTGACGCTTCAAGAGCTCGAGAGGCCGCTAGAAAGGCTAGAGAAATGACGAGAAGAAAGGGCGTTCTGGATGGAATAGGACTTCCAGGAAAATTAGCAGATTGCCAAGAAAAAGATCCTTCTTTGAGTGAGTTATATATAGTTGAAGGAGAGTCTGCAGGAGGTTCGGCAAAACAAGGAAGAAATAGACACAATCAAGCCATTTATCCGATGAAAGGAAAAATCCTTAATGTCGAAAGGGCAAGAATCGATAAAGTCTTAAATTCTGACGAGATTGTTAACATAATTACTGCTTTAGGTTGTGGCCTCAAAGAAGACTTTGATCTGGAGAAGCTGAGATATCACTCAGTAGTAATAATGACTGATGCTGATGTTGATGGATCTCACATAAGAACTTTGTTATTAACTTTCTTTTATCGTCACATGCCAGAGGTTTTAGAAGCTGGACACATTTTCATAGCTCAGCCTCCTTTGTACAAAGTTGGGCGAGGTAAATCTGAGGAGTACATTAAAAATGACTCCATGCTTAGAAGTTTTTTAGTAGATAAGATTTCACAAGAAACAACTCTTCATCTCACCAAAACAAAAAAGGTTGCCGAGGGAAATTTTGCTGAGATATTAACTTCGTATAATTCAATGATGGACTTTGTTGAATCCTCTTCCAATAACGCTCCATCTTTGTTTATTGAAGCAATTTTGACCTCAAAAGATTTCGATCAAAAAAATATTACTGGATGGCTGAAAGACATAAACTCAAATTTGAAGAAAATGTCTGCTGAGGATATTGAAATCAAAGTCGATCTAGATAAAGAGAGTAAATCTAGATTGATTATTTCTCAAACAGAACATGGAAATACATTGGCAACAATCTTGCCCACATCATTCTTCAAATCCAATGGCTATAAGTTAATCATGGACTTTAAAAAGAAATGTGTTGGAGTTAAGCCAAGCTCATCTTTTTTTATGAAGGGAGAAGTCTCCAAGAAATTTAGCAATAATTTTATTGATTCTTTCGAAGAATTATTTGAGGACTCCAAAAAGGGCCTAACAATTCAGAGATACAAAGGATTGGGGGAAATGAACGCTGACCAGTTATGGGAGTCAACAATGAATCCTGATAGTAGATCTTTGCTGAAAGTGACAATTGAAGATGCCGAAGCGGCAGACGAAATCTTTTATAACCTAATGGGTGATGATGTTGAGTCAAGAAGAGAGTTCATAGAAACTAACGCTGGTTTGGTTAGCAACATAGACATTTGATCTTCAAATAGAATTTCCGATATTATTTAAATAGTGAATTAAAAAAAAGGAGTTTTTATGTTGCAAATAACTAAATATGAAATGCACAGTGGCGCAGATAGAAATACTTTTGGAAACGCCGCATACTCTGTCTGCAAAACTGCAAAAGCCTCGCCAGGAGTAAAAGATGCAAAATACTACTGGGTAAATCCTAATTTAATTGCTTTTATAGTTGATGCGGAGCCTGGCTCTTGGGGAGCAGGAGCTCAACCAACAGCAGATGCAATGAAAGCGTTGTTTGACTTATCGGATATTTCTACGCAAGTTGCAGACGAAACTTGGATGGGAGCAAGAGAAGGAACAGATAACTTTAACTTGGCACAATAACTTTTCGATAAACGTAAAAAATTTTCTTAAAAACGGATAAGGAAATTTATTAGTAATTATCTTGTTGCAGAAATAATTTTCTTAAAATCTAAGTCTTCATATTCAAAGACATGAGGCTTAATAAAATTATTAAAACTCAATTTCCAGTCTTTATGGATTCCTAACTCTTCTCCACTAGGCGGAGATATTTTAAATCTTACTTTATAAGATTCATTTGGATCGGCAGGTAATTTTATATTTTGAGCATAATGCAAACTATCTTTCAAATTTATATGTGGGGTCAATCTATAGATTTTACTGGCTCCATTTTCTCCAGTTACTTGTAAATCTATGTCAAGGTAAGGAACAAATCCCCCCGCCTGGAAACCTGCTTCATTATCTTTAGACCAAGTTGCAAGCAGTTCAATATGAATGTCAGAAGAAGGTTTCGAAGGATAGAACTCCTTTGGAAAAATCTCATCTTTTGGGGCTGCTTCAAATACTAAATCAATACCCGGAAAAATTTTTTCCTCACCTATAATCATCTCCTCGCAAAAGATAGAAGATGATAATAATGTTAAAAATAATAGTGTTTTTGTCATTTCTTCCTAAGAATATACAATTAAATAATGGAAACTAAAGAATTCAAAATGTTTGGCTATAACGCTGAAAAATTATCATTAGCTTATGGTATTTTTTTAATAGCTTGGGGTCTGCTTGTCTCAATGATATCTGGCAGCAATTCATTAACTTCTTTCATACCTTCTTTTATTGGATTGCCAATATTTCTATTTTCTCTTTTGTCAATTTTATTTACGAATAGAAAAAAACTTTTCATGCACATTGCAGTCCTTTTGATTGTTTTGGCCGCATTGGGAGGGTTGGACGTATTTAGAAGCTTTCCTGGCATATTTTCCAATTTTTGGGGAGATTTATCGAAGTTAATGCTGTTATTAACAGGTTCATTTTTTACCTATGTGAACGTTAAATCTTTCATTGAAGTAAGAAAAAATAGAGAAACTTAAATTATTCCATGCGCATACTAAGTTTAAGCAACTTTGATAAGAAAATATTTTTTATAGCATTCACGCTATTTTTCTTAAATTTATCTTTTGCTGATGAATATATATCTGAAAGAGGAATGACAAATTTACTTGGAACAGATACTTGGACTAGATGTGCAGCCGAGATGTCTAAAAATAATGCAAAGGTTTATGAATTGTCTTACGAGCGAACTTCAACAATGCCGCTTTCTCCATTTGCAGGAGAGTACAAACCAAAATTTTTACCTGAGCTAGGTTTTGAAAACTCTAATCACATTTATACAATGGATGTACTTAATGAAAACGTAAATGATGGAAATCAAGGAACCCAAATTGATGCTCTTGGACACTTTGGACATTCTGATAAATTTTGGGACGGAAAAGGTGAAGTAGATCTTTCTGGCGTCAAATACTTTAAAAATCTAACAGCAAAAGAAGTTAAACCTTTTCCAGAATCTCCATTACAAAAATTAGGTATCGAAACTGTTCCCCCGATCATAACAACTGGAGTTTTGCTTGATGTAAGAAAACATTCTTTCAACGGAAGAGCAATGAAGGCTGGTGAATATGTAACTGTGAAACATATAAAAGAAACCTTAAGTAAATCTTCTTTAAAACAGAGAGGAATTCTACCTGGTGATGTGGTTCTTATTTACACTGGTTGGAGCGATCATTATGAAGATCCCGATGAAAACAAAATTTATTATTCCAAGGCTCCAGGAATTTCATTTAACGCCGCTAAATTTTTAGCCGACAAAAAAGTTGTGGGTGTTGGTTTAGATAATTGGGGAGTAGATGCCTTTGGCGACCCAGGCGAAATGGGAAAAGAGGTATCTCAAAATCCTGATGGAGTTGTATTACCAGCGCACTATTATTTTTTAACCCAAGTAGGCATTCACACTATAGAAAACTTGAAACTTGATCTGCTTGCTAGGGACTCTGTCGATCTTTCATGCGTTATGATTCTCCCGCTCAAAACAAAGGGTAGCGCTGCTTCGCCAATCAGGCCTGTTGCCATAGGATCTTCTAAATCTTAATTTTAATTTCTCAGCTTAATTAAATACTCTTCTAGAAAGTTCATTTCAGGTTCTTGCTCATCAGCTATTAAATTGCCCTCATCATCTAACAAAACCCCGTGAAATACTCTCTGTCCGCTAGAAAATAAGTCTTCATACATGGAAATATCTTCATTAAAATCAATATCTTGTAAGAAATATCTATATTTTAGATAGGAGAAAAGATTGCTCAGAAAACTACTTCTTAAAAGTTTATCCATGGAATATATTAAACACAGTTACGAAAATTATTCCTGTTCCCATACTTCCAATTATCAACACAGCAAGGTCTACAAAAAAGACCGAAAACAGCTTTAACCAAGATACATCATAATTTTTAGTTTTCTGCAGAGCAGAAATTTTAAAAAATGAGAAGGAGACAATGAAAACTACACTTCCAATAATGAACATTCCTAAATTCATCTGATCAGTTTAAATCAAAACAATGAAGTAAAGTTTGCAATAGCAGAAAAATATTAAACTATAATATGGAGATGCTGAATTTTCAGAATCAAGATTGCAATTTGTCTCTGCGAGAAGGCATAGATGAATATAGAAGTTATTTAAGAAAAAATAATAGATACGTTCTAGGAGAACAAGCAAGTGACTCAGAAAAGTGGGGCATTCTCTGCCACGACGCGACTCATGTAATCTTTGGATTAGATTCAACTCTTGAAGAAGAAGCTATGTTGGATTGCTGGGTATTTTTTGGGGGAAATTATTTTCAAATTCTAAAAGATTATCTATCTGGAAAAATTACTTTTAAGGAGACTACAGAAAAAGTAGTAATCCTTTTAAAAGATGTTGGTTATTCAAAATATATTTATCTCTATTTAAAAGTTATGGTCAAAAAGTGGCCTGTGATTTTATTTAGATGTTTTAAAATGAAGAAGCGTTGGAATTATTATTTATCAAAAGAATTACTTGATAAAAGTATTAAAGAATTAAGAAACGAATTTCGTATCAGGATTCTTACATCCTCAGAAAGAAAGATAAAAAAAGTTTCTTGGAGTAGGGAAATAAAAGAGTTTTGAATATCAAAGAAATTCAAAAATTCAAGGATCAACTTTTGGATGAAATCCAAAACACTTTTTCAGATAAAAAAAATCCTACGCTTCAAGAATATCAACAACAAACAGAAAACCTCATTACATTGAAAGAGCTTCTTGAGAGAGAAAAGGAATCAATGCCGCAAGAGAATTTTGATTTAATTTCCGGGCAAGATTTTGTCATCCTTCAAATTGAAAGATGGATAGATGATAACAATGAGATTACAGAAGGTTGGTTTGATGAATCTGAAAAGCCTCTCAAAAAACACTAATTTTCAATATTTTTATCCTTTTGATTTTTTAATTTTTCTAAACTAATTCTATCCTTCAGGCTCATCACATACGCTGCTCCAGCGAGAATAAGAACTGCCGCAGCTTCTCCTACAATAAGAGTAGCTTCCATTTCTTTATTTTGCATAACAATTAACCTACAAATGGCAGTTATAGCAATGATAATTGGCAAAGTAACAGGAATCCGATTTGTGCTGTAAAAAGCCCCAACCATCCCTAAAATTTCCGCATATATGAATAATAAGAACAAATCAGGCAGTTCAATTCGTCTTTCAATGAACATTTCCCATAAATAAAGGGCTGCAGCGATGCATGTTGCAATTCCAATAAGCGCTAAAAGGATTTTCTCACTTATGAGAGTTGTCCAGTGCATTTTGTCATTTGTGGCTTGGCTAAACAGTTTTTTAAGCATAATTTCCCTCAAATTGGCATTTTTCACCATTTAAGACTTAAATTTACCAAAAAGGAGCAAAAAAGGGAGCTTTTTATAAAATAAAGGTCTGAGACCAGATATCTATGATTTTCAAGACTCGGATGTTAAATGATAATTATTAATCATCCACGATTGAAGGTCTGTAGTCAGTTGTCTAATATTTTTACCGGATGTTTCAATTGGATCGCCTAAATAGAAAATAACTTTGCCAGGTTGTATTAAATAACTAGAGGGCCAACAGTCTGCTGAGTTATGAACTATTGGGATGATTCTGGTTTCTGTTTTGGCAGCAACTTCAATGCCAGTTCTAGAAAACCGTCCTATTTCTCCTGCCGGCATTCTCGTTCCTTCTGGAAAATACAATACAGATAAGCCGGCATTTATTTTCTTTATCCCCTCTCTTATAATTTTTTTAGTAGAGCTCAGCTTCATGTCTCTTTCTATGTAAATTGGCTCAAGCAATCTAAAGCCTAAACCAAATACAGGAACACTTAAATTTTCTTTTTTTGTAATTGCTGACATTGGTTGAAACTCATGATGTAAAACCAACGTCTCTAATGTGCTTTGGTGATTAGAGACAAAAAGAAACTTGCCATCATGATAATTTTTGAACCCATGGAACTCTATTTCAACATTACAAATATATTTCAATGTAAATTTCACCAACCACACCCAACTTAAAATAATTTTTTGTCGAGGAATTAATGGTGTGAAATACAAAAAAGGTATGCCAATAAAAATTAGCCCTAATCCAATGATAAGAAAAAAATAAAAAATTCCTGACCTTAAATAGACCATTAGAAGTTGTTCTCAATAGCTTCGAATAAATTTTCGTAAATTTTTACACCCTGCAAACTCTCAGCTGTTCTTATGGTATGCATTCCATATCCAGTTAACACTAAGATTGGATGACACCCATGTTTTTTTGCAGCGAGCAAATCAGATTCCTTGTCGCCTATAAAAAAACAATCTTTTAACGATGTTCCTAGTTCTGCTTCTGCTTTTTCAAGCAAACCTGTTTTAGGTTTTCTACATTCACAATTATCCTCGTTTGCATGAGGACAAAATAAAATTAATTCAATCTCAGCCCCAACCTTTTTAAGTTCTTTCCTCATATGATTGTGAACATTATTTATCATTTCTTCAGTCGCCGTCTCTTGAGAAATGCATGCTTGGTTGGTGAGAACAATAACTTTCACATTTTTATCTGATAATTTTTTTAATGCTTGGACGCTTTTGTATTCAAATTCAAATTCCTTTGGATCTCTTACGTAATCAAATAGATCTACGTTTATAACGCCATCACGATCTAAAACAATGTATCTGACTGTATTATCCAAGAATATAATTACTTAAAAAAATTTGAGAAATATTGTGTAAGTTCTTGTATTTGTATTGTTTTTTGATCCATACTATCTCTATCCCTTATTGTAACTGTGTTACTTTCAAGAGAATCAAAATCAACAGTTATACACATAGGAGTACCTATTTCATCATGCTTCCTATAACTTTTTCCAATGTTTCCAGTATTTTCTAAAAGAACTCTTCCCTTACCCAAAGACTGAAGTTCATCCTTTACCTTTTTAGCTAGAGATACAAGATCTTCATTATTTTTTTTCAAAGGTATTACAGCAGCTTTGATTGGACTCAGATGAGGCTTTAAAGCTAAAACAATTCTTTCTTTTCCGTCATCAAATTCTTCAACTTTATAAGCTTCATTCAGAATAGCTAAGACACCTCTCTCGACACCTGCTGATGGCTCAATTACAAAAGGAACGATCCACTCATTTGAATCT
>CACNYO010000019.1 GCA_902624765.1 uncultured SAR86 cluster bacterium
AAATCCAAACACTTTTGAGCCAGCTTGAAGAAATTAACTATAAATTAAATAGAATCGAAGATACGCAGCAACTCAGATATGTAGATTTAGATAAAAGAATCCATGAGTTAGAAGGCATTTTGTTGGTTCAAGAAGAAATAGAAGGAACAAATATTGATGAATTAGATCCCTTAGCTGGATTAATCGAAGAAGATGATGCTAGCAATGAATTTGACCTTTGGTCAGATTCACTTCAACTTATAGAAGATGGAAGGTTTGCTGAAGCATCAGAAAAATTAAGATACTTGATTCTTTCTTTTCCTGAGGGAAATTTTATTGGAGATGCTTTGTTTTGGTTAGGTGAAATATATTTTCTTCAAGAAAATTACATTGATTCCTCTGATTCTTTTAATGAATTAATTTCCACTTATGAGGAACATAGCAGGATACCAGATGCTAACTTTAAACTAGGAATGATAAGTTTAAGGTCTGAAGATTTTAATAAGGCAAAAGAATATTTTAATTACTTAATTAACAATCACCCTGACTCTGGAGCTGGTATACTCGCTGCCGAAGAGTTGAAGAAGTTTCAATAATTCGTGGGTCGTTAGCTCAGTTGGTAGAGCAGTTGGCTTTTAATCAATTGGTCATAGGTTCGAATCCTATACGACCCACCACTTTAATATGTCTATTTTAATGATTGCTTTTGGCGGAGCTCTAGGAGCTTCATCAAGATATTTTATCTCCTCCTTTTTGAATAACTATTCAATTCTTAGCTTCACTCTTGGGACATTAGTAGTGAACGTCGTTGGATGTTTTTTTATTGGTTTTTATATTTCAGAGACTTCAGAAGTGATTTCGGAAAATATTAAAAATTTCTTAATCATAGGATTTCTGGGTTCCTTTACAACATTTTCAGCTTTCACCAAAGAGTCTGTAGAACTTTATCAAGCATTTGGAGTGACAAATTCTTTTTTGTACATTTTAGTAAACGTATTATTGTGCTTGAGCGCTACTTACTTGGGTTATAAGATTTCATAAATGTCGGAAGAAAAAACTGTCTTTCAAAAGATAATAGACAAAGAAATACCATCTACTACTCATTATGAAGACGATGTTTGTATTGTGATCGAGGATATTAATCCTAAAGCTCCAATACATTTACTAGTTATCCCCAAAAAACCAATTCCAAAATTATCCGACGCTTCTGATGAAGACAAATTAATTTTGGGTCATCTAATGTTTGTTGTCGGCGAGATGTCTAGAAAATTTGAAACGGAAGATTCTTTCAACGTGGTGATTAATAATGGAGCCACAGCTGGTCAGACTGTTTTTCACCTTCATTTACATTTGTTAGCCGGGAGAGATTTCTCTGATCTATTTCCTGCATAATCAACCCATTCTCTTTAAGGCTTCAGTTGTTTGGTAAATTTCTTCCATTCGCGTTCTGATACTTTCATTTACCTCAAAGAAGTTTATAGCCAATTTAGATGCTTCTCTCAGCTGCATGATAGCTGCCTCAAATCTACCTGTTAAAAAGAAGTACTCTGCCCTTGATCTATGCAATCCAATTAAGTTGTTAGAAAAACCCTGTACCTCCGCTAGCTCATACCATACGAAAGGATCCGAGGGTCGTTTTTTTGAAATGTCATTTAAAATTTCCTCAGCTTCATCGTACTTTTTATCTATGAATAACGCCTTAGATAACAAAAGAGATATTGAATAATTATTTGGATGTAAAGAAATAAGGTTTTTTCCTATAGAAACGCTTTCAAGAGTATTTCCTGCTTTCATGTGAGCCTCCATAAGAGATATTTGAAGATTTATGTTAATTGGGCTTAACTCAATGCATTCTCTTATTAAAGAAAAAGCTTTTGAGTATTCTTTATTATTTAAATATGCAAGATGAAGGGCATACTTTGAAATAGTCCGATCTTTTTTTGTTTTTGCTTTTCTTACTTCGCTGGAATATTTTCTTATCAATCCTCTGGGATTCTGTTCAATTCCGCTCTCTACTCTTTTTTTAATTAAGTGAAAATCAATTGAATCTCTATAGGATACAAACGAGTTTTTTTCTTCGAACTCAGTTTCTCTGATTCTAGCATCGGTTACTCTATCTTTTGGAAAAGGATGAGTCCTTAAATAGCCAAATTGATCCTCTGAATTATTGCGCGAAAGGTCTTGAAGTATCTTGAACATCCTACCTTGACCTTTGGGATCAAAACCGGATCTTACAAGATTATTGAAACCTATTCGATCAGCTTCTTGCTCATTAGAACGAGTGAAATTTGTATTTAATTGTTGCATTAAAGCCGGACCCGTTATTAATGCTTGAGGGTTATTGGATGCAGCAGCTAGCGCTATGCTTCCAAGAATCATCAAAGCATTTGCCAAAGGGGATCCTCTATTTTGACTTCTTGCATAATGTCTCTGACTCAGATGAGCTAACTCATGTGTCATGACTGAAGAAAATTCAGACTCGTCGTTAGTATAAAAAAATAATCCCGTATTTATTCCAATTATTCCCCCAGCCGCTGCAAAAGCATTAATAGATTTATCATCGATGATAATAAATTCAAATCTTCTATCTTTTACTTGGGAATTCTCTGCAAGTCTATATATCAAATCCTCAATATATGATCTTACAAGAGGGTCTGAATGTTCTTTAGCTTGAGATCTGAAGAGAGATAGCCACAATCTTCCCATTTCATATTCGCCAGATAAGGATACAGAGGCAGATGATCTGTCTCCTAAAACTGGAAGGTCATCCTGAATGTCTTGAGCACTGGATAATGAAACAACTAATAGAGTTAAAAATAAAAAAAATCTCTTCACAATAACAGTATAATTAAATTTGATTACTAGAAAACAAAATAGTTCAAAAGTTTATGGCTTCATATTTTAAGAATCTTATCGATAAATATTTTCATACAGAAGATCAAATTTCTTTATCAATTTTATTAATTTTTATTGGAATAATTATAATTTTCTTTGGTTCAATTCTTACGCCTTTATTCATTAGTGCTTTAGTTGCATATTTATTGAATAGTGTGGTCACTGCGACAGAGAAAGGAGGGTTTTCCAGATCTCTAGGCCTGACTATTTCTATAACTCTATTTTTTGGTCTTTACCTTTCACTATTTTTGATTTTTCCATTGTTATCAAGACAAATAATTGGCCTAATAAACGAACTACCAAGAATTGTCGAAAACTTAGAAGATATTCTTGTGAATTTTTTTAATGATTACCCAGAATTTTTCACATCAGAACAAATTGAGAATTTAAGTCTTACCGTAACTTCTAGCCTGCCAAATATCCTTGAGCAAACTCTATTGCAACTTAATTCAGGATTTTCAGCGGCAATGAGTGCCCTCGTTTATTTAGTACTTATTCCTTTTTTAGTATTCTTTTTTCTAAAAGATAAGAAGCAAATGCTTGAGTATGTTGCTTATTTTCTTCCTAGCGACAAAAGTTCAGCTTCAAAAATTTGGATAGAACTTGATTCTCAACTTTTCAAGTATCTACGAGGAAAAGTTCTTGAATTAATAATAGTTGGAATTGTGACCACAACCGCATTTTCTCTTCTTGGTGCTAATTATTCTCTTTTGCTTGGGATACTGGTTGGTTTATCAGTACTAATACCTTTATTTGGCGCTATTTTTGTAACGATTCCTGTTGCTATAGTTGGTTACTTCCAATGGGGTTTAGATATGAATTATCTAATTTTCTTTTCAACTTATCTTATTATTCAAGCTTTGGATGGAAATGTTCTATTTCCTCTCTTAATTGGCAGGGAAGTAAATCTCCACCCAGTGATAATCGTTTTAGCAATTCTTATTTTTGGAGGTATTTGGGGTTTTTGGGGAGTTTTACTGGCTGTCCCTTTAGCCACTGCAATCAGGGCAGTCATAAAGTCTTGGCCAGCGGTAAATAACTAACTTTTTAAATATTCTTCTAAAGCATCCAAGACTTCTTGGGCATGCCCTGGGACTTTAACTTTTCTCCATTCCTTTATTAATTTATTGTTTGAATCGATTAAAAAAGTGCTTCTTTCTATGCCCATGTATTTTTTACCATACATACTTTTTTCCTTTATTACATCGAACAATTTACAAAGTTTTTCTTCAGGGTCACTTATAAGTTCGAAAGGAAATTTAAACTTTTCTTTAAACTTTTCATGAGATTTTAAACTTTCTCTAGAAACACCAAAAATTTCGGCATCTGCATTTTTAAACTTTTTGAAAAGGTCTCTAAAATTTTCTCCTTCAGTAGTGCAACCGGGAGTATTGTCTTTTGGATAGAAATAGATCACTAAATTTTTATTGTTATTCTTTGTATCAAAAATTGAATCATTTGTAGCATCTGCCTTGAAGGCTGGAATTTTTTTACCTTCTGTAACTTTTCCCATTTTCGTTTCCTCTTAAAAAAAGTAATTTATTTAAAGCAATAATATACAATTCAACTTTGCAAAAAGAAATATGTTAGTTAAGGGAAGTATAGTTGCAATTGTAACCCCAATGAAGGCAAATGGAGATCTTGACCTTGACGCCTTAGATAAACTTGTAGATTTTCATGTCGAGTCAGGAACCAAGGGAATTATTGCAGTCGGCACAACAGGTGAATCGGCCACCTTAGAAGTTTCAGAACATATATCGGTTATAGAAAGGATAGTTAAGAAAGCAGATAAAAAGGTTTTTATTTTTGCTGGAACAGGCGCGAATAGTACAAAAGAAGCAATTTACTTAAGTAAAGCAGCTAAAAGTGCTGGAGCTGATGCATCTTTATCAGTTACACCTTATTACAATAAGCCTACACAGGAGGGTCTATTCCAACACTATACTCAAATTGCAGATCAAGTTGAATTTCCTCAAATACTCTATAACGTCCCTGGAAGAACTAGTTGCGATTTATTGCCCGAAACTATTGCTAAGCTGGCACCTCATGAGAATATTTCAGGAATCAAGGAAGCAACAGGAGACCTATCAAGATTAAAAGACCTTAAAAAATTAATAAGTGATAAAACTTTTTTTCTTTACTCTGGTGACGATGCCACTGCAACAGACTTCATCTTAAATGGAGGCCATGGAAATATTTCAGTCACTGCAAATGTTGTACCTAAATTAATGTCTAAGTTATGTGATTTTGCCCTTGAAGAATCTCCAGAAGCAAAAGTTATAGAAAATAAAATTTCTAATTTAAATACAATGCTTTTTTTAGAATCTAATCCAATACCTGTAAAATGGGCTTTAAACAGAATGGGCATGATAGATATTGGAATTAGATTACCTCTAACTAACTTATCTAAAGAGCATCACCAAACCTTGGAAACGGAACTAACAAAACTCAAACTAATTTGATATGAGATTTTTTGTAATACTTTTAATTTTTAGCAGTTGTGTTTCAGATCCTTCTAAGCAAGCTAGAAATGCATATTTGCTTGAAGAGGAGGACAATACTTTATCTGAAGTTATTGAAGATATTTCAATTCTTTTAGATTTGTATCCTATCAATGGCGAAATAGACAAAGAGAATTTGAGTTATGAGTTGCAAAGACCAAGGCAGTATTTTTCTTCAGGCAGTAACAATGAAATAAGACTACACAAATTGGGTCAAATAAGGTGGTTATATGTTGAATCCTTACCAAGCTCTGTTTGGCCGATTCTAAACCAATACATTGAAAATGAAGATAATCTGTCTATCAAGATCTCTGACCCAGATGAAGGACTTATTGAAACAGATATCTTTAACAGAAAAGATAAAGAAGTTAAATATCGATTCAAAGTTGAACATGGAATAAGACAGGCTAGCACAGAGTTATTTTTTACTGAGCTAGTGAGACAAGACAACGATTGGGCTATTCAGGATAATGATAATTCTGAAGCAGACGACTTTCTCAGAAAGTTATTAGATTACTTCTCTTCAGCCACTGTTTCCCAAGGTACTTCTTTGGTTGCTTTGAATTTAAATCAAGGCAGGAAGTCTGAAGTAATAAATACAAATGATGGAAAATCATACATAAAGCTAAGCATAGGTTTTGCCAGAACTTGGGCAGCCCTTAATAGGGCCCTCAAAGAGGCGGCAATAAAGGTTAAAGATCTTAATAGAGAAGAGGGGTATGTTTTGATTAATTATGGCTTGCCTGAAGAAGAAGGGATTCTTGCTAGGCTTAGAAAAAGTGAACCTAAAGAGTATAAAATTATTGTAAGATCATCTTCTGAGGAACTTACTCAAATAATGCTTGATTCTGATGAATGGAACGATGAACTTGACAGTCTTTTATCCGAAATTAATCAATCTTTATCATAATTACTAACATGAAAAAAATAGAACTTTTATCTAGCGGCAAGGCAAAATCTTTATTTACTACAGAAATTTCTGATCAACTTATTATGGAGTACAGAGATGATACTTCTGCTTTTGATGGCAAAAAAATTGAAAAACTCGCTGGCAAAGGAACTGTTAATAACCGCTTTAATGCTCACGTAATGCAACATATAGAAAAATCTGGAGTGGCTACTCATTTTATTGAGGAAGTATCGGATAATGAAAGTCTTGTGAGAAAATTAGAAATGGTTCCAATTGAATGCGTCGTAAGAAATATTACAGCTGGGAGTATATGCAAAAGATTAGGACTCGAAGAGGGCATGGAACTCAATCCTCCAACGTTTGAATTTTTCTATAAGGATGATGAACTTGGTGATCCAATGGTTAATGAATTCCATATTATCTCATTTAATTGGGGAACAGAGGATGATATAAAAGAAATGAGAGAGTTAACTTTCAAAGTTAATGAAATTCTTAAAAAAATGTTTTCTGATGGTGGTTTATTGCTTGTTGATTTTAAGCTCGAATTTGGAAGACAAGATGGAAAAATGTATTTGGGTGATGAGATGACTCCGGATGGATGTAGGGTGTGGGATGCAGAAACAAGACAAAAACTTGATAAAGATAGATTTAGATTAGGACTTGGCGACGTTGTAGAATCTTATCAAGAAATAGCCCATAGAATCGGCATTGATATTAATTAGTTTTAAATGAGTTTCTTAAAAAACCAAAAAAAAATTTCAGGGGCAGAACTATTTATAAAATGCCTCGAGCAAGAGGGAGTAGAGTACATATTTGGTCTACCCGGAGAAGAAAATCTTGATTTCTTAGAACACCTAAGTAAATCGAATAAAATTAAATTAATTTTGACAAGACATGAGCAGGGTGCTGGATTTATGGCAGCCACATACGGCAGGTTGACTGGAAAAGCAGGAGTTTGCCTTTCAACCCTCGGTCCAGGTGCAACAAATTTAATTACTTCCGCAGCTTATGCTCAACTTGGTGGAATGCCAATGGTGATGATTACAGGTCAAAAACCTATTAAAAGCTCTAAACAAGGAAAATTCCAAATCTTAGATGTTGTTGATTTGATGCAACCTATAACTAAATATACAAACCAAATTACTTCTGCAAACTTAATACCATCTAGAGTAAGAGAAGCATTCAGAATCGCTGAAGAGGAAAGGCCAGGAGCAGTTCATTTAGAATTGCCTGAAGATATAGCCTCAGATACTTCAAGAAGAATCCCACTTCCCAGAAGCATTGCGAGAAGACCAGTTCCTGATGAAAAAGCAATTATTCAAGCTACAGATATGATTGAAAAATCTTCTAAGCCAGTATTAATTCTTGGTGGAGGAGCAAATAGAACCTTAACAAATAAGATGCTTTTAGAATTTGTTGAAAAGACTAAAATTCCATTCATCACTACTCAATTAGGCAAGGGCGTTTTAGATGAAAGACATGATTACTTCCTAGGCTGCGCTGCCTTATCTTCAGGTGATTTTGTTCATCGAGCCATTGAAGAATCCGATTTGATAATTACAGTCGGTCATGATGATGTAGAAAAGCCACCATTTGTCATGAAAGAATTTGATAAAAGGAAAGTGATCCATATCAATCATAGTTCTGCAAATATAGATGCCATATATTTTCCTCAATATATGGTGGAAGGAGATATAGCAAATACAATCTGGCAAATTAAAGAAAGAATCAAAAATAATCCAAACTGGGATTTTTCAAAAATGCTTGAAGTAAGAATTGCTCATTTAGAACATTCAAAAAAAATTAGAGAAGATGATAGATTTCCAATTTTTCCTCCTTACTTAGTGAGACAGATCAGAAATCTTATGCCTTCCGATGGAATAATTACTCTCGATAATGGAGTTTATAAGCTTTGGTTTGCTAGAGGATATCCTGCTCTTCATCAAAACACAGTAATTTTAGATAATGCTCTTGCAAGTATGGGGGCAGGCCTACCTTCAGCGATTGCAGCATCAATGATTTTTCCAGATAAAAAAGTTTTATCAATTTGTGGCGATGGTGGCTTTATGATGAATAGTCAAGAAATGGAGACTGCTGTTAGATTGGGGGTAAATTTAACCGTTGTAATTTTGAATGACAAAGCTTATGGAATGGTTAAATGGAAGCAAGAAAATATGAAATTCACTGATTATGGCTTAAGTTTCGAAAATCCAGATTTTGTTAAATATGCTGAGTCTTATGGTGCTATTGGTCATCAAATAAATAAATCTGATGAGCTTTCAAAAACAATTGAACATTGCCTTAATACTCCTGGTGTGCATTTAATTGATTGTCCTGTTGACTATAGTGAAAATGATAAGATCTTAAACAAAGATTTAAAAAGAATCAGTTCTTCTTTATAAAATTAATACTCAAACGATTTTTACCCTAGAGTTCACAAAATTTAAATAATCTATGAGATAGAAAGCTCAACTGAGATATAATTGAAGTTATAATTTATTGAATAAAAGGAGTAATGAAATGACTGAAGTTAAGTCAACTCAACTTGAAGATGCATCGATACAAGAGCTTGTCGATAAAGCACGTACCGCCCAAAAAGAATACGAACTTTTCTCCCAAGAGACTGTGGACATTATCGTTAGAGATATTGGTAAATTTGTTTACGATAATGCTGAGGAGTTAGCGAAAATGGCTGTTGAAGAAACAGAAATGGGATCCTTTGAAGATAAAGTCCTTAAAAATAAAAGTAAAGCTCGCGTTATATGGAATAACCTAAAAGATAAAAAGTCTCGTGGAGTGATCGATGAAGACAAAGAAAGTAACCTAGTTTTTGTTGCTAAACCGATGGGAGTTGTTGCTGCTGTTACTCCTGTGACAAACCCCATTGTGACCCCAATGTGCAATGGCATGTTTGCCCTTAAAACTGGAAACGCTGTGATTTTTGCTGCACACCCGAAGGCACAAAAATGTGCAGAATTTCTGACTCAAAAATTTATGAAAATTGTTAAAAATCATGATGGTCCAGATGATCTTATTCAGGTTGTTACCAATGGATCTGTAGAAAAGACACAGGAACTCATGCAAAAAGCAGATGTGGTAGTGGCAACTGGTGGAGGGGCAATGGTCAAGTCCGCATATTCCTCAGGCAAACCTTCTTTTGGGGTAGGCGCTGGGAATGTTCCAGTAATTATAGATAGAAACATAAATTTAAAAGACGCAGTCGAAAAAATAGTTGATGGAGCTTCATTTGATCATGGAATTATCTGTTCTCACGAACAGTTCGTATTTGCTCCCGAAGAATGTTTCGATGAGACCATAGAACTTTTTACTAATACAGGAAAGGTATGGTTTACGGATGATCATAATCAAATACAAAAGTTACGTGATGTTGTTTTCATCGATGGACACTTGAATAAAGATGTTGTCGGAAAATCTGCAAGTGAAGTTGGCAAGCTTGCAGGAATCGAGATTCCTGCTTCGTCTAGATTAATACTTTTGCCTGCTGATGGATCTGGGACTGAAGATGTTTTGGCAAAAGAAAAACTTTGCCCTGTGATAGCAATCGTTTCTTATGCAACTTTTGAAGATGCTATTTCAATGGCTAAATCTAATCTTCTTGTTGAAGGAGCAGGCCACTCAGCTGCTCTGCATTCCAATGATGATGAGAATATTCAAAAGGCTGGGTTGGAGCTTCCCATAAGCCGTCTTGTTGTTAATCAACCAAGCTCAACATCGGCTGGTGGCTCTCTTACAAATGGTTTTGCGCCTACAACTACACTTGGTTGTGGTTCTTGGGGAGGAAATTCAATTTCTGAAAATCTCGATTATAAACATCTGATGAACGTTTCTCGTATCGGAAAAATAATTTCTGACAAAAAAGTTCCAACAGATGATGAAATATGGGCTTAAGATTTTACAAAACTTAATTCAAAGAGACTTGAAATTATTTTTATAAATTCTGCTTATACGTTCTTATCTAAAATAAGGTACACATAAAGTTATCCAACGAATTATGTAACCTTTTTATTGATTTCAGACTCTAATTTTGTACCTTTCACATTGGAAGACTGTTAAAAAAAATATCTTTAAGAACTTTTTATTATAATAAGCATATTCTTTAATAGATTTTTTTTATGTACCTTTTTTTAGAGAGCAAAATTGTGGTACACTATTGGTGGTATGGATAAGAAATATCTTTTTAAAAGAAATAACACATGGTGGGTAAAGGTTCCTGTACCTTTGTACCTTCGAGATAGTCTGGGCTTTGATTTGAGGAAATCAACAGGTGAAAAAGATCTTGAAAAAGCACTTCTAGCAAGAGATAAAATTGTTTCAGATCTGAAATCTAAGTTTGTATCTGAAAGACAAAATAATCAATCTGCAGAAGCTTCTATTAAAGAAAGGACAACCTATTTTGATTATGCTTCAACAACTCCTGTTGATGAGAGAGTAATCGAAAAAATGAAAGATTGCCTGTCATTTGAAGGAGTTTTTGGGAATTCTGGCTCCAGGTCACATGTTTACGGCTGGAAAGCAGAAGAAATGGTTGAGGAAGCACGCGTTAACGTTTCTGAACTTTTAAATTGCGATCCTAGGGAAATTATATGGACATCTGGTGCAACAGAATCTGATAATTTGGCTATCAAGGGTGCGGCGAACTTTTATCAGTCTAAAGGGAAACATGTAATTACCTCAAAAATAGAACATAAAGCGGTTTTAGATGTTTGCAGACAGCTTGAAAAAGATAATTATGAAATTACTTACTTAGATCCAGACGAAAATGGTGTTATTTCTCCTGATGCAGTAAAAAATGCCATCAGGGAGGACACTGTGCTGGTTTCTTTGATGCACATCAATAATGAGATTGGTGTGATTAACGACATAGAGGAAATAGGAAATATCACAAGAGCAAATAACGTAATATTTCATGTTGATGCAGCGCAGAGCGCTGGTAAGGTTCCAATCAATTTAGGCTCTTTGAATGTTGATCTTATGTCTTTTTCTGCCCATAAAATATATGGACCAAAGGGAATTGGTGCTCTTTACATTAGAAGAAAACCACGAATTAGACTTCAACCTCTGTTTCATGGAGGCGGTCAAGAAAGAGGGATTAGAGCAGGAACTCTTCCAACACACCAAATTGTCGGGATGGGAGAGGCTTTTAGAATTGCCAATGAACAAATGGAAATGGATCTTCAAAAACTTACTAATTTCAGATCCATTCTTTGGAATGGTCTGAAAGATATGGAAGAAATTTATGTTAACGGAGCAATCGAAAATAGCTTTCCAGGAATTTTTAATCTGTCTTTCAATTTTGTAGAAGGAGAGTCTTTAATCATGGCATTAAAAAATATCGCAGTTTCTTCTGGATCCGCTTGCACATCAGCAAGTTTAGAACCATCTTATGTTTTAAGGGCCCTAGGAAGACCTGATGAATTAGCACACAGTTCAATTAGATTTTCCTTCGGTAGGTTTACAAGAACAGAAGAAGTTGAGAATACCGTTAGCTTAGTGAGAAACTCTGTTTCAAAGCTAAGAGAGATTTCGCCCTTATGGGAGATGTATCAAGATGGAATTGATTTAGATAAAATAGAGTGGGCTTAGTTGAATTAAAGAGGTAGTAAGATGGCATATTCACAGAAAGTAGTAGATAAATTTGAAGAAACTTTAAATAATCCTGAAAAGGCAAGCGTTGGCAGATGGAAACCTGGCGATGAGGATTTTCACAGGGTTGGAACCGGTATTGTTGGAGCTCCTGCCTGTGGAGATGTGATGAAACTACAAATTAAATGTAAGAATATTGATGGAGTAAACAGAATAGTCGATGCTAGGTTCAAGACTTATGGATGCGGTTCGGCTATTGCTTCAAGCGGACAATTAATAGATATGCTGAAAGGGAAAACCTTGGAAGAAGCACAGGCTATCTCTAATCAAGAAATTGTCGATATATTAGAGCTGCCTTCAATTAAAATACACTGCAGTGTTCTTGCGGAAGAAGCAATTCACAGAGCAATAGATGATTTTAAGAGCTTAAGAACTAATGACTAATGCCAAAAATTACCTTACTGCCACATCCAGAGATATGCCCTGAAGGCGCAGTTGTAGATGCTGATCCTTCTAAGTCAGTCTGTGAAAATTTATTAGATAATAATATATTCGTTGAGCATGCTTGTGAGATGTCATGTGCATGCACTACATGTCATGTGGTTGTTACTGAGGGATTTGATACTTTAGAAGAATCATCCGATGACGAGGAGGATATGCTCGACAAAGCTTGGGGTCTGGAACAGAGGTCAAGACTGAGCTGTCAGCTGAGAAATCTTACAAATGACATCACAATTGAATTTCCGCGCTATACTATCAATATGGTTTCAGAAATTCATCCAGGTCAAGAAAGAACTGTGGCAAATAAACAAAATTCTCTCCAACGAGATGACTTTATTGTTTCTGGCTCTGCTGTGAATCATCTTTCTAAGATGATCGAATCTAATCCTGGTTCTTGTGGAATAAGAATCTCTTTAAAAGATTCAGGATGTTCTGGATTTGCTTATGATCTAAATTATGTGAAAGAAAAAGATCCAAGTGATTACCATGGAAATTTTTCAGGCGTAAATGTTTACATAAAAGATACAAGTCTAATCTTTTTGAGAGGAACGGAGTTAGACTTTATTCAAGATGGCGTAAACCAGAATCTGGTTTTTAAAAATCCAAATGTAGAAAATGAATGTGGTTGTGGTGAAAGTTTTACTTTTTCAAATAAACCATATGCTGAATTAAAATAGTTCATTATCCATACTAAAATGCTTTGGACAGATATTTATGAAATCGTCGATGGATTGATTGAAAAGCACTCTGAAACAGATCCAGAGAAAATTTTATTTGTTGATCTTAGAAATATGGTTATAAACCTCGAAGGCTTTTCTGATGATCCAAACAAATCAAATGAAAAAATACTTGAAGCAATTCAGGCTACTTGGATTGAAGAAAAAGACTAATCTTTAAGGAGGAAACTTGGAAAATACTTTATGCATAATTAAACCTGATGCAGTAAAAAATGGTCATATTGAAGATATAAATAAAAAAATTGAAGCATCAGGTATAGAAATTATTAAGTCTAAACGTCTTACTTTACAAAAAGATACAGCAGAAGAATTTTATGCTGAACACTCTGAAAGACCTTTTTTTTCTGAACTTGTTGATTTCATGACGTCTGGAGATTGTGTTATTCAAATTCTACAAGGAGATGACGTTATAGCTAGGTATAGAGAATTAATGGGAGCTACCAACCCAAATGAGGCAGTTGATGGAACACTAAGAAAATTATTTGCTTCATCTCTAGGTGAAAATGCAGTGCATGGTTCTGATTCAAAGCAGTCTGCCGAAAGAGAGATTGCTATTATGAAAAACCTTTTCTAGAGAGACTCTTGGATTCTGACTTAGAAAAAATCAGAATAGAAAAAGGAATTTCTTTAAATGAAATTTCATCTAAGTTAAACATTCCAGAAAAATTCCTTTTAGCAATTGAGGGGCATAATTTTGATCGACTGCCAGCTCCTATTTTTGCAAAATCACAGATCAATAAATATTGTTCATTTTTGGATTTAGATCCATCAACAATCCTTATAAAATATGAGGAATTTTTGAAAGAAAAAAATTTTTCTAATGATGATGAAAAACTTGAATCATCAGAAAGTTTTCTTTTAAATTTAATACGTTTCATTTCTGAAAGAAAAATAACTTTTCTTTCTCTAACTATTTTTTCTTTGATAATTTTGACCTATTTCATATTTAATGGTTCTGATGAAAAAAATAAGATCAATGCCTTAGAGGGCATCTCATCTGAAGAACAAGTAATTTATGAAAACGAGATTATTTCAGATAGTTTTATCACGGAAGATGAAAATACAACGAATAATGTGATCGATGATCAAATAGTCTTTGAAAAAGATCCTGAGATTCCAATCATTGATATTGATTATGAAGAGGATAACGGAAATATTTCACTGGAAAATGGCTCGAGTGACATTGAGATAATTGTCCAAGGAGAAAGCTGGGTTGAAATTATTGATGATGAACAAATCCTGCTATTTGAGCTTCTTCAAACAGGTTTCTATGAAGTAACCGGATATGGACCTTTCAAATTTAAGATAGGACACTCTCCATCTGTAAAGATATACTTGAATGGCAAAAATATAGATTTTTCAAAAACTGTGAGTAAATACACCGATTATGCTCACTTTTTGTATAAGGATGGAGTAGCTGTTGAACTTTTTAAAGATTAAGAGAAGAAACTCTTTAAAGATCAAAGTCGGCGATGTCGAAGTTGGAGGCGATGCTCCTATAAGTGTTCAAAGCATGACGAACACAAAGACAGAAGATGTCAAAGCAACTCTAGGTCAAGTCAAACAGCTTGAAGATGCTGGGGCTGATTTAATAAGAATTTCAGTGCCTAATGAAGAAGCTGCTATGGCATTTAAAAAGATAAAAAAAGACTCTAACGTTCCACTGATAGCAGACATACATTTTGATTATAAGATGGGCATTATGGCTGCGAAAAATGGTGCCGATTGCTTAAGAATTAATCCCGGAAACATTGGAAATATCGATAGAGTCAAAGAGGTTGTAAGATGTGCGGAAGACATAAATATTCCTATTAGGGTTGGTGTAAATGCCGGTTCTTTAGAAAAAAAACTTCAAAAAAAATATGGGGAACCAACACCAGATGCTTTGGTTGAATCAGCAATGGGCCACGTTGATATATTAGAATCATTAAATTTTCAAAATTTTAAGCTCAGCATCAAAGCTTCAGATGTCGGCATGATGGTAGAGAGCTACAGGATTATTGCAGGAATGATAAAACAACCTTTGCATCTTGGCCTTACTGAAGCAGGAGGATTTAGATCTGGTACTGTTAAATCATCTATTGCGATGGGAGCATTATTAATGGATGGGATAGGAGACACAATAAGAGTTTCACTTGCATCAGATCCTGTTGATGAGATTAAAGTGGGTTTTGATCTATTGAAAAGCTTAAAGCTAAGATCAAAGGGTATCAATTTTATAGCTTGCCCAAGTTGTTCAAGACAAAATTTTAATGTTATCGAAACCATGAATGCATTAGAAACCAGACTAGAAGACATTAGAGAAAACATTGATGTTGCTGTTATTGGTTGTTATGTGAATGGGCCTGGAGAATCTAAAGCAGCTCATGTTGGCATAACAGGGGCTGATCCCAATAATTTGATTTACATTGATGGAGAGCCAAATCACAAAGTGGGGAATGAAAATCTTATAGAGCATTTAGAAAAACAAATTAGAGAAAAAGTAAAATCTCTTGAGAGCGAGAATAAAAAAATTATTGCAAAAGGCTAGATTATGTCGAAAGTTACAAAACCAAGAGGATTTAATGATCTGAATCCACATGACTTTGAGCATAAATCAAATTTACTAAATGAAATTAAAGATATTCTTAATAGTTATTTTTTTAGAGAGATTGAGACACCTATTGTAGAGAAAAAAGACCTTTTCATTAGATCAGTTGGAAAAGAAACTGACATTGTTAATAAGGAAATGTTTTCTTTTCAAGATAGAAAAGGAGAGGACTTAGTTCTCAGGCCTGAGGGAACTGCCGGATGTTTAAGATTCGCTATTGATTCTGGTTTAATTGATTCCGCTCCCATTAGGCTGTCATACGCAGGTCCAATGTTTAGATATGAGCGACCTCAAAGAGGAAGATCAAGGCAATTCTTTCAGGTAAGTGCTGAAACTTATGGTATCAGAGGTTTTGAAGCAGATCTTGAGCTGTTGATGATGGCAAATGAGATTTTTGAAAGGTTTGAACTAAGTAATATCTCATTGAATATCAATTCTCTTGGAGATGTGGCATCTCAAAAAAAATATGCATCAGAGTTAAAAAATTAT
Organism: uncultured SAR86 cluster bacterium; assembly: GCA_902624765.1. GTDB lineage: Bacteria > Pseudomonadota > Gammaproteobacteria > Magnimaribacterales > AG-339-G14 > CACNYO01. Next base: position 16,207 of record CACNYO010000019.1, read on the forward strand.
TTAAGTGAGTTTTCTGAGAATCTAGATGATGATAGCTTGAAAAGACTTGATACAAATCCGCTCAGGATCTTAGATTCTAAAAATGAAGAAACCCAAAAAGTGATAAAAAAAGGTCCCAAAATATCTGCATATCTCAGTCAAAAATCAATCGATACCTATGAACACATCAAAGAAGGCCTAGATGATTTAGGAATATCATATGAAGAAAACGAGAAATTAGTAAGGGGTCTAGATTATTATAACGATCTTGTTTTCGAATGGACATCCTCAGATCTTGGAAGTCAAGATACATTTTGTGGAGGCGGAAGGTACGACAGACTGTCTAAACAACTCGGGGGAAGAGATTGTCCAGCTGCAGGCTTCTCGATCGGTTTGGATAGATTAGCATTGATAGCTCAAACTAAGGACTTAAATTTATCATCCTCTGTTCAAATTATCCTTACGCATGAAAGCCTAGTATCCAATGGATTAGAGCTTTCAAAAAATTTGAGAAAAGATATTAAAAATATAA
>CACNYO010000020.1 GCA_902624765.1 uncultured SAR86 cluster bacterium
TCCGCCAACAACATTAAGACTTGCCAAGAAAACAGCTATTGTTCCTAGGGCGATAGTAATACTTGAAGAGTCACCTCCCGAAGATAAAATTGCTCCAACAAGGGTTATTCCAGAAATCGCATTTGCACCTGACATCAAAGGAGTATGAAGAGTAGATGGAACCTTATTAATAAGCTCAAAACCCAAAAATATTGAAAGGACAAGGACAAACAGCAACAGCATCATTTCCATTAAATTAACTCCTTAGAATTTCCGATATGTAATTACCATCTTTTGTAACTATGCAACTTTTTAAAATTTCATCTGATTCATCTAATTCGAGTTTTTTAGCATCTTTATCCCAAAACTCTTCAATTAAATTATAGATATTGCTTGCATATACTTGAGTGGAATGTTCCGGAACATACCCTGGAAGATTTTCATGCCCTATTATTTTCACCCCATTTTTTTCCACAGTCTCACCCAAGACAGAACCTTCGACATTTCCACCTGAGGTTACAGCCATATCAACAATGATGCTTCCTGGCTGCATGCTGGAAACCATATCTTCAGATAAAATTCTAGGAGCTGGCTTACCAAAAACTTGTGCCGTAGTTATTACAATATCTGAGTAGCCACAAACTTTTTTCATTCCTTCTCTTTGTAGCTCCAATTGCTTTTCTGTTAGTTCTTTTGCATAGCCTTGATCTGTCTCTTCTGTATCACCAATATCTATTTTTATAAACCTTGCTCCCAGAGACTTCACTTGTTCTTCAACTACTGGCCTGGTATCGAATGCTTCAACGCGAGCTCCAAGTCTTTTCGCAGTTGCCATTGCTTGAAGTCCTGCAACTCCAACACCAATTACAAAAACTCTTGCGGGAGAAATTGTTCCCGCAGCTGTCATCATCATTGGCATTGCCTTATTCATTTTAGATGAGGCTAACATTACTGCTGAATACCCTGCTAAATTGGCTTGAGATGATAAAGCATCCATTTTCTGAGCCCTTGTGATTCTTGGAATTAATTCCATACTGATAGAGGTGATCTTTTTTTGCCTTAGTTTCTCTAAAAATTCTTTTTCATTAAATACATCAAGAAAACTTATAGTTAAAGTGTTTTCAGAAACTAAATCCAAGTCTGATAAAGGCAAATGATTAACTGATGAAATAATTTCTGAATTAGATAAACCTTCTGATCTAGATTTGTTTTTACATCCTATATCTTCTAAATCTTGATCTGAGATATCTATTTTTTGAGTGACTCCTGATTCAAACGAAACTTCTATTCCAAGATCAATCAACCTCTGGGCAGAAGCAAGATCAAGTGCAGATCTTGATTCATTCTCAGATTCCTTTGGAAAGAATATTTTCATTTCAAGTTTTTAGCAAAATAATTTTAAACAAAGTTTTAAGCTTAATAAAAATGAAGCTTTAACTTTTTTTTACAATGTAATTCAATATACTGATATCAGATTGTCAGAAATATGAATATCGATCAAGCAGAAAAAGATAAGTTTAATAAAATAGCAAAAGAATGGTGGGATCCTTCGGGAAAATTCGCACCTTTACATAAAATCAACCCTCTACGATCAAATTATATAAACAACAAAAAAAATGTAAAAAAATTAAATGTCCTAGATGTTGGATGTGGTGGCGGATTGTTGACAGAAGCCCTTTATGATTTTGGAGCCGAAGTAACAGGGATTGATATATCAGAAGTTGCTATAGAAACAGCTAAGCTGCATGCTTCTGAAACTAATAAAGAGATCAGATATATTTTAGGAGAAGCTGAAAGCTTAGTTGATAAAAAAGAAACTTTTGACATTGTTTCTTGTCTTGAAGCTATTGAACATGTTCCTGATCCTCAGTTACTTGTTAAGACCTGCTCAGATTTATGTAAACCCGGAGGCGAAGTTTTTTTTTCAACAATCAATAGAAACCCGAAATCTTTTCTTTTTGCAATTATAGGGGCCGAATATATTCTTAATTTATTGCCTAAAGGTACTCATGATTTTAATAAATTTATAAAACCATCCGAACTTCATGGTTTTATGACCAATACAGGATTAGAAGTGAAGGAAATAATTGGAATGAGCTATAACCCTCTTACAGGCAATTACTGGTTAGGCGATGATGTTACTGTTAATTACTTGATCCATGCTCATAAACCACAGTGATATTGACCTTTACCTCTTTGATTTGGATGGCACCATCCTTGATACTGCTAAAGAATTTCACATATCTCTTAATTTTTTGCTTCAGCAAAAAAAGTTAGCTGAAAAAGGATTTTCATCTGTAAGACAAATTGTTTCTGAAGGTGCGGGAGCTTTAATTGCACATGGATTCTCAATTTCAGAAAATCATAGTAATTTCGAAAGTCTTAGGAAAGAGCTTGTTGAGGAGTATGAAAAAATATGCACTAACTCTATAACATTTGGAGGCTTTGAAGAACTAATAAGATACATCAAAGATAATAATAAAATGTGGGGGATAGTTACAAATAAACCTAAATTCCTCACTGATAAAATCTCAAATTTTTATAAATGGGATGAAATGGCAGATATAGTTATCTCTCCAGAAGATACTGAGAACAAACGAAAACCCGATCCAAGCGGTATAAATTTAGCTATGAAGAAGTTAAATTGTTCTCCTGAAAATACTCTTTTTTTTGGAGATCATTTCAAAGATTTCGAGGCCTCAAAACGTGCAAAAACCTCATTTATATTTGCAGAATACGGCTATCATAATAATTCCATTAAAGATGAGGATTTAAAAGATGTTTTTAAAATTAAATCCCTAAGAGAGATTCTTAATTAAGTTATCAATTTCTTTTTGGTTCAGTTCTTTATAGGAGCCCTGCTTTAAGGTTGAGGTTAAAAAAATATTTGCGTATCTTACTCTTTTAAGGCGACTTACTTCGTAGCCTAATGCATTCCATAGCTTTCTGACTTCTCTATTTTTTCCCTCTTGTATAACAAGAGCAAACCAAGAGTGAGATTTGGTTATCCTGCCTTCAACTAAATCATTGAATTTCATTCTATTTCCATCAATCTGAATACCTTTTTTTAATTTATCTATGTCAGTTGGTTTAACTTTCCCCCTTATACGAGCAATGTATTCTCTATCAAGCATTGATGAGGGATGCATCAGTTGATTGGCAACTTGGCCATTGTTTGTTATCAAAAGAAGGCCTGAAGTGTTTAAGTCCAATCTTCCTACTGATATCCATCTGAAGTCATTTTCAGGTGGCAACAAATCAAATATTTTTTTCTTAGAGCTTTTTTCTGACCTAGTGCATTCAAACCCTTCAGGTTTATTTAAAGCTAATATTCTTAACTTATTATTAACATTTAGATTAATTTTTTTTCCATCAAGGAAAATTTGATCATCTCTTGAAATTTTCTCTCCAAGCTTGGCGAGTCTGTCACCAACAAAGATTCTTTTTTCTTTAATGAACTTTTCTATCTGTCGTCGAGACGCGATGCCTGAATCGGAAAGAACCTTTTGGATTCTTTCTTTCACTGGATAATCTCATTTCCCTCAATGGAATTTTGATCTGGATCCTCCAGCGGTAATGGCATGGTAGATTCAGTAGAAATACTTATTTCAGGTAAAGAAGGCAAATCCGATAGTTTCTTGAGCCCCAAGTCATCAAGAAACTCTTTTGTGGTCCCTAGCAAACTAGGTCTTCCAGGAACATCTCTAATACCGACAACTTTAATCCATCCCTTTTCAAATAAATTCTTAATTAAATTACTGCTTACTGAAACTCCTCTAACTTCCTCTATCTCGCTTCTTGTTATGGGCTGCTTGTAAGCTATCAAAGTTATCGTCTCCATTAACGCTCTTGAATATCTTTGATTTTTCTCCTGCCAAATTTTAGCAATGTAAGGGGCATAAGCTTGATCGACCTGAAGTCTAAATCCACTTGCAACCCTTGATAAAGTAAAAGAATTATTTTGAGAATTTTGCTCAATCAAATCTAAAGCGTCTTTAAATTCTGAATGAGATGGTTTTTCTTTTTCGTCAAATAGGTTAGCGATCTCTTTTTCACTTAAAGGTCTGCCAGACGATAGAAGTATCGCCTCAATAATTTTTGAAAGTGTGATCGTATTCATTTAGTGGACGCCTGAAATTTTTTTTGAGAGATGAATTTTTCCGAAAGGTTCGTTTTGAATCCCCTTTATTAGTGAATCTTTAAGCAACTCCATGATTGCTAACAAGACAACTGCAATGCCCATCTTTCCTTCTGACTTCTTTATCAAATCATTAAAAGCTATCAAGTTGCTTTGTTGAAGTAATTCAAGAATTTCGGTCATCCTTTCTCTTGTAGAAAGTTCTTCAAAATCAATAATATGACTTTTATTGAGACTTATTCTTTCTTTAAGTTGATTAAAAATAAGCACTAAGTCCTCTCCGGTAATTTTTGGTTTCTCTTTTGATACTTCAAATTCAGGTTTTGCTGCACTAGCGAGATAAAAATCTCTATTTACCATTGGAATATCATTTAAGCTTTCAGATGCTTTTTTATATCTCTCGTATTCTTGAAGTCTTCTAATTAATTCTGATCTCGGATCGTCCTCTAACTCATCATCTTCAGATAGTGAAGGTAGCAAAATCCTTGATTTTATTTCTGCAAGATAAGCAGACATGACTAGGTATTCACCAGCTAAATCAAACTGAAGTTCTTCCATGAGGTTTATGTATGAAATGTATTGATCAGTAATCAAAGAAACATCTATATTTGCAATATCAAGATTCTGCTTTTTAATAAAATACAAAAGGAGGTCTAATGGGCCTTCAAATGAATCTAAAAATATTCTTAGAGAATTAGGCGGGATGTATAAATCTTCGGGAAGGTTAGATATATTCTCGCCTTGCAATTTTAGAGGCAATTCTTGTTGTTCAGCTTTTTTATTGATGTCTTTTATTGTATCCACAGCTGTTTTGAGCGAATTATAGCTCAATTGCCTTCAAAAGCACAAAATGTAGTGATTTTTTCTAACAATAACCCTATATGTTGGGTTTCCATGAGTTGGTAATAGGATATCTTCTACCCTTATCAAAATTTCTATCGGATATTTTCACTCCCAATGGAGCCTGCCTTCTTTTGTACTCATTAAAATCAATAAGTCCGATAATTTTTTTGACAGTCTTTTTATCAAAACCTTCTTGAATTATCTCTTTTACGGAAAAATCCTTTTCTACGTAGAGCTCTATTATTGGATCCAATATTTCATAATCTGGCAGGGAATCAGAATCTTTTTGATCTGGAGCTAGTTCAGCGCTTGGGGGTCTTGCAATGATTCTTTCTGGAATCACGTCATTTAATCCATTTCTATATTTTGATAGTTCGTAAACCAATGTCTTTGAGACGTCTTTTAAAACTGCAAATCCTCCAGCAGTGTCTCCGTATAACGTACTGTAGCCAACTGCAGTTTCACTTTTATTTCCTGTCGTGAGAACTAATAAACCGTCTTTATTTGAAATTGCCATCAGAGTCACTCCTCTGATTCTTGACTGCAAATTTTCTTCGGTTTTATCAATTTTTTTATTATTAAAAATTTCAGAAAGCTTGCTCATGTGAGCGTCATAAACCTTCTCTATTGGGATTTCTTGATGATTGATTTTTAAATTCTTTGCCAAAAGCGCAGCATCATTGATACTAATGTCTGCAGTATATTTAAAAGGCATCATTATCGTTCTAACTTTTTCTGAACCAAGAGCATCTGTTGCAATTGTTGCTGTCAAAGCAGAGTCAATACCGCCGGATGAACCAATTAGAACTCCTTTGAAGTTATTTTTTTCTACGTAGTCTTTTGTAGCCAGGACTAATGAATCATAAAGATCTTTTAATCTGTTTGATGTTTTTTCTGTGATTGAACTTTTATTTATTTTTTCATAATTAAATTGAATAGAGTCAGTCGCAAAGCTTTTAAGTTCAATAGTCACGTCCCCTTGCTTATTGATTACTGAGGAAGTGCCATCAAAAACCAGTTCATCTTGTCCTCCTGTTTGATTTACGTAAATCAAAGGAATGTTTAACTTTTCTGAGATCTTAGCAAAAACATTGGCTCTCTCTTCTTTCTTACTAATGGTGAATGGCGAAGCACTCAGATTTATGAGAAGGTCTAAATTATTTTCTTTTTGCAAATCTATAAAACCTTCATCCCAAATGTCTTCGCAAATTGAAAGTCCTACTTTGAGATCATTTAATTGAAAGAAGGTCTTGGAGTTGCCATTAGAAAAATATCTCTTTTCATCAAATTCGATATAGTTTGGAAGAACATGTTTATCATAGATTTGAATGATTCCAGACTTATCGATTAAAGCAGCAGAATTGTATCTTTTGCCATCTTTCTTTGTTGGTAGTCCAATTAAAACTTTTGATTTTTTTATTGATGACGACAAATTTTCAACACTTTTTTGTGCAGAAATAAGAAAATCTTCTCTCAATAATAAATCCTCAGGAGGATAACCTGTAATAAATAACTCACTAAATACAATGAGATCTGAACCAGATGATTCGAATTTCAAAATGTAATCTTTTGCTATAGACGTATTACCTTCTATATCACCAACAACGGGATTTTCCTGCACTAGAGAAATTTTCACTGTATATTTAAATTAAAACCTTTAAATTGAAGAGATTATATATAAAATGCATTCACTTGAAGAATTATGCAATATTTAACAGACAATACTAGGATTAAAGGGCTTTTGGAGGTCACTCCTCCAATAAAGCTTATAGACAAGTTACCGCTGTCATCTAAAGCATCAAAATTGGTTTTCGAATCAAGAAATGAGATATCTTCAATTCTCAATCAAGAAGATGATCGGTTGTTAGTCGTAGTTGGTCCATGTTCAATTCACGATCCGAAATCTGCGATTGAATATGCTAAAAAATTAAAGCCTATTGCTGATCAATTATCGAAGGAACTTAAAATAGTCATGAGAGTCTATTTCGAAAAACCAAGAACTACGGTTGGATGGAAAGGTCTTATAAATGATCCTGATATTGATAATAGTTTCAACATTAATAAAGGATTGAAAACTGCAAGAAAACTTTTAATCCAAATAAATGAGATAGGTTTGCCTGCTGGAACTGAATACTTAGATATTATCACTCCTCAATACATCTCCGATCTTATATCCTGGGGAGCAATTGGAGCTAGGACTACTGAAAGTCAAATCCACAGAGAACTTGCTTCTGGTCTATCTTGTCCAGTAGGATTTAAAAATAGTACAAATGGTTCAGTAAAAGTAGCTGTTGATGCACTAAAAGCGGCAAGTCATTCACACATCTTCTTGTCCATTACAAAGGAGGGTAAGTCAGCCATCTTCAATTCAGCTGGAAATCAGGATTGTCATGTGATTCTTAGAGGAGGGAGCGAACCCAATTACAAAGATAAAGATATAAAAGAAACATCAAAAATACTTAAAGAAAATGGACTGATAGATTCTGTAATGGTTGACATGAGTCATGGAAATAGCAATAAGCAGTTCAAAAAACAACTTATGGTTAATCAAGACCTCTGTAATCAAATATCTTCTGGATCTAAAAATATCATTGGTGTCATGATTGAAAGCAATTTAATTGAGGGAAACCAAAGCTCTGAAAATAAAGACAAAATCAAATACGGCCAAAGCATCACCGATGCGTGCGTAGGCTGGGAAGATACAGAAATTATGCTGAACTTGCTTTCTAATGCTGTCAAAAATCGAAGACAGAATATGAGTGTTTCAGCATAAATGTCAGGAAAGAAATACTCATTTTCAAAAGATATTGCTGAATCTCTTGGAATTACAGAAGCAATAATTTTAGATTTTTATCAAAACAATCATCAGGACCTTTCCTTGGATAACCTCAAAAATGAGTTTAAATTCTTGGAAGTCTCGCAATTAGAAAACTCCTTTAAAAGACTTGTTAAATTAGGTCTTTTAAACAGAAGTTTGTCTACAAATGATAGCTTTACAGAGGCTGATGAGACAAATAGCTTTTATCCAAGTGAAGATCTGATTAAGCAGGCTATCAACTTAGGAATCAAAAAGGATTTTTTATTGGATCACTTACCAAGTTTTAATTTGTTTTGGAAAGGTAAGGATTTAAAGCTACATTCCAAGGAGTCAAAATTTCTTCAATATGTGTTAAAAAATTGGAGAGAAAAAGAAAAAAATGAATATCAAGAATCAAAAAAAATTCTTATTGATAATAATTGGCAGCCTTCCGAAGATGCGCTATCAATTCTTAAGAATCTCAATATGAGTGATTCATTTATAAAAAGTCTTTTGCCGGAGTTCCTTTTGTTTTGGAAAGAAAAAAAGATCAAGTCGAATTCTTGGAATTCTACTTTTATAAATCATGCAAAAAAACAATGGGCTAGAAAAAAATTTAGACTGGATAGTGATAAAGAAAATTATCCTATGTCAAAAAATTGGGTCCCTAGCGAGGATTGCTTAAAAGTTTTGGAAGTAGCAAATATTAAATATGATTTTACAGAATCAAAAATACCTGAATTTAGACTTTACTGGATCGATTCTGGGGAGATTTCTTCGAATTGGAATAATAAATTTATCAATTATGTTAAAAATTCTTGGGAAAAGGAATCAAAGAAAGGTTCCAATATTTTAGATAGGCTTGCTAACACAGAATGGGCAAAAAAATAAAAATTCCGGATAATCACATAGAATTAGTAAATCTAATTTTTGCTCAATTAGAAATTACCTATCACAATCAATTCCATAAAGCCTTTAAAGATGAAGTTAGTTTGAATTTAGCAAAACAGCTATGGCTTAAAAAGTTAGAGATCTTCTCTCTGGACTTGATATTCCAGGCAATTGATGAACTAACCTCAAAGTCAAAATTTCTACCTTCCTTGAGTCAGACTCTTGAAGAAGTTAAAAGCCATTTTTTAAAAAAAGAAGGAATTAAATCTATTGAATCAGCATTTGCTGAGGCATGCCTAGGTTCAGATGATCCTGAAGGTTTCAATTGGACGCATCCTTTAATATATGAAACAGCAAAAAATTTTGGATGGTCTGATTTGAGACGCTCAGAGGAAAGATCAGGTTTTGAAAAGTTTCAGTCTCTATTGTCTGATTCGATAAAAGATTATCTGAATGATGCAAGCAATTTTTTTCTTCCAGAGTTAAAAGCGATAGAAGACAGGAAAACGAACTTATCTAAAAGAGAGCAAATTCATCTCCTTGAAAAATTAAGAGAAAAGCATTCGCTCTAATTATTGACATGATAAGTGTCATAATATAAAAAGCATCAATAACATGGCGGAGTTGATATAATCCCATTCGTCTCCATATTATTATCATGAAATTTTTGAGCTCAATCTTAAAATCGATTCTCTCGATTTCTAACATACAATCAGCAGGAATTTTTTTATTTTTTGCATCAATCTGGATGATTTCAGGATTTTTTGTAGATACTGAAATTCCTACAAAAAGAATTGTCATTGAAGAAACTACGGTTAGGGTAATGAAACAATCAGCTCAGCCATTTGCAAGAAATATTATTCTCAAAGGTTCAGCAGAAGCTGATAAAAATGTTCAGCTAAGAGCAGAAACCTCCGGTCAAGTAATAGGCCTTCCAGTTGCACAGGGTCAATTTGTAAAAAAAGGCAGTCCAATATGTGAAATTTTTGTTGGTGATAAAGACGAAGTAGCAAAAGAGGCATCTTTAAACTATGAAACAGCAAAAAAACTTTTCGATGAAGGTCTTTACTCTAACAGTCAGTTGCAAGCAGCAAAAGCTAGATACGAAAGAGCTTTTCAAGATCTTGATTTTGCATCTGTAAAGGCTCCTTTTGATGGAATTGTAGATAGAATCGATCTTGATGTAGGAGATTTTCTCCCAAGACAGGGAATATGTGCCACAGTTTTAGATCTTAACCCAATTCTTATCTCGGCAGAGATATCTGAAAACGACATGTCAGAGATTACTTTAGATTCTCCAGCAAAAGTAGAGTTAAACAACGGAAAAATTTTTAACGGAAAAGTTAAGTTCATTTCCTCATCGGCTAATCCTCTTACTAGAACTTTTAGGATAGAAATTTCAGTTCCAAATCCAGACTCAGAGATAAAAGATGGAATGACATCAGAAGTCACCCTTAAAGGTTTTGAAAGATTAGCTCATTTAGTTCCAGTTTCAGTTTTGAGATTAGATACTGGTGGTGATCTGGGGATTAGAATCATTGATGAAGACGGTCTAGTAGCTTTTAAATCCATAGAGCTTATTGAGGATACAACCAATGGAGCTTGGATAACTGGTCTTGATACTATCTCAACTATCATTACCGTGGGGCAAGATTATGTATCTCAGGGAGAAAAAGTAGGTATTGCTTTAGATAGCAGATTTACAGATTCTAATGAAAGGATTAATTGATTTTTTTGTAGATCGCTACAGAACTACATTAACGATGATGTTCCTCGTTTTGACGTGGGGTATTTTCTCGTATGGTCAAATTCCAAATGCTTCAGAACCAGATATAGATGTCCCATTTGTGATGGTCAGCACTTTTTATGAAGGTGTTTCTCCTGAAGACGCGGAGAGGCTGATATCTAGGCCAATTGAGAAAAGACTTTTGACAGTTGATGATGTCAAGGGCGTTCAATCTTACAGCAGGCTAGATTTTTCTACAGTTATCGTTGAATTTCCGAATGATTTTGATCCGGATATTGCTAAAACGAATGTCAGAGATGCGGTAGACGAAATAGCTTTCAAATTACCAACAGAGGCCGAAGAGCCGATGGTAAGTAACTTCAACTTTTCTAGATTCCCAATAATGAGGGTAAATCTCGTGTCAAATGAATTATCTAAAAGAGAGCTCAATTACATAGCAAAAGACTTGAGATCAGATGTAGAGGCCATTCCCTTAGTTCTTGAGGCGAATTTAGCAGGTGTGCCGGAAGATTTATTGGAAGTGGAGGTAGATCGAACAAGGCTCGAAAGCTTTGGAATCACCGCTCAAGATTTTTACAATGCTATTTCACAAAATAATAGGGTAATACCTGCTGGATTAATAACGACAGGCACAGGAACCTTTGCCGTTAAAGTTCCTTCGATTTTTGAAGATGTTGGAGATGTAAGAAAAATTCCTCTTATTAAAAGAGAAAATGCAGTCATTAGAATTGAAGACGTTGCCGAAATTAGAAGATCATACAAGGATCAAGAATCATATGCCAAGGTAAATGGAAAAAATACTGTTGCTATTGAGGTAGTTAAGAGAACAGATGCTAATGAACTTGATGCAGTTGAAGCAATTAACAAACTATTAGATCAAAAAAAAGAGCTTTATCCTCCTTCTCTTGAGATTGTTATAACTGAGGACAGAACTGCCTGGAATACAATCATGTTAGATGAACTAATGGGAAATGTCATTACAGCTCTGGTTTTAGTTATGGCTGTTGCTTTGGCGACTATGGGAATCAGATCTTCTTTAATGGTAGGCGCTGCTATTCCATTATGCTTCTTTTTTGGGATGATTATTCTTAATGCATATGGAACATCTTTTAACTTTCTTGTTTGCTTTGGGATACTAATATCTTTAGGAATGTTAATAGATGGAGCTGTAGTTGTAATTGAATTTGCCGACAGAAAAATGGCGGAAGGTTTAGATAAAACAACTGCTTATAAGTTGGCCGCAAGGAGAATGTTCTGGCCGGTAATAGCATCCAACTTAACAACACTTGCAGCCTTTTTCCCTCTTCTTTTTTGGGATTCTTTATCTGGGGCTTTCTTGAGAACTCTAATCGTTACTGTTTTTGCAGTTCTCGGCGGTTCACTAATTTATGCTTTACTTTTCACACCGGCGATTGGATCTCTATTTGGAAGCATAGGTAATAGGAGTCAAGAATCAATTCAAAACACTTCAAAGCTGGAAAATGGTGATCCAACTGAACTACCAGGCATTACTGGAGCTTACGCTAGATCCCTAGATTTTGTTCTCTCTAGACCATTACAAGTATTATTTTTCGTAATCCTTCTCGTTTATACAATCTTTCTTCTTCAAGCAAGACACGGTGCCGGTTCAACTTTTTTTGCTGAAGGAGAACCAACTTTTGTTAGCGTAAATATTGAAGCTAGAGGAAACTTAAATGCTGCTGAAAAGTTGGATCTTGTCGAGCAGATAGAGAAAGAATTCGTTCAAATCCCTGAAATTATAAAACTTTCTACTTTTACAGGAGGTAACTCAGCGGGAGACCCACGAAGTAGAGGTTCTGCTGATGGAATCGGTGGATTTATGGTTGAGCTTGCTTTCAAAGAAGAAGATGAAATTATTGGCGGGAAAAACGGCTATGAAGTCCTTGATCAAATAAGGGACATAAGTAAAAACTTTCCTGGTTTAAAGTTTGTCGTCAGACGAGAGGAAGGCGGTCCACCCATTGACGCACCAATTGAAATTGATATCTCTGGACAAGATTCCAGAGTTGTTTACGAAGCTACGGTTGCTCTCGAAGAATTCATGAAATCCTCAATAAATGGAGTAGATAATGTTAAAACTACAATTCCGGTTAGGAAGATAGAATGGGCAGTCGATATTGATAAAGAAAAGGCTTCTCTTTTTGGGGTTTCAACATCTGAGATCGGAGCAGCCATTCAATTTGTGACGAATGGATTAAAGCTAGGAGAGTATAGACCTGAAGATGTAGAAGACGAGGTTGAAATTAGAGTCAGATATCCGGAGTCTGAAAGAAGGTTAGATCAATTAGGAGAGTTGAATATACCTACTCGACAAGGATTAATGCCTTTGAGTAGTTTTGTTGAGGTGATTCCAAAACTTGATGTCCCATCAATCAGAAGAGTAGATGGAGAAAGAGCTTATACAGTAACAGCCGATTATCTAGATAATGCTGTTCCATCAAAAGTAATTTCTCAAATAAATAATTGGATTGATGAAAATATTGAATTCAGTCAAATAAGTTTTAATTTCGGTGGCGAACAAGAAGAAACAGAAGAAGCTGCAGCTTTCTTTGCTACAGCTGGGATGATCTCTATTTTCCTTATGGCTATGTTGCTCGTAACTCAGTTGAACAGTTTTTATCAGGCATTTGTTATTGTTTTTGCAATATTGCTATCAACTGCCGGCGTGCAATTGGGACTATTGGTGACTCAATCACTTACTAGTGTTCTGTTCACTGGACTGTCGGTTGTTGCCCTAGCTGGGATTGTAGTGAATAACAATATTGTACTCGTTGATACTTATAATGTTTTGAAGAGAAACTCTATAAATCTGAAAGAAAAGGACATCCTGATCCGAACTTGTGCTCAAAGGCTTAGACCTGTTTTCTTAACTTCTTTCACCACAGTTGTAGGACTTCTTCCTCTTGCAAGTAGTATTGGTGTTGACTTCATTACGAGAGAGATCGGAGTTGGAGGAAGAGTTGCGGTTTATTGGCAACCCTTAGCGTTCGGTTTGGTTTGGGGTCTATCTTTTGCAACAATTCTTACCCTTTTCGTGACACCTGCATGGTTAATTCTGCCATCAAGATTAAAAGAAATTTTTTCAAAATTTGAAATAACTACTAGAAATAGAAATGTCCAGCAACAACAATAAAAAAAAATCACTAAATTTTGAATCAACTCTTAGTGAAATAGAAAAGATTATTGATAGCTTAGAAGAGGGAAACTTATCTTTAGAAGATTCTATAAAAGCTTATGAGAAAGGCATATCTTTAACTAAAGCTTGTCAGAAGATGTTGGCCGATGCAGAGCTTAAAATCAAAAAATTATCCTCTAAAGAAGGAGAAGAAGTTTCTTTTGAGGATTTATCGAATGATTGATGATTTATCTTTCCTAGAAAATAATCAGAAAAGAATTGAAAAGGCTTTAAATAAAGCTTTACCAAACAAAAGTTATTCAAACATAACAGAAGCTATTCATTATTCGGTAATGGATGGAGGGAAAAGAATTAGGCCGCAGCTTGTTTACCTTGTTGCAGACTCTCTTGATCTAGATCTTAAAGATGAAACAATCGATGCAATGGCAGCAGCAGGAGAGCTTATACATTGTTACTCGTTAATTCATGATGATCTTCCGGCCATGGATGATGATGATTTGAGAAGAGGAAAACCATCTTGTCATATAAAATTTGGTGAGGCATCAGCTATTCTTGCTGGCGATGCAATCCAACCTTTAGCTTTAGAAATAATCACTGACATTGAAGATCCAAAATTATCTGCAGATACCAAAATAAAAATCATCAGTACTTTTTCAAAAGCATGCGGACCTTTCGGGATGGTTGAAGGTCAGAATAGAGATATTAAATCTGAAAATTCTGAAATCTCTATCGATGAGCTAGACATGATACATGCACTAAAGACTGGCAAATTAATTTCTGCCTGTGTTCATGCAACCTGTCTTTTAAAAGAGGATTTGCCAGAAAGTGACATGAGTACATTCATTAAATTTTCGGAGTGTATTGGTTTAGCATTTCAAATTAAGGATGATATCTTGGATTGTACTTCGTCAACAGAAGATCTTGGGAAACCGGCACATTCAGATGAATATCTAAAAAAAAACACCTACCCAAAATTAATTGGAGTTGAAGAATCTCTAGCAAGAGCAGATTCTCTATGCGAAGAGGCTATTAAATGTTTAAAATCTTTACCTTACAAAACTGAAAAGCTCATTAAATTATCAAAATTTATAGTTGAAAGAAATAATTAAAGTAGAGTGAAAATATTTGATTCAATTCCTGAAAAATGTCCTGAAACACCTTTGCTAGATCTTGTAAATTCACCATCAGACTTAAAACAATTAAAAGAAAATCAATTAGAAGATTTTTGTGATGAACTAAGAGAATTTCTCTTATATACAGTAGGACAGACGGGTGGACATTTTGGAGCTGGATTGGGTGTTGTAGAGCTTACCGTTGCTCTTCATTATATTTTCGACTCTCCTAAAGATAAGATAGTTTGGGATGTTGGTCATCAGACCTATCCTCATAAGATAATCACTGGCAGAAAAAATTCAATGTCATCTATGCGTCAAAAAAATGGTTTGCACCCTTTCCCATATAGAGAAGAAAGCATTTTTGATACTTTTGGTGTAGGTCACTCAAGTACTTCCATCAGTGCTGCTCTCGGTATGACAGTAGGTTCAAATGAAAAAGCTATTGCGGTTATAGGAGACGGAGCATTAACAGCAGGTATGGCTTTTGAGGCATTGAGTCATTCTGGCAATCTAAATAAAGATTTGTTGGTAATTCTCAACGATAACAATATGTCAATATCAAAAAATATTGGTGGATTATCAAATTATCTTGCAAGAATTTGGTCAAGTCGATGGTACACGCAGATCAGAGAAGGTGGAAAAATGGCCCTTAGATTAATCCCTTCTGCAAGAAAATTTGCCAGTAAAGCTGAAGAACATATTAAAGGTATGGTTGCACCAGGCACTTTATTCGAAGAACTTGGTTTTAATTACGTTGGACCCATGGATGGGCACAACGTCAAAGAAATTATAAGAACTTTG
>CACNYO010000021.1 GCA_902624765.1 uncultured SAR86 cluster bacterium
GAGGTTTTGCCGTTGATAGATACACTCACTGTTTACAAACTGCGACAAGAGCAATGCGTGATGGTAGGGATGAAGAATATATCGTTTGTGCTCTTTTGCATGATATTGGAGATACTTTAGCGCCAGCTAACCATGCTGATTTTGCAGCTACGATGCTTGAGCCATTTATTTCTGATAAGAATTATTGGATCATTAAACACCACGGAATATTCCAGGGTTACTATTTTTTTGATTTCTTAGGACTGGACAAAAATATGAGAGACAAGTTTAAAGACAATCCTTACTGGAAAGATTGCGCTGAGTTTTGTGCTAAATACGACCAAAATTCTTTTGATCCTTCTCCTCCAAAAAATGAGGGATTTAAAAAGGCTATCAATGGGCCGTAAAACATCGGTGAGACTAATAAAAAAAGAATTAAAGAAAACCACCAAGGATAAGAAATTTGTTTATTTGATAATTCCATCATTAATTTCACTTAGATTCATGCCATAAAATTACTAAAAACCGTACTTCGTATTACCTCTAAGAGCAAAATACAGTCCGCCAACATAAAGACTTACGTGAAGATAATCTTTAGTTATAACGTCTAAAAAGCTTGATGGCATCATCAACCAAATAACTCCTGTAATAACACAAGTCATGGTAATGCCACTGAATCTTGTTAAAAGGTCAGCTAAGTCGCTTATAAATCCTTTAGTAAAAACTATGCCAATTACACCTCCCACTATTAATCCTATAGCAGAACCAACCTCTCCGTACGCAACAAACCACCAGACAATAAAAGGTAATCCAAATGCTTCGGCGGTTGCCTCGGTGACAGGAAATTTTGATAAACCTTGTTGAAAAAACATCACAGATAAAGGTATTCTCAGTAAGAAGGTCGCAAGCGGAGCTGGTAACTTTGGAATTTTTAAGGATGCCATTTCTCATTATAAAATAATAATAAAAATTACTTATCTGACTGCAGAAATTTTATTAGCTTATTTGAAGATTATTTTTATCAAGAATTAAAGATATTTGATTATGAATGATTTGGAGGAATTTAAATTATTACTCGATGACTACAATAGCAATCACAGCGATGCAATTTTATTGATTTCAAATCATTTATCTAAGAAAAAAATAATCAGAGCTGAGACTATAATTTACGATAAAGTTTTTTTTGCCATCAAAGCCACAGATGGCAATTCCTCTTTCATAATGAAAACTAATTTCAGTTTGGAAGGTAAAACAGCAGAAAACTTAAAAAAATATTTTTTTAAACTTGTTTATCAAGCTAGAAGGAAAATAAAAGATGGTTTTCCAAAAACCAGAATTGAAATGAATGTGGAAAAGTCTTCATCCGCATCTTCAAGATCTTTTTTTTCAAGAGTCAAAAAAACTAATATGATTTCTACAAATATCAGAGAAATTACTTTTGAAGGTGATTTTAAAAATTTAAAAACTCATGGGACTGATGATTTTATGCTTGTAATTGTTCCACAAAAAGATAGTAACTTTAGAATGAGTCCAAGCTATTCCATCACTGATTTCAGAAGACAAGGTATTCAAGGAAAAAAAGATACAGCCGGTGCTTTTTATACTATAAGGCAACTTGATGATGACAAGTTAAAGATTTGGTTCGTTCTTCACGATCATCCTGCTGATTTAGGAGATTGGGCAAAAAGAGCAGAGGTAGACGATGAAGTAATACTTTGGGGACCTAGATCCCTCTTCAACCCGCCTGAAAATATAAAACACCTAATATTATTTTGTGATGAATCAGGATTGCCTGCAATGCAGTCAATATCAGAGCATCTTAATGATGAGATAAATTGTATGGCCTTCTATGAAGTTCTAGATGAGAATTGTTGCATCCCTATAAATTTAAAGAGAAACGTCAAAGAAAACTGGATTTATCGAGAAAAAGATCAACCAGGAGAAAGTAAACATCTTCTAAACACTTTGAAAAATATTAAATTGCCAAAGGATAATTTCTATATATTTGGAGCGGGTGAAGCATTCCAAATGATAGAGATTAAAAACCACTTTATGAATATTGGAGTTTTAAAAGATCAAATAAATGTATCTGGATATTGGAAAAGAAAATAAATCAGTTATTTTAGAAATTTTTTCATTGCATCCAACGTACTTGGACTAACATGATGCTCTATGCCCTCGCTGTCTATTTCTGCATTAGCCTTATCAACACCTAATTTAATTAGGAAAGCTAGAACAATTTCATGGCGCTTTTTACTTTTTTTTGCAAGTTTATAGCCTTTATCCGTGAGTTCTATAGGTTTGTATGGTTGAGTATATAAAAGATCTGCATCATTCAATCTTTTGACTATACGCGAAACAGTTACATGACTGACGTTGAAGAAGCGTGACAAGTCCAATACTCTGCATTCTCCTTTTTCATCAATTAAGTCTAAAACGGCTTCAACATAATCTTCTGCAGTCTCACTTGCATGTCGCGAACGTGTTTGCGAAAAAGGAACCGATCGCGCCTTAATTTTCTCTTGTACCCTTTTCTTTTTCATGAAACCAAGGGAATTATACTATTGACATAATCCGTAGCCATTGCTACATTTATACAGTGAAAAACTACTTAAAATACGATGATATAAAGATTTTCAAGTACGAAAATCTTTTTCTAGCAATTGTATACACAATTGGCCATATCCTGATTGCAATGATTTGCAACAGAATAATCACTGGTGCCTCGCTAGATATGGCAGCTGCAGATGCTTTTATTGAGCCGATAATCAATGGATTTTGGTTTTATTTCCTTTTGGTTTACTTGAAAAAGATATTCATTAAAAAAATTGAATCGAATAACTTAACATTTATCAATCTTAATCAAATTGGTTTTCTTTTAGCTTTTATCTATACAGTTGGTCATATTCTCATTGCTATGACATGTAATAGACTGCTTACAGGTTCTCCTTTGAATCTTGCTGCTATAGATGCTTTTGTTGAGCCAATAGTTAATGGTTTTTGGTTCTATTTGCTTTTTGAGATTGTTAATAAATTTAAATCAAAAAAAGCTCTTGGCTATTCTGCATAATTAATGGTGGAGCTACGCGGGATCGAACCGCGGACCTCTTGCATGCCATGCAAGCGCTCTCCCAGCTGAGCTATAGCCCCATTAATTAAAAATATTCATATACTTTACTATTTTTATATATTTTTTGCTGAACAGCGAATATGGTAAATTAAGCTTTTTAGAGGAAACAGATATGCAAAATTATTCTTTTGATCCTGATTATCTTAGAGACAAATATAGACAAGAAAGAGATAAAAGAATCCGAGAAGACGGAAACGAACAGTACCAAGAGGTCAGTGGAGATTTTTCCTATTTTGTAGATGATCCCTATATTGATAAAGAAATTGAAAGGGAATGCATAAATGATTCTTGTGAAATCGTGATCATTGGTGGGGGTTTTGGTGGAGTTCTAGCTGCATCTAGACTCAAAGAAGCTGGCTTTTCTGATTTTAAGATTATCGAAAAAGGTGGAAACTTTGGCGGTACTTGGTACTGGAATAGATACCCAGGAGCATCGTGCGATATTGAATCCTATATATATTTTCCTTTGCTTGAAGAAACTAATTTTATTCCTGGCAAAAAATACACCAACGCACCTGAAACTCTGGAATATTTTAATATTATTTCAGAGAAATTTGGTTTAGCTGAGCATGCTATTTTCCAAACGGAAGTGAACGATGTCAGATGGAAAGATGACGAAAGACTTTGGGAGATAAATACCAACAAAGGAGATAATATTAAGTGTAACTATGTTGTTCATGCTAACGGTCCTCTTAACCGTCCTAAACTGCCAGCGATAAACGGCATCAATAATTATAAAGGTCACACTTTCCACACAAGCAGATGGGACTATCAGTATACAGGGGGATCATCTAAAGGAAATTTGTCTAACCTTAAAGACAAGAAAGTAGCCGTGATTGGCACAGGAGCTACTGCTGTTCAATGTATCCCTCACCTTGCTGAATCTGCAGAGAAATTATATGTGTTTCAAAGAACACCCTCTTCTATTGATGAAAGGAATAATACTGATACCAATGAAGATTGGTTTCTAAATCAATCTCCTGGATGGCAAGCTAAGAGAAGAGAAAATTTTGAAGGCTTTTTAACTGGAAATGTAAATGGAAAAGATTTAGTCAACGATGGGTGGACAGAGGTTTTTAGAAGAATATTGGGTGCCATGTTAAATAACGGTCCTTCCAAGTTCAGAATTTTTCTATGGACTTTGGGCTCTGTATTTTCAAAAAAACTTTATACCGAAGGATTAAGATCTTATCTTCAAGGGAAGTTCATGTCCCACGTCGGAGCTAAAAATTTAGCCAAACAAGTTGAAATGGCTGACTTTGAAAAAATGGAACAAATTAGAGCTAGGGCTGATTCTGTTGTCAATGATCCTGAAACTGCAGAATCACTCAAACCCTACTATCGACAATTTTGTAAACGTCCTTGTTTTCATGATGAATACCTATCTGCTTTCAATAACGATAACGTTGAATTGATTGATACAGATGGCAAAGGTGTGGATACGATTTCAGAAAAGGGAATAATTTTCAATGGCAAGGAGTATGAAGTTGACTGCATTATATTTGCTACCGGATTTGAGGTTGGCACTGAATACACCAGAAGATGCGGCTATGAAATTTACGGTAAGAATGGTTTAAGCGTTTCAGAAAAATGGCAAAATGGTTTAGCTACCCTTCATGGAATGCATGCAAATGGCTTTCCTAATTGTTTTTTCTTTGGGCCTCAACAAGGAGCATTTACTGCTAACTATACTCACTCATTGGATGAACAAAGCATTCATCTGTCTTATATACTGAAGAAAATGAAAGACGATAAATTAACTTATGTTGAAGCTTCCAAAAAAGCTGAAGCAGACTGGGTGGACACAATAATATCTAAGTCTCGTGATATGCGAGATTTTAGAGAAAGCTGTACTCCGGGTTACTACAATAACGAAGGAAAACCTGATCTTGAACCTCAGAATAATCCTTATGGTGGAGGACCGTTGGAATTCTTTTCTAAGATGAGTAAATGGCGAAAAGAAGGAAAATTAGAAGGTTTAGAATTATCGGGAAATTAACCCGCTATTGTAATTCTGTGTAAGAGCCTATCATGGCCATCATAACCTCCTTCTGCCATGTGCATGACAGATCGGTTATCCCACATTAATAAAGTATCCTCAGACCATTTGTGACGATAAATATATTTATCTTGAAGAATATGTTCATAAAGGGAAGCTAATATACTTCCAGCTTCATCATCACTTTTGGAATCAATACCAATTGTGTACACAGGGTTTATAAAAAGAGTATCCTGATTAGACTCGCTGTGTTTCTTTATAATAGGATGATTTTGAATCGCTTTGGCCTTTTTACTGGTAACAATATTCATCGATCTATCCTCAAGTTCGGTGGCATAAAATCCATCATCAGCATAAGGCAACATTGCGCTATGGACGCCAGATAAGTCTTTAATTTTTTTCTTAAATTTGGGTTCAAGATCAATGCAAGCATTTTTTGTAGAAGCAAAAAGAGTGTCTCCTCCTACAGGGGGTATAACTTTTGAATAAAGCAAAGTCATCGCGGGAGGATTTTTTAAAAAAGACCAATCTGAGTGCCAGGTGCCTCCAAAAGGAGATGTTTTTTCTTTGGCTGAACGTTTAACTTCAACAATGTGATTGTGTTCAGGCATTGCTTTTAAAAACGGATCTTCTCCATATTCTCCAAAATATCTAGCAAATCTAGCAAATTCTTCGTTGGTAATATTTTGATTTGGGAAAAAGACAACCTGATTTTCAATCCATATCGCCCTTATCTCACTTATCTGTTCCTTTGATAATTCCTTAGATAAGTCCAGCCCCTCTATTTTTGCGCCAAAATTGTAGCAATCTATGTTTTTAGTGACTTTCATAAAACTAAATAGTAACGTTAAAGGAGATATAAATAAAATTAAAAAATAGCAGGAGTGTTATGACAATTTCAAACGAAATCATCAATACAAAATGGGTTCTTAAAGAAAGGCCTATTGGAATGGCAAAAAAGACTGATTTTGAGTTGCTGGAGGAAAAGATAGAAGATATTTCAGAGAATGAAATTATTCTAAAAAATAAATTTATTTCCTTTGATCCTACTCAGCGAGGCTGGCTAAATGATGCTCCTGGGTACCTCCCTCCAGTTCAGATAGATGAAGTTGTCAGAGCTATGGGTGTCGGTGAGGTGGTTGAGTCAAAGAACGATCAATATCAAGTTGGAGATTTAGTAATTGGTTTCACAGGCTGGCAAACCTATAACAAAACAGTCCCTTCGGATACAGGGAGATTTCGAAAGCTAAGTGATAAATTTCCCATTCCAACAACATTAAATGTTCTGGGAGCTACTGGTATTACCGCATATTACGGAATGGTTGAACTTGGCCAAGTAAAAGAAGGAATGAATGTATTAGTGTCGGGTGCAGCTGGAGCAACCGGATCTGTGGCTGCTCAGATTGCGAAACTTAACGGCTGTAATGTTATCGGAATTGCAGGTGGGGAAAGCAAATGCTCCTGGCTAAAAAATGATTGTGGCCTAAATGAAGTCATCGATTATAAAAATTCTAATGTTGCTGATGAACTTAAAGCAAAAGCTAAAAACGGAATAGATTTATTTTTTGATAACGTTGGAGGAGAAATTTTGGAGTCAGCTCTCAATCATATAAATTTAAATGCCAAGGTATTGTTGTGTGGTGGTATCTCAGGATACAACTCTACTGAACCCTTACCTGGTCCAAGAAATCTTATGAATTTAGTTATTAGAAGAGCAACTATAGAGGGTTTTTTAGTGATGGATTATTTACCAAACTCTCAAAAGGCCCTAGAACAATTGGAGGAATATCTTGAGAATAATCAGTTGAGACATCAGGAAGACATCTTAACTGGAATCGAAAATTGTCCAGATGCTTTAAATAGACTATTTACTGGCCAAAATATTGGTAAACAATTAGTAGAGGTCTAATTGAGATTTTCAGCTAAAAATCTTTCAATTTCTCTGAACATAACTAATCTATTACCCTGCTCATCAAAATAATGTGTAGCCTTTGGTAATTCGAAATATTCTACAGAATCATTGCTGTTTTTTATTTTATTGTAGAACATTGAAGATTGATTATGAGGAACCTGGGTATCGAAAGTTCCGTGTATTAATAAAATAGGTCGTTTGATTATATCTGTGTAATTAATTGCTGAAACGGAATCTAGATATTCTTTATCTTCAAATGCATCGCCATGCATAATTTTATTCATTTTTGCAGAACCTCTAAAAAATGTCTCAGATCTCAATAACTTAGTAAAGTCTGAAATCCCTGCAACACTTACAAAACATTTGAATTTGTCCTGAGATTGAAAACTTCCTGTCAATGCTGCGTAACCTCCGTAACTCGCACCCACCATGCATGCTTTTTTACCATTGACATCGTAATTTTGAACTACGTAATCAAAACCATCGATCATATCCTTTTGCATCTTCTTTCCGGATTCTCTATAGCCTGATATTTGATAATCTTTACCCCAACCGGATGAGCCTCTGAATTGCGGTTGGAAAACCGCATAACCTTGATTGACCATAGCTTGAAGCCAAGGATCAAAATAATCTATTCTATCTCTTGCAGTTGGTCCTCCGTGAGGAAAAAGTATGATGGGTGGATTTTTAACTCCTTCTGGAAGAGTTAAGAAGCCATATAGTTGATAATCATCTCGCGAATTATATTCAATAACTTTAGTAAGAGAGTTAACTTTGTTTTCTAACTGCGGATACTGGCTCGAGATGAAAAAGGATTTACCTGTTTTTTTATCGAATCCAAAATATTTACCTGGAGAATTTGCATTACGGATCGTTGCGATAAATCTAGAAAAGTCTTTGCTGTAGGAACTAATATTTATGTAATGGCCTGGAAATGATCTTTTCAAAGATTTAATGATGCCGTTTTCTTCAGGATCAAATAAATCGCACTCCCTAGTAAATCTCTCGTAGCAGACCATCTTAATCTCGCCATCTTCAACTTCTAGGGCTGCAATTTCATGATCTTTCTTGGAGTAAATAGGCTTACTTAATTTTCCAGTTTCAACGTTAAATTTTGAGATGTAAGAGTAATTGCTATCAAAATTTGAATATATGAATAAATTTCCGTCTTTTTTATCAACTCCGCCAACGTAAAAGTTATCGGTTGCTAGGTCTTCGGTATCTGCCCTATAAATCTCTGTCCAACTATCTTCTTTTTTTGGTCGGTAATATATCTTAGCTATACCCTCATCAGAATCATAGAAATCCGCAAATTGAATCTTTCCTTCTGAAACGATGAAATTGGTAACTCTATCACCATCGGAATCTGTAAACGGTGATTCAATTTTTTTAAATCTATTGTTCTTCAAATTAACTTCGAAAATAGCAACGGCTTTTTCTCTTGGGTCGTAGTTAGAGACTAATATTTTATTTTCTTCGTCTTCTAAAAGATCAACCAAGGAAATACTTTCGTATTTGGAGATATAAGAATTTTGCTTATCTTTATATATAGATTTATTTTCAATAATTTTAAAATTAGATCCATCCGAATCTATTGTGTTCAGATCGTAAACTCTAAAGGTTCTTTCTCTTGCCTTTTCCGCTTTACTTGTTTGAAAAATGATTTTTTTGTTATTTGCCCATTCAATCCATTCAAGTCGATCATATTCGTTCTTGAGCGTTGCAATGGGATTAAAGTTGGTTGAGCCGAATTCGGTGACCACAATATAAGGTTTTCCCTCAATGTTAGCTAAAGCTGCAATTTTTTCTCCGTCAGGAGAAATTGTGACATTGCTAAAAAAAGGTAGCTTTCCAAAATCTTTGTAATCAAGAGCAACGGATGTGAGTGAAATAAATAAGAATATTAATAAGATGGATTTTTTCATGGGAAAATTTTAACAAATAATTATTTATGATGAAGCTCTAAGTTTGCCCAACTCTTCTCTTGCAACTGTCCTTCTGTGCACTTCGTCTGGACCATCTCCAATTCTAAGATATCTAGTTGATTGAAATAATCCTGCTAAAATTGTATCTTGCGAAACGCCTTCTCCTCCGTGAATTTGAATAGCTGCGTCAATAATCTTTACTGCCATGGAAGGAACTGAAACTTTTATTTGAGCTATTTCACTCCTAGCAACCTTATTACCGACTTTATCCATCATATAAGCAGCTCGTAGGGTAGAAAGTCTAGCCATTTCAAGATCAATCCGACAGTTCGCAATTACATCATAATTACCACCAAGTTCTGCTAACTGCTTACCAAATGCTTTTCGGTTAAGAGAACGTTTGCATAAAATATCTAATGCTCTCTCGGCAAGACCAATAATTCTCATGCAGTGATGGATTCTTCCAGGACCAAGTCTACCTTGAGCAATTTCAAATCCTCGACCCTCACCTAAAATTATATTTTCTTTAGGGACTCTTACATTTATAAACTCAAGATGTCCATGGCCATGGGGTGCATGATCTGCCCCATAAACAGTTAAATATCTTTTCAATTTAATCCCAGCTGAATCGAAAGGAACAATAATTTGGGATTGACGCTGATGTTTAGGACTATCAGGGTTGCTTACGCCCATGAAAATTAAAAACTTACAATTTGGGTGACCGACCCCCGAGGCCCACCATTTTTCTCCGTTAATCACATAATGATCGCCATCAAGTTCTATGGAGGAAGAGATATTTGTAGCGTCTGAGGAAGCTACGTTTGGTTCAGTCATAGCAAAACATGATCTAACTTCCCCTTCTAAAAGAGGTTTTAGCCATTTTTCTTTCTGCTCTTCACTGCCATATCTTTCCAGAACTTCCATATTCCCTGTATCTGGAGCAGAACAGTTGAAAACTTCAGACGCCCAACCCACTTTTCCCATAATTTCTGCCAAAGGAGCATACTCAAGATTTGTTAAACCATACCCATAATCACTTGTTGGTAGAAAAAAATTCCAAAGTTCTCTATCTTTGGCAATTTCTTTTAATTCTTCAACTATTGGAATAACTTGCCAAGGATTACCTTCCTCTCTAAATTTTGAAAGTTGTGACACGTAAACTGATTCATTAGGATAGATAAATTCATCCATGAAGGAACTAACTTTTTCTATGAGTTTTTGGGTTTTTTCAGAGTGGTTAAAATACATTTTTAAATTCCAACTGTTACTTTGATAAAATTATTCCAACTAAATTAATTAGATAGTAGGTTAATATGGATCTAAAGGAATTAGCAAGTAAAGCGATAAATGGACAATTAGACTTAACATTTGAACATCATCCCGTTCATTCCTTTGTAGATGGTCCAACAGAACTTAAAGATAATCTCCTTGCCTTCAAAAGCATCGCTGGTTTCTTTGTTTTAGATACAGGCTCTGGTTTGGTTATGCTTGATGCTGGCCACAAAATTGATATGGAAAGAGCTTATGAAGAAATCAGGAAGTGGCGACCAAATGAACCTGTTGTTGCAGCCATTTTTACCCATCACCACGTAGATCATATTTTCTCAGTTATAAAGTTTGATGAAGAAGCTGAGAAAGAAGGACTAGATAAGCCTGTTGTCTATGCCAATAAATTAATGCCTGATCATTTTGATAGATACATTAAAACACTTGGCTGGAATACTGCGATTAATAGGAGACAATTCGCAATAAACGTCCCTCATTTTGAATGGCCCGATGATTATAGATACCCTGACATTCTTATCGAGGAAAAGACAAGCTTTAAGGTTGGCGATACTGAATTTTTGCTTAACCCCGCGAGAGGAGAGACTGATGATCATCTTTGGGCATATATTCCCAAAGAAAAGATATTGTTATCTGGAGATTTATTCATATGGGCGGTTCCAAACGGAGGTAATCCTCAAAAGGTTCAGAGATACATTTCAGATTGGGCTAGTGCCCTAAGAGAGATGAGTGAATTAGGAGCAGAAATAATGCTACCTGGTCACGGTTACCCAATGTTTGGAAAAGATAATATAAAAAGAGCTTTAATTACAACATCTGTTTTTCTTGATGACATTGAGGAACAAGTTTTAAAGTTAATGAATCAAGGAAAAACATTAAATTTCATAATTCATAATATTAAGTTCAAAGAAGACCTAATGGAATTGCCTTGGCTGAGACCAGTTTATGACGATCCAGAGTTTTTAGTAAGAATGATTTGGCGTCGTTACGGAGGTTGGTGGGAAGGTGAATATGATAGATTATTTCCAGCTAAAAGATCCGATGAAGCATCTTTATGGATAGAACTAGTAGGTTCATTAGATCATGTTATAACTAAAGCAATCGAACTAAATCAACAGAGTAATCATAGATTAGCAGTTCATTTAATAGAAACAGCCTTTTATGCTGATCCAAACAATGACAAAGTTCACGAAGCCAGAGATAAGATTTATGCTGATTTTTCATTAAATCAAACCTCTTCAATGGGAAGAAATATATTGAATCATGCTTCTTTAGCTAGTAAAGAAGGCTTAAGGGATTTAGCCGAAAAGAAGGACTAGTTTGAGCTTAAATCAATTGCCTCTTTCATTACTACAATTGGTATATTATTTTTTATAGGAAAAGCGATATTGCCGCTCTGGCAAATTAGCTTATCTTGATCGAGCAAAAGTTCTCCTTTGCATCTTGGACAGACTAATATATCGAGAAGTTTTTTTGAAATCATAAAAATTAAAGCTTTATTTTCCCCAAAAATAAGTTAGATTAATAACTAATATAAGTAACCCTTAATTTTGGAGAGATTAATGAAATTATATAAGATTTTAATGATTGGTATTCTTACTTTTCTCTCATTCAATATTTTTGCTCAACAAAATCAAACTGTTCCTGCTGAAATATGGATGTGTGAGTTAAATCAAGGATATTCAATGGAGGATGTAAGAAAAGTTTCAAGCGATGTTCAAAAATTTGCAAAGAAAAATGATATGAAAAGTGCACAATGGATTTTCACTACCTTTATGGGTGATATGAATCCAAATGGATTTGCATTAATGACAGCTTGGACAGATTTCTCAATGATGGGAAATGGATTCCAAGATTTTTTTCTTGGTGGTGAAGGAGATAAAATCTTTTCACAATGGCTGAAAGTAGCTACCTGCAGCGAGAGAAATCTTGTTCTAGTAGAAAATACTTTCAATTCAATGAATTAATAATAATAGGAGATTTATTATGAAAAAAATATTACTTACTGTAGTACTTTTAAGTACAGGATATGTATTTTCGCAAAGCATGCCGCCTACTTTTCCAGTAGAAATGTATTATGGATGCACTTACGAGAAAGGTAAGGACATAAACGACTTGATGGAAGTTGGCGAAGATTGGAGAGAATGGCAAGAAGAAAATGATCCTGTTGGACGTGAAAATTATAATGCTTGGATTTTTACCGCTGACTTTGCTGGAGCTTCAGTTCATGGAAAATCAATG
Source organism: uncultured SAR86 cluster bacterium (assembly GCA_902624765.1). GTDB lineage: Bacteria > Pseudomonadota > Gammaproteobacteria > Magnimaribacterales > AG-339-G14 > CACNYO01. Next base: position 12,471 of record CACNYO010000021.1, read on the forward strand.
TGGTTTGGCATGTCTAATAATTGGAAAAACTTTATGAAATCACATTTTAATTGGGTCAGAAATGGAACTGACATGTCCAAAAAATTTGAGAAAGTAATGGGTCCTTCTAATTGCATGGGTCACATGATGGGATTAATGTTCCCTACTAAGCAAGCAGAAGGATGGGAGCCTGTTGATGTCAGGCCTATCTTTACCTCACTGTGTACAGCAAAAGAAAATACTTCAATGATGGATTTCAATTCAGCTTATTCAAAAATGAATGCGTTTTTAGATGCAGGCGGAATGGCAAATAAAGTTGCAATGTTCAATATTTTTCCAATTGCTGGTCAAACAACAGATTATGATTATGCAACAATGATGGTATTAAAAGATGATGATGCTCTTGGAGAACTAGCAACATTAATGTCAACTGGTGGAGCTGCAATGCAGAGCTCATTATTTGAACCTCTTCAAGAATGCGTTCAAAATTCTATGATGTTGTCTTCTCCTCTTCCAGGAAACACTAATTTGAATTAATAAAATTAGTTTTCAAAAAAAGGAGCTCTTTGAGCTCCTTTTTTTATTTTAGATAATCTTGAATTCTTTGTTTCGACTCTTCATTACCCAAAAGATATATTAGCTCACTTATCCCTGGAGCATTAGTTCTTCCAGTTAATGCGTATCTCAAAGGCTTACCCAACTGAGGAAATTTAAGATCATTTTTTTTAATATAATCTTTTAATCTTTGACTGATAGACTCTAAATTTTCATCTTCATGAAAATCAAAGCTATCAAGGAAATTTTTAATTATTTTTTTATTTTCATCGCTGGCTAATGAATCCGAATTATCTATTGAGGGACTTTTAAGAAACATATCAAAGTTTTCTTCAATTTCTAATAAGCTTTTTGCTCCAACTTTTAAAACATCGATTATGTCGTGAATGTTTTTAAAGTTTTCATTTATGTTACTTCCAATTTCACTTAATAATTTAAGTAAAGTTGTACTTTCCATTTCCTTCAAATATTCATTGTTGTACCAGTCTAATAGTTGTATTGAGAATTTCGATGGTGAAGAATTAATATCAGACAAATCAAAGAAATCTATGAG
>CACNYO010000022.1 GCA_902624765.1 uncultured SAR86 cluster bacterium
AAATTCATAAACCAAAAGTTTCTGATGCAGTTGACTATGAAGGAGAAATGGCTTTTGTGATAGGTAAAAAATGCAGACACGTTAGCAAGGAGGATGCTCTTGAAGTAATTGCTGGAGTAACCATTTGTAATGATGTTAGCGTAAGGGACTGGCAGATCGCATCACCAACTTTCACAATGGGTAAGAGCTTTGATACTCATTGCCCAATAGGACCTTACATTACAACTATGGATGAAATTTCTGACATCCATAATCTTAAAATTAAAACTTATGTGAACAATGAATTAAGACAAGATTCTTGCACTGATCAATTAATCTTCGACTGCTTTGATTTAATTGAGCATATTACTAAGGCATTCACCCTAGAGCCGGGAGACATTGTTTCTACAGGAACCTCAAGTGGGGTAGGTGCAGTTTTAGGAAAGTATTTAGTACCTAACGATGTAGTGAGAATTGAACTTGAAAAAGTAGGAATACTTGAGAACAAAATAATTCTCGAACCTTAAATTGAAATTATATTTTCTCCGTCACGCTAAGTCATCTTGGGATGACCATCATCTTGATGATTTTAAAAGACCTTTATCTGATAGAGGTTTAAGAAATTCACTTATGCTTAATACATTTTTAAAATCTGAAAAAATTTTTTTTGATACTGTTTATTCAAGCTCTTCCGCTAGAACTGAAATTACCTGTTCAGTTGGTTTAGAGGGAGTTTTTGAATTCAATAAGATAACTTTCCTTGATGATCTTTATCATGCGTCTGCAGAATTTTTAAAAGACTTCCTTTCTAATAAAGCACAAGGAGAGTCAGTCTTAATTGTTGGGCACAATCCAGGATTAAGTCAAATAATGAGTTACCTTTTAAAAAAAGATATTTATTTAAGAACCTGTGATCTTATCAGCCTCGAATCAAAGCAAAGTGATTCAAAACTGACTTATAATTTATGTTGGTCTTGGAATCCAAAGAGAGGATTTATTGAAAATTAAAGTCTTTGTATTCCGCTGATGCAATCTGTCTCGTGTTATCTGCATCTGTTATGACTCCCCAACCCCAAATCTTTTTTATATCGATGTTCAAGTATTTTTTAAAGTCTTCAACAAGATTAATTTTCTCTTCCTTCCAGGTATCAACTCCATCTTGATTATCTCTCAGCGATATATTGATCTGTTTCGAGTTCCATGGATTAACCCATACTGTTCCTTTCTCTACAGAATCTGTCCAAACATAATTAAGGCATCTTTTTTGAGTGGGAAGAATTCCGTCTGACTTACAAAAAATTATTCTGGCTGCAAAGTCGTGATTTCTTCTAAGGCGTTCATTAGCATCAAGAGGAATCAAAACCTTCCATTTCCAAGAGGCTGTATTCTTATCTAAAACATTAAAAGTATCAGTAGTTACAAATACACTGTTGCCTGAGTTTGTATAACTTCGCACATGATTATCACCGATTATTTCATACTCAGTGGTTCCTCCAATAATGCTTCTAGAAAAAAAATCATTGAAATCAGGATAGGCCATTGCAAGCGGGGCGATCCAAAAGGAAATCACCAAGAAAATTTTGCGTTTTAATGTGACCATCATGTGATAAATATATAGCTTTATTGTGATTATTGAATAATTCTATTGAATAAGAAAATTTTGCCTAGTATTCTACTGAACCTTAATCAATATGGAACCCACCGTAAAACATTTTAAATCTATCTTTTTATCGGATATTCACTTAGGCACCAAAGGCTGCCAATCTGAGAGACTTATAGATTTTCTCTATAAGCATACCTGCGATAAACTTTATTTAGTGGGCGACATTGTTGACGGATGGAAGTTAGAGCAAGGGTTTTACTGGCCTCAAGAGCATACTAATGTCATCAGAAAATTTTTATCGTTTGCAAAAAATGGTACCGAAGTTACTTACATTACTGGAAATCATGATGAATTTTTGAGATCTTTCAGTCCATTTAATCTTGGCAATATAAAAATGGTAGATAAGGCTGAACACCTCACAAATGACGGAAGAAAAATTCTCGTTGTTCATGGAGATGAATTTGATCTAGTCACTCGCCATAGCAAATGGGTTTCAGTTTTTGGAAGCTGGATTTATGAATTTTTAATTTCCCTAAATACTGTTATTAATTTAGTTAGAAGGATTTTTGGTGCAAAAAATTATTGGTCTTTTTCAGCCTACATTAAGTTCAAAGTTAAAAACGCCGTCAATTTCATCAGCAAATATGAGACTACTCTCATTAACGTTTGCAAGACAAAATCATTTGATGGAGTTATATGTGGTCATATTCATCATGCTGCCATAGAAGACTTCGAGGGAATCACTTATCACAATTGTGGTGATTGGGTTGAATCATGTACTGCATTAGTTGAGGATCAAAATGGAAACATCTCGTTAATTGATTACTCTAAAGAAGAGCTCACAATAAATTTAAAAAGAATACTAACTGCTGAAAAAGCAGCATGAAAATCTTAATTGCCACAGATGCTTGGACCCCCCAAGTTAATGGTGTCGTGACAACTCTTACTTCCTTGGTTGCAAATCTTTCTGAGAATCACGAAGTAAAAATCATTGAACCAAGTCAATTCAAATCGTTCCCAATCCCTGTGTACCCTGAGATAAGAGCATCCCTTGATGTGTTTAATGCCAAATCAATTCTGAAATCTTTTAAACCTGACGCAATTCATATATCTACAGAAGGTCCCATCGGTATTTATTTAAGAAATTATTTAGTAAGAAAAAAAATACCTTTCACAACTGCTGTGCATACAAAATTTCCTGATTATTTAAAAGACTTGATGGGGCTGCCAACTTCAATTACCAATGAGTTTCTTAAATGGTTTCACTCTGGAGCTCAAAAAACTCTCGTAAATACTCAATCTCATAAAAAAGAGTTAGAGCAAATCGGACTTAAAAATTTAAAATTATGGAAAAGAGCTGTTGATCAAAACATATTTATGCCTTTGCAAGTGAGCAATGAAAGATCTTATTATTTATACGTAGGCAGAATTTCGAAGGAGAAAAATTTAGAAGCTTTTTTTGACCTTAATCTTGAATTTCCAAAGTTTGTCGTAGGCGAAGGACCTCAATTAAAGGAGTATAAAAAAAAATATCCTTCTATCAATTTTTTGGGCTACAAATTCGGAAAAGAGTTAGCAGAAATTTATAGCAAGGCGAGAGTAATGGTATTTCCATCATTAACTGATACTTTTGGATTGGTAATGTTAGAAGCTAATGCATGTGGTACGCCAGTTGCCGGTTATCCTGTAACTGGCCCAATTGATGTTATCTCTCAAGGCAAGAATGGTTTTTACGCTGAGGATTTAAAAGTAGCAGTTGAGAAAGCTGAAAAAGTAAATCCTGAAGATTGTGTTACTTATGCTAATCAATTTTCATGGGACCTGGTTACAAAAGATTTTATAAACACTTTGATCAAAATATGAATTTTTTTTTATTCAATAACTCATTAAAAAATAGGATAATTCATTCATGAGTAAACACGTCCTGCTCGTCGAAGACGAACCGAATTTAAATGAAACAATTTCATTTAACCTAGAATCGGAAGGTTATGAAGTCACTTCAACCTTTAATGGTAAAGATGCTCTTGATGCCATTGAAAAGAAAAAACCTGATTTGATTTTGCTTGATTTAATGTTGCCGGACATGTCAGGCCTAGAAATATGTAGGGAATTAAGGTCTTCCAAAAAAACAAAAAAAATACCTATCATGATGGTTACAGCAAAAGGAGAAGAAGTTGACCGTATAGTTGGCTTTGAACTAGGCGCAGATGACTACATTGTTAAACCCTTCAGTATAAGAGAGTTCATGTTGAGAGTTTCAGCAATGCTTAAAAGAACAGATAGTAAGTCAGATGCGGAAGAAGATTTAATAACTTTTGATTCTCTGGAAATTGATCTTGCGGCACACAGAGTCAAACTTGATGACAAAGAAATCTCATTAACAGCCAAGGAGTTTGCTCTACTTCAGTATTTAACTGAAAGAATGGGTAGAGTGCAGACCCGAGATGCGCTCTTGGATGAAGTTTGGGGATATAACTCTGAAGTGACAACCAGAACTGTTGATACTCATGTGAAAAGACTTAGATCAAAATTAAAATATTTTGGTAGCAATATAGAAACCGTTAGGGGCGTTGGGTATCGCTTTAATTCTTTATCTTAATATGATTTTCCTCTATGTCCGTAAGATCTAAAATTTTTCTCATTACTTTTAGTTTGCTGGCTTTAGCAACCGGTGGAGGAGGACTCTTTATTCAATATCAGTTAACTGGATATCTGAATGATGATATCAATTCGAATCTTGAAAATCATGCAAAAATTGCTCAAAAACTATTTATCGATGCCGGATTGAACATCGCCAATGCTGATGTTCTAGCTGATGATTTGGGAGAAGCCTCCGGCCTTAGAGTCACTATTATTTCTGAAGATGGCACTGTATTCGGCGATTCTGACGTTTTGAGACTAAATCTGGACACCGTTGAAAATCATTCAACTAGACCTGAGATCATGCTGGCAAAAAATAATGAATCTGGATTATCGCAAAGATTTTCAAATACTTTGAATACAGATATGAGGTATTTAGCGGTAAGAATTCCATTCAATGGAGAAAACGGGTTTGTAAGAATTGCCTCTCCATTGTCAGAAATTAATAGGGCTCTAGCTCAGGTAAGGTACATAGTGCTGCTGGCCGTTCTCGTTGGATTTATTTTTGCAATTTTTGTCAGTTACTTTTCTTCCAATATCATTCTTGGTTATCTGAAAGAATTTATAAGTGATGCTGAAGATTCAATAAACGATGATTCCGGTAATCTTGGTTCTAAGTCCGCGCATGGAAGTGAACCTTACACTGTTGAGTCTGCACAACAGGACTTAAAAAAAGACCTCCAAATTCTCGCTAAACAACGAAAACAATTTAGCTCCGTATTAGAAAAAATGGGACAAGGGGTATTACTTCTCAATAAATCAAATGAAGTTTTGTTTTATAACAGAACTATCAAAGATGATTTCTGGCCTGAATTAGAGGTTGGTACTAAATTTTTTAGCAATATAAGTTACCCAGCGCTTAAAAAATTTTTAAAGAAAGCATGGGAAAAAAATGAATTAGCAATAGAAATAAACGGTCCTAAATCAATCAACTCATCTTATTTAATATCTGCCAGAAGAGATAAGACCAAAGATGAAATGCTGGTTGTGTTTAATGATATTTCTAAGCTTCGACAGCTAGAAAAAATGAAAGAGGACTTTATAGGAAATGTCTCCCATGAGTTAAGGACCCCAATATCCGTGATAAGAGCAAATGCTGAAACTTTAATACACGGTAAATTTATTGATGATCCAAATGCAATTGGTTTTACTGAAGCAATTTTGGCTCAATCGGAAAATATGACTGAAACCGTATCTGAACTTTTGAAACTCAGCTCGATTGAAGCAGGAGAATATGACTTGAACATGGAAAATCATAAACTGAGCAAATTGATTAACCAAACAGTTAAAGCTCATCAGGACCAAGCTAGATTAAGAAATATTTCTTTAAATATAGAATTAGAAGAAGATATCGATATTGTTGTCGATGCGTCTGCATTTTCAATCATTCTAAGTAACTTCGTCACCAATGCTCTCAAACACTCTCCATCAAATTCTGAAATTCTTATAAAAAATGATTTAGAAGATGACTTTTTGACTACTTTAAGTGTGATAGATCATGGGAAAGGTATTCCAAAAAAATACAGAGACAGAGTATTTGAGAGATTTTTTAGAGTTGATAAAGGAAGGGCAAAGCATTCTGGAGGAACAGGACTTGGTTTAGCTATCTCAAAGCATTTAGCCAGATTAATGGGTTATGAAGTTGGCATGAAACCTAATAAACCTAACGGTAGTAGATTTTGGATTTCGGTGAATTATGCTTCCTCAGAGGAAGAAAAATCGTTAACTCCTGAATTAGCATAGTTTTCATCAATATATTTCTGAATAAGAGCATCACAGATGCTCCACGGTGCAGCTCTGAGGCTTGCCTTATCCAAAATATCCATAATTCTTAAAAAAATTTTTCCAGCTGATTCAATTATGTCTGCTCTATCCGATGAAAAATTATAATTCTCTATTTTTTCTTTTTTGCTTAATTTTACCAATGAAAGCAAACATGCATTCAATGATTTCTTAGATACTGAATTATTTATGTCGTCATTAATAATGGAAATTAGGGATCTCACATTACCTCCAACTCCTACTATATTCCTGATATTACCAAGAGAGGCTAAAAAAACTTCTAGATCTTGCCACTCAGATAAATGATCTTTTTCTAAATAAATTCTGACAGCCCCTAGATTAAGTGACTTGAACATAACTTTTGAAGAGTTTTTATAGAATAACTCAGTGCTGCCTCCTCCCACATCAACAAATAAATAACTACCATCCGCTGGGAATGAGTCTGATAAATCACTCAAAAGTTGAGCTTCTTGATCACCCGAAAGAAGATGAATGTTTAGGTTTAGTTTGGTATTGAGATGCTGACAAACTTCACTTCCATTTGATGCTGATCGCATTGCAGAGGTAGCAAAACCTCCAATTAAATTAATTTTCTTTGAATCCAAGCTAGAAACTAAATCTTCTAATGATTCAGATAATTTTTTAATTGTTTTTTTTCTGATCTTTCCCTTTCTAAATGCATCAGTACCTAATCTGATTGGAATTCGTTTGTAGGTTTCTAATTCTTTTGAAAAACTTTTATTTTGATTAGCAATAATTCTAAATTGTTTGTATTTAATTGCATTTGAACCTATGTCTATACATCCAATTTGATCTATTTTTTTAGGATTCATCTGCGAATGAATTCAAAACCTTAAATTGATCGTAGGATAAATTTTCAAAAAGCACACCGTTAATTTTAAGATTATAGATATTCATTCCCTCAGACCAGATCTTTGGTTTTGGTATATTTTTTTCGGGATAATCAAACTTTTCTAGGATGTATCTAAGAGAGTTTAGAGCTGCAACCATTTTCGTATTAGCGTTAATAATCACCCAGGGCGACTCTACATGAGATGTGCTTGAAAACATTTGATCTTTGTAAAAAGTGAATGCATCCCATCTGTCAGCTACCTTCAAATCATTCTCACTGAACTTCCAAAAAATTAGAGGGCTATTTCTTCTCTTCTCAAACCTTTTCTTTTGTATATTTTTTTCAACCGATAAATATATCTTCACAATTTCTATTCCTTTGTCCAAAAGCTCCTTTTCCCACGGAATTACTTTCTTCATAAAATTCTTATATTGTCTTTGAGAGCAGTAATTCATGGTAATTTCAGTGAGAGCTCTTGTGTACCAAGATCTATCAAAAAAAACTATTTCACCGGTTTCGGGCATGTGTTTCTCATATCTTGAGAACCAATGGGTTGATTCCCATTTCGTAGGTATACCTAGTTTTACTAGCTTTACGTGCTCTGGAATCAGATATTTACTTAAGACAGAGATGCTTCCAGTTTTGCCTGCAGTGTCTCTCCCTTCGAAGACTATTGCTATTTTCTTTTTTTCTTCAATAATCCATTTTTGTAACTTTAGAAACTCTGCTTGCAATTTCCTTAACTCTCTACGGTAAAGATCTGGATTGATCTGAGAATATTCTGCAATATCGTATTCAAACATTTTTCTATTTTTGAACTAATTAAAGAAGATTATGTGAAATTTTATTAAATCATCTTAAAAAGTTTAACTAAAGTCTTTATTTCGTATATTGTGTTTGCTTAACTCATAAATTCAATGGCATTCGTTGGAATAGAAACAGAAATTATTATCTTAGCCTGTGTTTTTGGCTTCATCATGGCATGGGGAATTGGAGCTAATGACGTTGCAAATGCTTTTGGTACATCGGTTGGATCAGGAGCCATTTCTTTAAAAACTGCACTATTGATTGCATGCATTTTTGAATTTGCGGGCGCATTTCTAGCTGGTGGAGAAGTCACCGATACCATAAGAAAAGGAATTATTGACTCTGATCAGTTTACAAATAATTCAGATGTTTTAGTTTTTGGAATGATGTCTGCACTTTTATCTGCAGGTATTTGGTTATTCGTAGCATCGGCTTTAGGTTGGCCGGTATCAACTACTCACTCAATAATTGGAGCCATCATTGGATTTACCATAGTTGGTCTTTCATTCGATGCAGTTAACTGGCAAAGAGTTTCAGAGATTGGTACTACTTGGATTTTATCTCCTGTTTTCTCAGCTTTGGTTGCCTTTGTTATATTCAAAAGCATAAGGTTTCTTATTCTTGACAGCAGAGATCCGTTTTCAAACACAATGAAATTTAGTCCTATATATCTATTTTTTATGGGCTTTGTAATTGCAATGCTCACATTTACAAAAGGACTAAAGCACGTTGGTTTAGATTTTACTTTTTATGAAGCAATTATTTACTCAAGTTTGGTTGGCCTTGTAATTGTTTTTGCTGGGATTTTACTTTTAAGATCAAATAAGCCGGGTAAAGATGAAAACATGAGCATCGAATCTTTTTTTGGCATGCTGGTAATTTTTACTGCTTGTTCTATAGCATTTGCGCACGGTTCTAATGATGTTGCGAATGCTGTTGGTCCTTTGGCTGCTGTTATTAATACTGTTTCCTATAACAGCTCGGTTGATTCCCAAACAGCGGTCACCACAGGAGTGTTGTTACTTGGATCTGTTGGGATAGTGATAGGCTTAATTACATTTGGTTACAGAGTTATTGGAACGGTAGGCAAAGGAATAACAAAAATTACGCCCTCATCAGCTTTTGCTGCAAATTTAGCAACGGCATTTGTTGTAATTTTAAGTTCAGGCTACGGTTTTCCTGTTTCGACAACACACACATTGATTGGAGCTGTTATAGGAGTGGGTTTAGTTAATTCATCGAAAAGTTTATCTTGGGGAAAAGTTGGTCAAATTTTTTCAGGTTGGATTATTACTATTCCTATTGGAGCAATTCTCTCCATACTCATATTTTTAATTTTTAAAGCTGTCTATTCTTTTTAGCTCAAAGGACTTATTCCTAGAGCGCCTATAGCCATAATTGTGGCAAACGGTACTTTTTTTTCTTTATTCAGAAGAATATATCTTAAAGCAAATATCAAAAGGCCTAAGATGGAAGATAAAAAAAGAATTAAAGAAAATGAAAAAGGGTGAAAAAATAAACCTAAGCAAAATATTACAAATACATCACCTAACCCAAATGTTTCCTCTTTTTTGATGTGATCTAAGATTATCTTCATAGCGAAGATAATGCCTGTTATTACAGAAGCGAAAATGACATTGATAAGATAGCCATGCATAACAACGAATACACAACTAACCAATAGTAGAAATAATAAATAGATTTTTGGCACTAAAAAATATTCAAAATCATACAAAGCTATGGCAAAAATAAAGGAAAAGAAAAGAATATTAAAAGTTAAATCTAATGTATTAAAACTATTAAAGGTTAAAAAAAGAAACACAAACCCAAAAATAATTTCTGCAGTTAAGTTTTGTACTTCAATCTTCTTATCACAGAATCTGCATCTGCCTTTTAAGTATAAAAAACTGAGAATAGGAATTAAATCAATGACGGAGAGTTGATGTCCGCACTTATCGCAATTTGATCTAAGAGACCGAACATTTAGCTGACTCTCAGTTAAAGAATCTTGACTAGCAATCCTAGAGTTTAAGGATTGAAAAAAACTCCCAAGAATAGAACCGAAATAAAAAAATAAAATTAGATTCATAGAATGTATGAGATTATTTTCATCTATTTAGCATTTTAAAAGTCAAAATTTCCATATTTGACACATTCTTGTAACCCCAAACACCATCTTTAATCTTTTTTGTCATACACATTTTTTATAATTTTTTATTTTTATTATGAATATAAAAACACTTTCAAAAAACTTATTTAATTTATTAATTATCGGCCTAGTTTTAAGTTGCAGCAATGGAGATAACGATGAATCCCCAAATCCACTGACTTCCATCCAAAGCACATCTGATCTTAGTTCTTGTCCGAACATTTCTAATTCAGATGGGCAAACAGTTTTATCAGGAGAAGATAGTAACAATGAATTAACTTGTATCTATTCCGGTACTTATAACGATAGCTTCACTATGCAAAATAATGCTACTCATATTTTAAGCGGTCCCGTAAAAATTGGTGATGATACAACAACTCCTATTTTAACAATTCAAGAAGGTACCACTTTAAGAGGAGAATCTGGAAAAGATTCTTTAAACATTCTTCGTGGCGCAAAAATTGTAGCAAGAGGTTCGAAGACAAAACCTATTATTATGACTTCTGCCTCAGATGATGGAAATTTAGCCGCTGATGCTCAGGCTCAATGGGGTGGTTTGCAGATAATGGGGAAAGCGACTCAAAACTGTACTGATGCAGAAAGAAATTCAGAAGGTATTTGTGAGAGGTCCGTCGAAGGATTTGATGCCGGAGATGTTAAGTACGGTGGTGACGATGATAATGACGACTCTGGCGTACTGTCATACGTGGTAATCAAATATGCAGGATATGCATTCACATCTGAAAACGAACTAAATGGCTTGGCTCTGTATACGGTAGGAGATGGGACAGAAATAAATCATATCAGGGTCCACAACAGTAAAGACGATGGAATAGAAATTTTTGGTGGAACAGTTAATCTTAAATATATTTATTTAACAGGTGTTCAGGATGATTCTTTTGATTACACAAATGGATGGAGAGGAAAAGCACAGTGGATCATAATAGATCAAAATACCCCAGACCCTGTTACAGCATCAAACAATAGGCCTGATAATGCAATGGAATTTGATAACAACGGCAAGGCTAATGATGCTTCTCCTAGATCTAATCCAATAATTTCCAACTTTTTAATTATAGGGAATTCCGAAAAACACGGAGAATTAATTCACTTAAGAGCTGGAACTCAAGCAACACTTTTAAACGGGATAATTATCGATGAATCTAATCAAGGTCCATGTATAGAAATTGATGATGCATCTACCTTTGCATCCGCTGGATCGATTAATTCGTCAACTCTTTCTGCGAAATCTATTCTTATGGATTGTGGAGATAAAAAATTTAACGGTGAAGACGGATCAGATTTGTTTAGCACAAGTGCTTGGGCTTCAAAGCAAGGAGTAGTTGAAAGCAAAAATACCCTAAACGGTTATAAAAATGGAGCAAATGAAGCTTCGGTGGAAGTTAATACAAATCTTTTAGATTCTTTTTTTGGAGTTCCATCAGAAATTGGAGCAGTTCCAAGTGATGGAACTGATTGGACTGAGGGATGGTCAGATATTTAATTTAACTTTATGAAAAAAGTATCAATAATATTCATTTCAGTTTTCATTTCATCTTTTATCTCTTCTCAAGGAAATAGTGATTTAGAGGAGTTAGTAGTATCAGGAATCTTCATTCCAGATGAAAAAAGATCGACATCAGAAATTTCAAACCTAATTAGCTCTTCAGAAATGACAGAAGCCGGAGATAGTAATATAGCTGATGCATTAAAGAGGGTTACTGGACTAAGTCTTGTTAAAGGAAAATATGTTTACGTAAGAGGTTTGGGAGATAGATATTCATCTGCTCTTTTAGACGGTTCATCCATCGCTTCTCCTGAACCTCTAAGTAGAGTAGTTCCTTTAGATCTTTTTCCTACAAACGTTTTAGAAAGTGTATTGGTACAAAAAACATATTCGCCTGAGTTTCCTGGAAATTTTGGAGGAGGAATTGTAAATCTCAGAACCATTGCCGTACCAGAAGAGGAATTTTTAGATTTTTCCTTCTCGTTAGGTGGAGATAATCTAACCACCAGTAAAAGTTTTCTCTCCTCGCCTAATTATGATTCTGATGTCTATGGATTCGGTTCGTCAGAGAGGGCATTACCAAAAGAATATCTTTCTGCAGTGTCTGATGGAAAAATTATTCGAAGAAACAATAGCTTTTTTTCCGGTGGATTAAATCCATCAGAACTCCAGATAATTGGCTCGGAATTGGCTTCAAATATGCCTAAAAAAATAAAATTGTCCTCTTTGGATCCGAATATATCTTTATCGCTTTCTACTGGAAACTCCTTTGAGATAAATGATTCTGATATGGGTATTATTTTTGCACTGAACTATTCGAATGAATGGGATTCTCAAGAAAAGAAAAGAAATTCGAATTCTTGGCAACCTGAGGCTTCAAATCCAGATGACATTCTTGTTGTTGTAGATAAAGAGGAATTTACTAACTCTACTAATACAATCAATTTATCCTCTATCTTTGGTTTAGGATTTGAGATAGACGATGATCATACAATTAAATTAACCAGTTTTTTAACTAGAAAATCTTCAGATACAGTTTCACTTATTTACAGCGATCTAGCGTTATCCAATTTCCCCATGGAAAGAACTTATGTTGAATGGGTTGAAAGACAAGTGTGGACAAATCAAGCTTCTGGAGAACATTTTTGGGGAGATTTGCAATTGAATTGGAGAACATCATATGCTGAAAGTACCAGAGAATCTCCAAATAATTTGGATACTCAATACGAAGTGTATGAGGACGGTACGAGATATTTTGGAAATAGGAACGATAAATTCAGATTGAAATTTTTTGATTTACAAGATTCTGTGGTTGATCTTGGTGCAGATTTTAAATATTTCATTGTTGCTGGCGATGTTTCAATGGATTTCAAAATTGGAGCTTCGTATTATTTCAAAGATAGAGATAATCAGATTTCAAATTTTGAATTTGATCCTTCTCCTACAGCAACCATTGATTTTAATGAATCTTTTTTAACCTTTCCTTTGAATCAATTATTTGCAGATGAATATATCAGTCCAGATGCTTGGGAGATAAACGAGATTGCTGGGGCTGCAGATTACTACGGAGCTGACTCTGAAATTTTTGCTTTTTATAGTGGCATTGACGGTCAATTTACAGATTCTCTTAGAATATCTTTTGGTTTCAGATACGAAGATTCAGACATCAACGTAAAAAACTTCAATAAATACTCGAAAATTCAAAATGATAGAAGTGATCTTGCGCTTCAAAAAGTTTTGCCTTCTGTGACTCTTACCCAAACGCTAGAAAATAATATGCAAATCCGTTTATCTTTAAGCGAGACAGTTGTTAGACCAAATTTTAGAGAATTAGCTCAGTCCGTTTTCTTTAATCCAGCTACTAATAGATCTTTCGTGGGGAACCCCGACTTAAAAATTACTGAAATTACCAATTTAGATTTTAGATACGAATGGTATTTCGGTAACGGCGGACAATATTTTTCTGCAGGA
>CACNYO010000023.1 GCA_902624765.1 uncultured SAR86 cluster bacterium
AAATTATTTGATTTAAATTTCTCCTTATTTACAGAAAAAAAATTAAAAGCAGTCGTTTGGGTAAATTGTAATTTATCAAAAGAATTAAAATCAAAAACATATCAGATGGCCTTAGATCAATGTAACAATTTAAAAAACATTATTTCTTCTGAAGCAAAAAAAAGGGGAGGAAGAGCTATATATCCAATTCTAGACTCAACAGAAATCACCTTCTATGAAGGGAAAAATATGGAAAGCTTTGAAAATATCTATTTCAATAATGAAAAATATTCTCCCGATGGCTGGATGTATTGTTATAGAGAAAAAGAATTTCTTTGTTACCTGCCTGAGGAACCAAATAATGTTTTTTCTAATTTAAATCCCTACAATAGCTTCCTACCTTTTGATGCCATCCAAGGTCTTTTAGATAATATATCGTATCCTTACAGAGTGAAGTCTGGATCAAAAAATAAAAAGATTCTCATTACCGTTGAGGGAAATACATCATTTGACGCTCTTCAGACATTCAAAGAGCTCCTTAGCCAAAATTTCTTAGTTAAAAAGTCATTTCTTCACAGACTAGAGGATAATATGTTTAGTATTATGGTTACAACCGACTCTGATTCCGATGACCTTGTTGAAGTAATGCTGACTGATAATTTACTAACTTTGAGCAGCATATCGTCTGAAGAAATAATTTTTCAGAGTATAAATTAAATGCTTTCAAATATTCCAAATATCCTTACGGTATTGAGACTTCTTTCTGTGTATCCCCTCATAATTTTTATATTAGAGGAACAATTTTTTTTAGCCTTAGGAATATTTTTTTTAGCGGGGATATCAGATTTACTAGATGGATTTCTAGCTAGAAAATTTTCATGGCAATCAAGATTTGGACAAATAGCTGATCCGGTTGCAGATAAAACATTAGTTGTGGCAACAATAATTTCTTTAGGTTCAATAGACCTCATCGAAAACTGGTTTATGTTTATGGTTCTTGGTAGAGATTTATTAATTATCGTAGGGGTAGTATTGGCAAATTATTTGTTATCTGATTATCAAGTTACTCCAAATTATCTTGGAAAATTAAATACAACAATTTTACTCTTATTGGTCGGCATTATTTTAATTGATGCCGTCGGTTTCTTGGTAACTGATATAGCAATTTACTGGATATCAATTCTTTTTATATTCACAAACACTTTAAGCTTGATAGTTTATTTCATTGATCCGGGCATGAAAATCTTTCGCAACATAAAGTGATGGATCAAAAAACTTTCAAGTTCAATTCAGAAATTTATCTATCAAAAGAGAATTTGCAGTCCATTTATACATTTGAGATAAACTTTAAACAGCTTGAGAATTTCTTTTCTGAAAGTAATAAATTTATCTTGTTGTATGGAGACGAAATGTCAGGGAAGAAGTATATTCTTAATTCGTTCATCAATTGTTTTCATTTTGATAAAAAGATTTTTTATGCTTCCCTAGAAGATGATTATTTCTCTGAAAAAATCCTGGAAGGTATATCTTATTTCGATGTAATAGTACTGGATAGGTTAGATCTTGCTCCTACTAATCCCAACTGGGAGTTAGGTATTTTTAACCTTTACAACGAATTAAACGAAGCAGATAAAAGCAAAATAATTTTTCTTTCTGATAAACCCTTAAATTCAATCGAGTTTAATTTGAAGGATCTTCAATCAAGAATCTCATCAATTTCTGCTATGAGTTTTGCTGAATTAAACGATGAGGAAAAAAGAATATTGATGGAATTAATTTTTAATAAAAGAGGTATATCGATTGATAACTCTGTACTATCGTACGCATTGGAAAGAAGTTCTAGAAACCTTGAGAATATAATTAATTTAGTTCAAAAAATTGATGAATACTCTCTTTCTAAAAAAAGAAATATCACTGTGCCCTTATTAAAAGAAATCTTAGAGTCATGAGAATTATAAATTTATCCTTTTTTTTACTGATCATTACGGCATGCTCCGAATCTGATCTTATGATTCACAAACAAAATGGTTTGATGTTGGAAGATTTAAAGGAAAAGAATACGGTGATAAATTTTTGGGCAGACTGGTGCCCTCCTTGTATTAAAGAGATTCCTGAATTGAATGCTCTATATGAAGAGAATAAAGATGAACTAAATGTTTACTTATTTCACTTCGATGAACTTGTTGGAGCAGAATTAGATGAACAACTAATCAGGTTCAATGCAAGGATACCCTCTCTCTTAACAAGCCCTTATCAAATCTTTGGAATTGATATTCCAGAAACTCTTCCCGTGACGGTAATCATCGATAGAGATTTAAATGTGAAAGAAGTTTTGAGAGGTCCACAAACAAAAGAATCAATAATCCAAAGATTGGAGCTTTTTAATTAGACCTTCAGGGTCAATTCTCTTACCCTTGATGAAGATTTCAAAATGTAAGTGAGGGCCGGTTACCCTTCCTGAGGAGCCGACGGTTCCAATTAATTGCCCCTTTTCAAGATATTCTCCTTCGTTTACAAATGTCTCATTTAAATGAGAATACGAAGAAAGAAACCCATTCCCATGATCTAGAATTATATTGTTCCCTTTATAAAAAAGGTTTCTTTTTAAAATGACTCTTCCGTTTAATGGAGCAATTATTTTTGTACCTACATTGTTTGCAATATCAAGGCCGAGATGGCGGTTTCTAGGAGAATCATTTATAAATCTACGCAATCCAAATCTACTCGTAATATAACCAGAAACTGGCTGAATCATAGGCCAATTTAAATTTATTTGATCTGAGTTAACTGCATATTTGGAATTTAAAATTATTTGTTCTTCTTTTATTCTTTTCCTTGACTCAGGAGATATTTTTATAAAATTTTGATCCTCTATAGTGATTCTTGATTCCCTAAATTTTTTTTCTTTAACAGTAAAAACGCTATCTGAAACATAAATTCTTCGGTTTTTAAGCTCCAATGGAATTGGGTAAACCAAAGTAAAGGTTTTATCGCTGTTTAAACAATGAATACCTTGAAAATTTTCCTGATAATTATCTGAAATAACTGTTATGTGTCCGCCTGGAACAAGATTAGATTCAGGAAAGTTACAGTCATTTTTTAGGCTTATTATTTTATTTGAACAGGAAATAACAATTAAAAATATTATCGGTAATAATTTCCTAATCATTATTTATATTAGTTATATCAGCTTCATAGGATATTTTTGCAGAAGTGATAGATATTTTATCTTCCATAGAAATATCATCTTTTGATTTCACCACAACTCCTTTTTTATTCCTGACAATTGAATAACCTCTTTCTAAAACATTGAAAGGACTTAGCTGCTTTATCTGAGAAGAATAAGATGTGATGAGATTTTGTTTCTCATTAAGATGCTTTGAATAAAGAGCTTCAATTTTCGATAAATTATCATTTATATTCTCTTTAAATCGAGCCAAATTAGAACTTGGATTTAATAAATCAATGGTTCTTTTTGAGAAATTTATGATCTCTCTTATTTTATTGAATCCACTCGAGAAAGAATTATGCAATCTGAGGGTACTCTCATCTAGCTTAAGAATATTTTCATTTATTTTATTCTTTGGATTTATGATTCTTTGACTAAGGTTTTTAACTTCTTGATTAAGAAAATTTAAATTATTAAAAAAAACTTTATTTAAAAATTTTTCATAATTTTCTAAAGAATTAGGAAACTGAAATATTTCAGAAGAAATAATTTCCGCTGCACCGGACGGAGTTGGTGCCCTTAAGTCACAGACAAAATCACATATTGTAAAATCTGTCTCATGACCAATTGCACTTATAGTTGGAATATTTAGTTTAGATATTGCTAAAGCAATTTTTTCTGAATTAAAAACCCATAGATCTTCAATCGATCCTCCACCTCTGGCAAATACAAGCAAATCATATTTATATTGTGGTTGTATTTTATTTATCAGATTTAAGTTTTTGAGGATACTCTGTTCTGCTTCCTCTCCTTGAACAAGAGATGAGAATAAATTGACCTCAATACTTGGAGCTCTTCTATTTAAGACATTCTTAATATCTTGAAGCACTGCTCCTTTTTCAGATGTAATCAATGCAATTTTTTGAGGATAGCTGGGTATTTCTAATTTGTTACTTTCATCAAATAATCCTTGATTAGTCAGTCTAGTTTTTAGTTTTTCATATTCTTCATAAAGCCTTCCGATCCCATCTTTTTCCAATGATTCAACTTGAAACTGATAGTTTCCTCTTGCCAGATACATTGAAGCACTGCCTAAAGCAATGAATTCATCTCCTTCCTTAGGGATAAAATTTAATAATGAATTTTTGAACTTAAACATTACGCATTGAATTTGAGATTCCTCATCTTTAAGAGTGAAATACCAATGCCCCGATGGATAAGATTTAAAATTTGATATCTCTCCTTTTATCCAGATATCTGAAAATGAATTTTCTAAAGTTTTTTTTGCTGAATTATTTAATTCGCTAACTGTGAAGATGTATCTATTGTCTTTTTGATCATTCCAGTTCATTAGTGCAGTATAGCTAATCTTGAATAAATGCTTAAAGATGAGTGTTCGAAATAAATATCCTTTTTACCTTTCCACTGTAATTGGTGCGATATTAATTGGATTAGCTCCAATACTCATGCGTTACAGTGAAGTTTCTCCATCAATGACGGGATTTTATCGTTTCTTTTTTGCTTTCTTAATTTTGATGATTTACGGAGCAATTAAAGGCAAGAAATTTTTTGTAAATACAAATCTATTTATTCTTGCATTGCCTGGAATATTTTTTGGTGCAGACATTGCGCTGTGGCATACAGCGATCATGATCACTCCTGTTACTAACGCGGCTTTGTTAGTTAACACTGCGCCAATATACGTTGGAATCATATCCTTTTTATTTTTTAAGGAAAGAATTAGTGAATTGTTTCTAATCTCTTTAATTCTTTCATTTGTTGGCGTTAGCTTGATTATTCTTAACCTTCAAAATTTTGATGTTTTTTTAGGCAAATACCTAAGAGGCGATTTACTTTCTTTGCTGGCAGCAATTTTTTATGCGGGATATTTGGTATCTGTGAGAAGACTATCCAGCAATTTAGATACATTTCAGCTCATGCTTTACTCAGCTTTATTTGGGTGCATTCCTCTTTTAGCCCTTGGTTTTTTTGAGACCGGCATAAAATTCCCAATTTCTCTTCAGGGGGTAGGGAATCTTTTATTACAGTCCACGCTGGTTCAAATCATTGGACAAGGATTAGTCATATATGGCTTGTCTCAGATAAGCGCGCAATTCACATCTCTTATTTTGCTGTTACAAGTTTTAACGGCAGCAATATTGAGTATGCTTCTCTTTAATGAACTACTCTTATTTCAACAGATCTTAGGTGGTATTATTTTGATTATAGGAATTTATATTGCAGGTTTAAACGAGAGAAAGATAAATCATGACAAAAAATGAAGTAATAAAAATTGCAAATTGCAGCGGTTTCTACGGAGATAAACTCTCTGCTGCTAAAGATATGGTTGATGGAGGTCCGATAGATGTTCTAACTGGAGACTACTTGGCTGAATTAACTATGACCATACTTTATAACCAAAAGCTTAAGAGGGGTGAAGATCATGGTTATGTTGGTACTTTTTTAAAGCAATTTAAGGATGTAGCTGAAAAATGTCAGCAAGAAGGAATTAAAATTGTTACCAATGCAGGGGGATTAAACCCAAAAGGCATGGCTTCAATGATTGAAGACATCGTTTCAGAACTCAACTTAGAGTTAAAAGTAGCTTACATCGATGGTGATGACCTTATGCCTGAATTATCAAAGTTAAATGAATCAGGCGAGGAAATAAAAAATATTGATACGAATGTATCCCTTTTTGATTATGATAAAAAAGCTGTAACCGCAAATGCTTACTTTGGCGCTTGGGGTATTAAAGAAGCGCTAGATTCAGGTGCAGATGTAGTTATTTGTCCAAGAGTCACAGATGCTGCGGTAGTAATTGGTCCTGCTGCCTGGAAGTTCAATTGGCAAAGAAATGACTACGATAAATTAGCTGGCGCTCTTGCAGCTGGCCACCTAATTGAATGTGGGGCCCAAGTTACTGGAGGTAATTATTCATTCTTTAAAGAAGTGCCTTCATTCAGTAACGTTGGTTATCCTATTGCAGAAATAGAAGAGGATGGAAATTTTACAATTACTAAACATCCTAATACCGGGGGATTGGTTTCTGTTGGAACTGTAACGGCCCAATTGCTATATGAAATAAGCAGTCCCGCTTATATAAATCCTGATGTGATTGCCAATTTTGACACCCTAAAAATCGAACAAGAATCCAACGATAGAGTTTATGTCAGTGGTTGCAAAGGAAGCAGCCCTCCAAACAAACATAAGGTTTGCATTAATTTAGCCGGAGGTTTCAGAAACGGAATTGAACTTTTATTAACAGGTTTAGACATAGAAGACAAAGCAGATTTAATTACTGATTCAATTTTCGAAAACGTAGGCGGAAGAGAACAATTTGATAAGGTAGACGTACAACTACACAGAACCGATAAAATTAACCCAAACAGTAATGAGGAGGCTCAAGCATTCCTGAGAATTGATGTTATGTCTAAGGATGCTGATAAAGTTGGCAGACTATTCAATGCAAAAATTGTAGAGCTAGCTCTAGCTAATTTTCCTGGTTGGACAGGAAGAAGCGGGGTAGTACCTAGCGGACCTTTCATAGAATATTGGCCAGCTTTAGTCGATAGCAAATTTATTAAGGAACAAGTTCATTTTCAAGGAGAGACGAAAGAAGTGGTTCCAACCAGCCAGCTTGATTACGAAGAGACTCTCTATCAAAAAGAACCCTATTCTAATCCAGAAGTTGATAAAACAATTCTGGAAGAAGTCCCATTTGGCAATCTTTACGGTACACGTTCAGGCGATAAAGGTGGATGTGCAAATGTTGGAGTTTGGGCAAAAAATAAAGACAGTTATGCTTTTCTGTATGATTTTTTAACCGTAGATAAATTTAAGGAATTATTACCCGATCTAGGTAACTTTGAAATTGAAAGGTATGAATTACCAAACATTCTTTCACTTAATTTTTACGTTCGTGGAATTCTTCAAGATGGAGTTTCTTCTTCGACTAGAATGGATCCTCAAGCTAAATCACTCGGGGAATATTTAAGGGCAAAAACAATTCAAGCACCCAAACAACTTTTATAGGAAAAAATATGACTGATAAATTATCTTTAGAGGGTTTAAATTTTCAAGCAACAAAGTTAAACATTGCCAACAATGTTTTAACTCTTACTCTAAATAGACCAGAGAAAAAGAACGCTTTAAACAACGTCATGATGAATGAAATTAATTATGCTCTGGCTTACGCTAAACAAGAAAGAGGTATCAGAGTTGTTATCATCGCTGCCGAAGGCGACGTTTTTTGTGCCGGAGCAGATTTAAATAGAAAACAAGAAGAATCAAATGTTCCAAGAATAGAAGGCTCTGATGACATAAGTATGTCAATAAGGCATTTGTATAAACCCGTAATTTGCAAAATTCAGGGTTCTGTCCACGCTGGTGCATTATTGATGGTTACAAATTGTACTCATGCTATTGCAGTTGAAAATGCAAAATTTTCAGCACCAGAAATACTCAGAGGAGTTTGGCCGCATATGGTAATGGCAGGCCTATTTAGAGTAATGCCTAAAAGAGCTGGATTAGATTTCTGTATGAGAGGCCAAGCGATTGATGCAAAAAAAGCAGAGGAGTGGGGTTTAATAAATGAATCGGTACCAAACGATCTGTTAGACGAAAGGGTAAATAGCCTTGCAAATGACCTTGCTAGTCTTGCTCCGGGCACCATGCAATTTGGATTGGAAGCTTACGTTAATCAGGATGGAATGAATTTTGATGAAGCTTTACCTTACTTGGGCAAAAAAAGTGCGGAAACCTTTGCGGGTCCGGATGCTAAAGAGGGCATTTCAGCTTTTTTAGAAAAAAGAGAACCAAAGTGGGACTAATCTTCTAAAATCACTAAAGTTGAGCCGCTCTCAACTTGATCTCCAACGGCAATCAACACTTCTTTTACGTTTCCATCACTCGGGGCAGCTACCTTGTGTTCCATTTTCATAGCTTCCAGGATCACTAAAGTTTGACCAGACTTAACAGACTCATTTTTTTTGATAGGCACATCAACCACTTTTCCTGGCATAGGAGCAGTTAAGCCACCGGCTATTTCATTTATCGAGCTAGACTCAAACCTTTCTTTCATCTGAAACAATAAGTCTCCTTTAATCGTTTGAATAAGGAACTTTCCTTCATGATATGTAATTTTTGAGATTATCCTTTTTCCATCAATTTCTATATCTATTGATTCATCATCAAATTCATAAATCATCACTGAAGAATCATTTGAAAGGTAGAAGCCTCCACCTCTTTTTGACTTATATTTGACCTCAACAACATCATCACCAAAAATTAAATCAACCTTTTGATATGGAAGTCTAGCGTTATGCCAACCAGATTGTATGTTAGTAAGAACACCAGCACTTTCTCTGTTTTTAGCCTGATTCCACATGGCTACCGCAACCGCATGATCAAAAATTTCACTATCAGATAGATCAATTTCTGTATTGAGATCTACTCGCTCAACAAAGTCACTTGTTGTCTTTCCTTTAAGAAAATCTTCAGATCTTAAGATTGAAATAAGATAATCACGGTTTGTTCTCATGCCACCAAAATGACTTCTTTCAAGAGCTAAAGCTAGCTTTTGAGCAGCTTCCTCTCTTGTTTCAGCATAGGAAATAACTTTTCCAAGCATTGGATCAAAATTCGAGGACACGACAGTTCCTTTTTCTATCCCCACATCCCAGCGCACAGAAGGAACATCGCACGGTTCGAAGGCAATTATATCTCCTGTAACTGGAAGAAATTCATTTGCAGGATCTTCAGCGTAAAGCCTTACTTCGATTGATGAACCTATCAATTCAACGTCATCTTGAACAAACTCTAATTCATTGCCTTGAGCAATCTTTATTTGTTCTTTAACAAGATCTAGACCAGTTACCTCTTCTGTTACCGGATGTTCTACTTGGAGTCTCGTGTTTACTTCTAAAAAAAAGAATTCTTTGGTTTTATCATCAAATAAAAATTCAACCGTTCCTGCAGATTCATATTTAAGTGCAGAAGCAAGCTGAACGGCTGCAGACCCAATTTTGTCTCTGAGCTCTTGATCAATAACTGTAGAAGGAGATTCCTCAACTATTTTTTGATGCCTTCTTTGAATTGAGCACTCTCTTTCTCCTAAATGAACAACGTTTCCAAAAGAATCACCTAAAATTTGAATCTCTATGTGACGGGATTTTTCTACATATCTTTCTAAGAAAACTCTTTTATCGCCAAAACCGCTCTCGGCTTCACGTTCTGCCGCTGATATGCTTTCTTTTAACTTTTTGGGATCTTCTACAATTCTCATCCCTTTTCCACCTCCTCCGGCAGAAGCTTTAACAAGAATTGGATATCCAATCTTTTTTGCATCTTTGGCATCAGAAGTCATAGGAAGAGTCGGCACACCAGCCTTTTCAGCTAGTTTCTTAGAGGTAATTTTATCTCCCATTTTTTTTATGACATTCCCACTTGGTCCTATCCAAATGATCCCTGCTTTTTTTACAGAATTTGCAAACCCAGCATTTTCAGATAAAAAGCCATATCCTGGATGAATTGCATGAGAACCTGAATTTTTTGCAATAGAAATTATTTCTTTTGCATCCAAATAACTGCCTTCCAATTTATAAGCTTCATCAGCCTCCTTAACATAAGGAGAATTAGCATCATCTTGTGTATAAATAGCAACACATGAGATTCCCATATCTTGAGCACTGCTGATCACTCTACTTGCAATTTCTCCTCTATTTGCAATTAGTAATTTTTTAATGGTCATAGTCTGAACACTCCAAATCCATCTGATCCCTTAACTTTTTTATTGTTTACAACAGAAAGGCAAATACCAAGAACTGTCCTGGTATCTCTTGGATCAATAATCCCATCATCAGAAATTGCACTTGTGGCTATTAGAGCTTCAGAACCTTTGTCATGAGAAATTTTTTGACCTTCTACAATTTTTGCATCTTCTTTTTCATCGAAGGGGAGACCATCACGCATTGCTTTTGCTCTTCTTACCATAGACATAACTCCAGCTATTTGTTCTCCTCCCATTACTGCAATCTTTGCTGTTGGCCATAAAAAGGTAAAAGCATTACCAAATTCTCTGCCAGACATGGCATATGTACCGGCACCGTAGGAGTTTCCAAGAATAATTGTCAAATGAGGAACCTCAGAATTTGAAACTGCATTTAGCATTTGTGCCCCTTTTTTAATCGATCCATTCTGCTCAAATTCTTTTCCAATATTAAAACCTGTAATATTTTGTAAAAAAACAAGTGGGATGCTTATCTGATTGCATAGTTGAATAAAGTGGGCTGCCTTTTGAGATGAATCAGGAAATAAGGAACCGTTATTTCCCAAAACTCCGACTGTGTGCCCATGAATTTTCATGAAACCGCATATAATTGTAGGACCAAAGAGGGGTTTGAATTCTTCAAACCTTGAACCATCTGCTACTCTTGAAATTACTTCGCGAACATCAAATGGTCTTTTCAAGCTTGGATTTACAATACCTAATAAGTCTTCTTGATCATTAATAGGCTCTTCATAGATAGAATCAGGAGAATTGCCTTCTTTTGACCAATCAAGATGAGACATAACTTCTCTGCCAATTCTTATTGCATCCATTTCATCTTCCGCAAAATAGTCCGCTAAACCGGATTTTTCAGCATGCATCTTTGCTCCACCTAGACTTTCGGCATCAGATTCTTCACCTGTTGCCATTTTAACTAATGGCGGACCACCCAAAAATACTTGAGACTGCTCCTTAACAAAAATATTGTAATCTGACATTCCTGGCTGATAAGCACCTCCCGCAGTAGAAGATCCAAAAGTAATTGTTACAGTTGGAATACCGAGCTTTGATAGTTCGGTTATCTCATAGAACTGTCTTCCTGACTCAGCAAAGTGACCAACATTTAAAGCAACTGAAGAACGGTTTCCTCTGGGTCTCAAATCTCCGCCAGCTGATTCAACAAATTGCACAAAAGGAATGCGGCAGTCTCTGGCAATTTGCATTGCTCTCATCCATTTTTTTACTGAGAACGCTTGCATTGCCCCAGCCAAAACTGTTGGATCATTTGCAAAAATGATACATTCAACACCGGCAGAAACACCTATGCCTGCTACGCAACCTCCTCCTACAGGATAGTCAGACTTATAACCGGCTAGTGGGCTAATTTCTAAAAATGGACTATCAGGATCTAAAAAATTAAAAATTCTTTCTCTTACAGGAAGCTTTCCTCTAGCAGCAAGTCTTTCATGATGCCTCGGACCACCACCAGCTTCAGCTTCGTCGAGAAGATCATTGATCTCATCAAGCTTTCCAAGCATGGATTTTTTATTTGAAATAAATTCATCATCGTTCAGATTTAAACGGGTTTTTAAAGATTGTGCTTCTAACATGATTTTTTACAAAAAATTTAAATAAAATATGCCTCAATATTTCTAGAAAGTCTATTTTGTTGCTAGCTTGAACAAAGAGATGACTTGAATAAAGTTGAATACTATAATTCCGAATTCTCTGGGCGATTAACTCAATTGGTAGAGTGCCACCCTTACAAGGTGGAAGTTACAGGTTCAAGTCCTGTATCGCCCACCATCGATGATTAAATCCTTAGTTTAAAACTCAATTGAGCATTCTTTTTAGGAGCAATGAATGCATTTTCTACAGAAAATACAAGCTCAATGTTTTTCAACGCTTCTATAGTTTTAATTTCAATAATTTTCTTGCCGTGAGGATCAATTTCAAAAAAATTAGTATTTTGAGACAAAGTATACTTAGAAAAATTTCTTAACATCATTTTTGCATCAGATTTATTCTCAATTGAAACTTCTAATATTGTTGTTCCTGCCTGGTATCCCAAGCTTTTCATGGAAAGGCTGCTATTTAAAAGAGGTAATAAATTATTTTCTAAACCAATTAAATTATTCTTAAACCATACAATAGTTCTCCCTTCAAATAATGCTTGCTTAATTGAATTTTCAGATTTTCCTTTTGAAAGGATCAATGTGACTGGACGATGTTTACCTTTATAAAATGAATAGTCCCAATCAATTAAATTATGAACATCTGAAGTTCCTATGATTGTTAAACCGTTATCTATAGCTATTTGAAAAGCCTCATCTGAATAATTTATTCCATTTGCAATTTCTATTCCATGCAGTTTATTTTCTTGAATAAGTTTTTTATGAAAATCAGTAAGAACAGAAATACCTTGAGGGGACTGTGGCGTCCACCAAGAATGATTCCAAAAAATAAAACTTCCCTGAGCATGTGCTGCATCCACAGCTTTCTCTACCGGCCAAACAGAAGTCAAAGCATAATAGTCTCTGATGGTTTTATTTTCTTCCCATGATGCTGCTTCGGGATATTGCTTTAAAAGTTCTTGTGCCAAAGGAATATTAGACTCATCATCATTGAATAATAAATTTGCATCTTTGATGAAAATTGCGTTCATATGACCTGCTGGTGGTATTCTTGTAATTTCAGCTCCATTAATTACTAATAAATCCTCATTATTTTTATTAGCTAACAGAGCCTCTTCATAAGCATCATTTCTATTCTTATTTGGTAAAAATTCAATGTGAGGCTGATATTCAAGGTGTTCAGTAATCGCTAAAACATCTAAACCATCTCTCAATGCTTCTTCCACTCTAATATTTGGCCATACATGCCCATCAGAAAAGACTGAATGAGTATGCAAATCAGAAACGATAACAAGATATTCTTTTGTATTTGGAAATGAAATTTTCCTATCTTCATTAATATCTTTATCCAGAGATAAAGAACCTGCTT
>CACNYO010000024.1 GCA_902624765.1 uncultured SAR86 cluster bacterium
TCGAGTCCCGTCCGGTCCGCCATTTTAAAAGGGTTCTAAATTATGAAAATTGAAGATATTTTTTCGGTGAAAGACAAAGTAGCTCTTGTCACAGGTGGATCAAGAGGAGTTGGGGAAATGATTGCTTCAGCTTACTTGGCAAACGGAGCGAAAGTTTACATCACCGCCAGAAAAGCAGAAGCTTGTAACGACAAAGCCAACGAACTTAGTGAGAGATATAACGCAGAATGCATTTCAATTCCCAATAATGCCTCAACCCTTGATGGGATAGAAGAGTTGTATAACGAAGTTTCTCAAAAAGAATCTAAAATTGATATTTTGGTTAATAATGCTGGTGCAGCATGGGGAGAGCCTATTGAAGAATTCTCAGAGCTTGGATGGGACAAGGTGATGGACTTAAACGTCAAAAGTATGTTTTTTGTCACACAGAAATTTTTACCTTTATTAAAGAAAGGATCTACCAAAGAAAATCCAGCCAGAGTTATTAATATCGGTTCGATAGATGGTATTAACACACCGGCTTTTGAAAACTATGTTTATAGTGCATCTAAAGCGGCAGTTCATCATTTGACTAGACATCTATCCTCAAGATTGGTGCAAGATAATATTTTGGTAAATGCAATTGCACCTGGCCCATTTCCAAGCAACATGTTGGGGTCTGCAGTGGCTCATAACTATGCTCCTTTAGTTGAAAGAAACCCTATGAAAAGAATAGGCACTGCTGAGGATGTTGGAGGTCTTGCAATCTTTCTATCTTCACGCGCTGGAAATTTCACTGTTGGTGAGACCATTATTTGTGATGGAGGTTTAACTGCTTCATCAGGTCACGACCTTACATCTGAATGAAAAAAACCCCACATATCGCGGGGTTTTTCAAGAGAAAGTATCTCAACTAATCTCTTACTAGAGGCGGGACGTACCGGCCTCTAGCCGGAATACGGGTCAACCCGTTGTCAAGAGGCACCCCCTGATATTCCTGCTAAATCGTTAATATTAATTTTGGACCACCTCCTGTACAGGGTAAATTTTTTGAAAGCAGTTCTAGAGAATCCCTGATATTTTTTCACTAGCTGCGACACCTAATCTAATTTTAATACTTGATTGTGTTGAGAACAATTAAATACTACACAAATAACTGAAAAGAATTTGGAAATAAATAATTCAAAGCTAGAAGGAGCAAGCCACAGATTATATTCAAGAAAATGCCCGCTCTAACCATGCGGTTTATCGGAATATAACCCGATGCGTAAACAATAGAATTTGGAGGAGTTGCTACTGGAAGCATGAACGCACAACTGGCCGCGATAGTAAGAGGAACTATGAGCAGCATGGGATTGACTCCAATATTTATTCCAATCCCTGCAATGATGGGAATAAATGTAATGGTCGTTGTTAAATTACTGGTCAATTCTGTTAATGCGATGACCATTGCGATTACGATGAACAGTACCAAAATCAGGCTGGCTTCGTTTGGTACTAAGTTAGCAAGCCAAATAGCTAGACCACTATCATTGACCACATAAGCAAGAGTCATTCCACCACCAAATAAAAAAATTAAACCCCAAGGAAATTTATTTTGGATATCTTCCCAGTCAAGTAATCGTTTTTGATTTGACGTCAAAAAGAAAAGACTCAAACCACCCACCATCGATATAACCGCATCCTCTAATAAATATAGAAAAGGAAGATCATCAATTATTTTTCGAAACACCCATCCCAAAGCTGTAAATAAAAATACAAGAGAAACTGTCTTTTCCTCTCGGCTCATTACACCTAATTCTTCTTTAATTTCAAAAAGGATTTTTTCAGCACTTCCGGTATCAGAAAAGTTAATTGGAAATAAGAGTTTTGTTAGAACCAACCAAATGATTGGTAGAGAGATAACTGAAAATGGTGCTGCAATTGAAAACCAATCTATAAAACCTATGTCTAAATTATAGTTTTCAAATGCATATTGAATTAAAACTCCGTTGGGTGCTGTTCCAATTGGTGTAGTTATCCCTCCTAAAGATGAAGAATATGCAATCCCCAAAAGCAAGCAGACTTGAAAATTTAGCTTTTGATCCTCGGATAAATTTTTGATGGAATCATTGATTGCTTGAATGATAGAGATTCCGATTGGAAGAAGCATAATTGTTGTAGAGGTATTCATAATCCACATACTCAAAATAAAACTTGCTATCATGAAGCCTGCAATTAATCTCTCACTTTTGAATCCAGTAATAGATAAAACAATCAAGGCTATTCGCTTATGTAAGTTCCATTTTTGCATGGCGATAGCAATCATGAATCCTCCAGCAAACAAAAATTGAACTTTGTTCATATACTCTTTTGAAAGCACACCAATTTCTTCAACACCCAAAAGAGGGAAGGCGATAATGGGTATAAGTGCTGTTGCAGGAAGGGGTAATGCTTCTGTCGCCCACCAAATTCCCATCAAAATAAAAACAGCTGCAGTTATCTGACCTCTTTGAGATAAATCATCCGGATTAAAAAAGATTAAGATTGCTAAAAATAAAAGAATCCCTGACCAAAATCCTATTTTTTTTGAATCCATTTATCTAATGAGTAATCTTTAAATTTGAGAAGGTTTTCGAAATATCATCATGAATTAAAACATCTGCAAAATGATCGAATTGCGTTTCTTCATTGTTGACAATTAATAGTTTGGCATCATTTTCTTTTGCGATTAAAGGAAAATTTGCTGCAGGAAAAACCGATAAGGATGATCCAGCAACAATAAAAACGTCAGCTTTTAATGTTTCCTCATGTGCAATAATCATTTTATCTTCAGGCATTGGTTGGCCAAAAGATATCGTTGCTGTTTTTATCCAGCCGTTACAAGAATCACATTTAGGTGGTTTATTAGTAGACTTAAATTCTTCATGAATGAAAGAAAGTTCAAATCTTTTTTTACAATTTAAGCAAACTGCAAAAGTTGCATTTCCATGAAGTTCTGTGACTAAAGCATCATCCAGCCCAGATTTT
Organism: uncultured SAR86 cluster bacterium; assembly: GCA_902624765.1. GTDB lineage: Bacteria > Pseudomonadota > Gammaproteobacteria > Magnimaribacterales > AG-339-G14 > CACNYO01. The sequence continues at coordinate 2,989 of CACNYO010000024.1, forward strand.
TGATGAAGGTTATCTACGTTCTGTGTAATGCAATGCCCAGCTTTTTTTGAATTAATAATCTCAGAAATTATTGCATGCCCTTCATTAGGAATTTTTTCTTTAAAATTTGATTTAAATTCTACGCTTTGAGTCCAATATTTGATTCTCATTGATTCTTGGCTCATAAAATCCTGAAACATAATGGGAGTATTTGTTTTCCAAAAACCTTTTGGTCCTCTGAAATCTGGTATTCCTGAATTAGTACTTATACCTGCACCAGTAAAAAAAACTGGATAATTTGAGTGTAGAATGTGATCAGTAAATTGCTCAATTGCAGTCATCCTATGATTATAACTGAGCTGATCAACCTACATGGCAAAATATGTTTTATCTTTAGACGGCGGAGGAGTCAGGGGACTTGCAACTTCCGTATATTTATTTGAATTAGAAAAAAGATTAAAAAAGCCTCTTTCATCCAAGTTTGACTTAGTTGTTGGAACTTCAACCGGGGGAATAATTGCTCTGGTAATCTCAGTTTTGGAAATTGAAGGGCCTAAGCTTTTAGAAATTTATTCAGAGGCTAATTTAAAAAAAATATTCTCCAAATCATTCTCTAGCTTTTTCAGAACAAAGTACAGCGGCGAAAATAAGATGGAGGTACTTCATGACTATTTTGGCACGATGAAAATGTCAGATGCTGACTTACCATGCTCAATTCTTGCTCATAACTTAGATACGCGTTTTCCTACTATTTTTTCTGAGAGGGCGCATCCAGAATTGTTTGTTGCTGATGTTGCAGCAGCTACATCTGCAGCTCCTACGTATTTCCCTGCTGTCGAAATTGAATCAAATTGGTATGTAGACGGTGCAGTCTCGACAAATAATCCGGCATTAATAGCTTTTTCGGAGGGAAAAAAATTATTTCCAGGAGAAGAAATCAAAGTCTTTAGCGTTGGAACAGGATTTAATAACAACTTTGTTGAAGGATCAAAAACAAAATATTGGGGATCTTTATCTTGGCTAAGAGGAGGTATTATTCCAATGCTTTTAGAGTCAAACTTAGAACATCAACTTTCCCAAGAACTAATTGGGCAAAATTATTTTCGAGTTGACTCTAATCTGAATGAAGTTGCCTCTAAAATTGATATCAAAACTATGAGCAATTTGGAATTGATGAAAGAAATGGGCCTTAAATGGTGGAAAAAATTTGAGGGCCCATCCTTGGAATTTTTAGATGAAAGTTAGACATAAAAAGATTGGAATCTTAGGATCTGGTTCTTGGGGAACAGTTTTAGCTGATATTGCGGCCAATAATGGAAGTGAGGTCATGATTTGGTCGCGAAACAAAAGCACGGCTGATGAAATAAATAAAAGACATACAAATAAAAAATATTCTGGAAGCAAAAAATTACACAAAAATGTTAAAGCAACTACAAATCAAAAAGACGTTTTGAGTTTAAGTCATGTAATAGTATGCATACCGTCATCAACTGTTAGAAGTTTCTTCAAAAAAAATAAAAAACATATATCTTCGAAGACTTCTTTTCTCATAGCTTCAAAAGGATTAGAAAAGAAAACCTTCAATTCAATGAGCGAAATTCTCAATGAAGAGCTCTGCACGGAATCAAATATTAGTGTTTTATCTGGACCAAATTTAGCCTCAGAAATTATCGAAGGCATGGCCGCAGCTTGTGTAATTGCAGCTAAGAATAAAAAAACAGGCAAAAGTTTTTCAAACATCCTAGATACGCCAAGTTTTAAAGTATTTCTAAATGACGATGTAAAGGGAGTTGAACTTGCTGGCGCTCTAAAAAATATCTATGCAATCGTATCGGGACTATCCGATGGACTTGGAAATAAAAAAAATACAAAGGCAATGATTTTAACGAGAAGTCTTGTAGAAATGTCTCACTTATTTGAAAGCTTAAAACTTAAAAAATTAACCTTATTAGGTCTTGCAGGAGTAGGTGACCTCTTCGCTACCGCCAGCTCTGAAAAAAGTAGAAATTATTCTTTCGGCTATCTTTTAGGTAAAGGAAAAACTCGTGAAGAAGCAAAAAAAATAATAAATCAGGTCATTGAAGGAGAAAAAACCTTAAAAATAGTCTATGAAAAAGTTTCCACATTAGAATTGGAGATGCCAATAGTAGAAAAACTATACAATATCGTTTTTAAAAAAGGTTCAGTGAGAGAATCTTTTGATAAAATGGTGATTGAGTCTGACGGAAGAGATTTATAAATGAGTGAAGAAAATAAAATAATTGAAAAAGAAATAGAAAATGAAAACAAGGAAGTTGAATCCAATCAGGAGTCTATTTCTGATGAAGCTATGTCAAACATAAAAGATAGTTCTACTTGGATTGATGCTCTTTTGGTAATTGTATATTTGGCTGTCATTTCATACTCAATAGTCTTACTTTGGATTATTGCTTTCGCACAATTTATATTTAAATTAATAACGAAAAATCCAAACAAAAATTTGGGCGATCTAACTAATGTATTTCAAAAGTTCATTAATCAAATTATTGATTTTGTAACATTTGAAACGGAAGAAAGACCGTATCCTTTTAATTCCTTAAAAAATTCAGAAGATGATTGATCTTTATACAACTTCAACACCGAATGGACACAAAGTTTCATGCACCCTTGAAGCTTTAAATCTTGAGTACACCACCCATGCAATAAACTTGCAAAAAGGAGAACAAAAAACCAAAGAGTTCCTAGCTATGAATCCTAATGGCAGAATCCCAGTTATTGTCGATAGAGCTAATAATGATTTAGCAATATTTGAGTCCGGCGCCATTATGATTTATCTGGCTGAGAAAGCCGGAAAATTGCTTCCTCAGGATGTTCATCAAAAATCAGTAGCTATTCAATGGCTCATGTTTCAGATGGGGGGCATCGGTCCTATGATGGGACAGGCAAATGTGTTCTTTAGATATTTTCCAGAAAAAATACAACCTGCAATTGATAGATATCAAAATGAAAGCAGAAGACTTTTTGAAGTTTTAAATACTCGTCTTGAAGGCAGAGATTGGTTAGCTGATGAATTTTCTATAGCCGATATTGCCAATTGGTGTTGGGTAAGGACGCATCGTTGGTCAGGAGTCTCAACTGATGATCTAGACAATCTTAGAGGTTGGATAGAAAGAGTTTATGAACAGCCAGGAATGCTCAAAGGCCTAGAGGTTCCCGAAAAGGTGGAAAACTTATTAAAAGACAAGAAAGCCGCGGAAAAATTTGCAAAAGGTGGAGGATCAATAGTTCAGAAATAATTCCTAACCATTTAAGTTTGATTATTTCTAATTTTCCCTTAAAGTAGTTTCCCTTTCCTTATTAAATTATGAAAAAAGTAACAAAACTAAAGTCTCCTTCCCCATCAATAGAAGAAGCAAAAGAAGCAGTACGAACACTAATTTCATGGGCAGGAGATGATCCTGAAAGAGAAGGGTTACTTGAAACTCCTGATAGAGTGGTTAAGGCATATAAACAATTCTTTGCTGGTTATAGCGAAGACCCCGAAGCAATTTTGTCTAAAACTTTTGAAGAAGTCGAAGGATATGATGAGATGGTTATCGTAAGAGAAATTAGAGTAGAGTCTCACTGTGAGCATCACATTGCTCCAATACTTGGGAAAGCACATGTGGGTTATATTCCTGATAAGAGAGTTGTAGGAATTAGTAAGTTAGCAAGGATAGTTGATGTATTCGGTAAACGTTTCCAAACACAAGAGACGATGACGGCTCAAATAGCCGATACCATCACAAAAGTACTGAAGCCTAAAGGAGTTGCCGTAGTTATCGATGCCTCACATCAATGCATGACTACCAGAGGTATACACAAGACTGATTCAAGCACAGTAACAAGTAAAATGACCGGAGTGTTTAAGAAAAACATCAATACCAGAAATGAATTCATGACACTCATCAAAACTAATGAAGCTAAATAAAATTTGTCCTTGAATTTTATTCTCGCATCTGAATCCAAAATTAGAAAAAAAATCCTCTCTGATGCAGGTTTTGTTTTTAAATCTGAAAAACCACTAATAGATGAAGAAGCCTTAAAGAAAAAAAATCCAAAACTTTCTCCTGTTGACCTCTCATTATTTCTAGCTAAAGAAAAAGCACTCAGTGTAAGTAAAATTTTCCCGAAAGATTTTGTGATAGGAAGCGATCAGGTTTGTCTCTTCGGAGATAAAATCTTAAGCAAGCCAATTTTTAAAGAAAAAGCCATCGAAAACCTCAAAGATTTATCAGGGGAAGAGCATCATCAAATAAGTGGCCTTGCCATTGCAAAAGAAAATAAAATAATTTTTGAAAATCACTACAGTGCAACTTTAAAAATGAAAAAATTATCTCTAAAAGAAATTGAAGAGTATGTTGATAGAGACAATCCCTTATTATGCAGTGGTTCTTATAAATTTGAGTCTCATGGGAAAGATTTATTTGAGTACATACAAGGAGATCCCTATGTTATCCAAGGTTTAGCCTTGGAAGCTATAAAGAATTTTTTTAAATAATTTGTTAAGGTTTATTTTGTATGAAAAATTTTAAAGATAAGGTTGCTGTCATCACTGGTGCTGGCTCTGGAATGGGACAAGCATTAGCCATACAACTTGCTTCAGAAGGCTGCAACATAGCTTTAGTTGAATGGAAAGAGGAGCTTTTAAACGAAACAAGAGAATTGTTAAAAAAACACAATGTTGGAGTTTCTTCCCATTTGTTGGATGTAAGCGATAAAGAAGCAGTTGATAATCTTCCTAACGAAGTTATAGAGCATCACGGCCAGGTAGATATAGTTTTCAATAATGCTGGCTTGTCTGTTGCTGCTACCGTGGAAGAAAGCACAGATGAGGACTGGGATTTTGGACTGGGAATTTTATTGCACGGAGTCATTAATTCTACTAGAGCTTTCTTACCACACCTAAAAAAAAGGCCTGAATCTGCAATAGTTAATACCTCTTCAATATTCGGTCTTTTAAGCGTACCGTCTCAATCGATTTATCACGTAGGAAAATTCGGCGTCAGAGGATTTACTGAGAGCCTTGCACTAGAAATGCAGCTAAATAATGAGACAGTAGAAGTTTATAGTGTCCATCCAGGACACATTGGTACAAATATTTTTTCTGCTTCAAGATTTAAAAATTTTGAGCCTGGAACAACTATGTTTGGTAAAGCAGACACTCCAGAGGAGGCAGGAAAAATTTTTAAAGAAAACGCTCCGACAAGTGCTAAGAGCGCAGCGAATATAATTTTAAAAAATATCAGAAAGAAAAATAAGAGAATATTGGTGGGTATTGATGCTCATGCTTACGATCTATTACAAAGAATTTTTCCAAAGTGGTATATCTATTTTCTTCCGTTAGTTTCAATAATAAGAAACTTATTTCCTAAAGATAAAATTAATTAAATTTGATAGGGTGGGGAAAACCTTTAAGTTCAATTCCTTTATCGGATATCTCTATATCATCTAGCCCTTCTAAAACCTCTTCGTTGAATCTATAGATAACTTTATATTCTCCTTTTCGACAGTCATTTTGATATTTTTCTGAAGACTCTAATACTGTTTCTTTCTTTTTCTCATAGTTTCTTAAATCTGGAGCTGAAAATTCTTTGGTTGCTAATTCCATTGCTTTATTTGGCGAGATAATTCCTGCTGATGCATTATTTCCACCAAATCCTTTTGCATTAAGATATATAGAATCAATAGAGTTTTTATCCGTTTCATTATTTTTAAGAAGAAAATTCAAGTTATCTTTGTAGACATCCTCAGCTAGAGCCTCAGTGGTATTTATCCCAGGAATAAAACCATGCTTCCAAAATCCTATTGCTGCCATAAGTTCATCTCCTGCTGCTGGCCCCATGGTATGACCGAGAAGTCCCTTGAGACCGGTAATTTTCCAGTCCTTAAGATTCAATCCATTTGCAACTGAGCTAAGAACATGAGATTCCGTGCTTCTGTTCTGAAAAGTCCCTGTTCCGTGAGCTATGACAAAGCTTCTATTCAAATCGTCAGAAAAATTTTTAGATTCATTAACAGCAGATGCCATAGTAATGTAATTACCAATGCCCGGAGAAGAAATAGATTTTTTTATCCCATCAGCATTTATTTTAATAGAAGGGACCAAGGCATATATTTCAAGACCCAGTTCTATTGCTTTTTCGAAACTTGATACTAGAACAAATTGGGCAGCTTCTCCCAAAATCAATCCCGCATTATCTCCGAACGGTCTGCATGCTCTTGTATAGTCAATATCAGATTTATCATTATTTCTCTCTTGCATGGCAAGAATCTTCTTATCATCCGCAATCCCTGTGGTAGCTACAAAACCATCTGCGACCTCAGAAGTAATCGGTGCTTCGGCAGATCCAGCAATTCCTATATCCAATCGATTTTCTTTAATTCCATTAACTAAAAGATCAAGGTTATATAAGAATGTGGCACACGCTCCTGCATTAGCTCCGGTAACACCAACCGAACCTAAGATGTATGCATTGATAAAATCAGCAGACATTTCTAACAAAGACATGGATAAATGTTTTGAGCTTGCTCTTTTCCCTTTAAGCCTAGATTGCATTAACCCACCCATGCCAAGAAAGTCCAATTGTCCTATTGCGGGCCCAGAAAAAACTCCAACTCTTGAAGGATCAACAAATGGTTTGATATCGGTATCCCAATCAATCCCTGCATAACCTAATGCATCAGAAACACCAAATATTGTTGTTTCGAGACCAACTGGATGTTGTCGCGATTTATAAAAACTTCCTGATTTGAAACCCGAAGGGAATTGACCAGCTGCGTTGACGTTCATCGTCTCAGTCATTAGACCATCTGGATCGTATTTTTCCTTATCAATTTTCCTGACCAAGGTTTGATCCTTGAAATTATCTTTGTTTGTTTCTTGATCTGTTAGGTTGCTTAGGTCTTGTACTACTTCATTTTTCATATCTTCAGAAAGAAGATCATAAACAAGTCTCTTGTAGGCAAGATCCGAAGAAGATCTACCAGCAGAATTTATTCCTCCGTATCCACATATCACCGGCAATCTTCTTATTGAGTTCATAATATGATATTTTTTATTTAGGAGGAGTTATTTTACTTTAAAAATACAAAAGATTATGCACCCAGGTATTAATGGTCCAAAACTTAAAGATAAACCAGCATTAATCATGGCTGGCAGTGGGGATGTAATTACTCACCAAGAATTAAATGAATTATCTAACCAAGGAGCTCAATTATTTCGGTCTTTAGGATTGAAGCCCGGAGATAGCATGGCATTTATGATGGAGAACCATAAACTATTTTTTCCAATTGCCTTCGCCGCATGGAGAAGCGGACTTAAATACACCGCTATTAGCTGGAGACTCCAAGCAAACGAAGTTGAATATATTGTCAAAGATTGCGGTGCAAAGGTTTTCATTACATCAAAATTTTTAGAGGATTCAGCTAAAGATTTGGCAAGCTCACTTAAAGGAGTTCATAAATTCATGCTTGATGGCGAATCAGGAGATTTCAAATCTTTTGAAGAGGCAATTAAACAAATGCCAGTTGAGCCTATAGAAGATGAATGTCAGGGAGCAGCAATGCTTTATTCTTCTGGTACTACAGGAAAGCCAAAGGGTGTTAGTAGGGAGATCAACTTAAGCCCTTTACCTTATGATTCTGCTGACGATGATCTAGGTTTGACTAGAGTTGTTCAAGGTCTTTATTCAGCTAACGAAGAATCAATTTATCTATCACCTGCGCCTTTATATCATTCTGCCCCAATGGGTTTTAACACTGGATTTTTGGCTTTGGGAGCAACTAGCATCATATTAGAAAAATTCGACCCAGAAGCAGCATTAGAAGCCATCGAAAAATATAAAGTCACGCACAGTCAATGGGTACCGACCATGTTTATTAGATTCCTTAAAAGTGATCCTGAGATTATGGATAAGTACGATTTATCTACCCATAAAATTGCCATTCATGCGGCTGCACCTTGTCCAGTTGAGGTGAAAGAAAAAATGATTGATTGGTGGGGTCCAATTATTCATGAATATTATGCCGGTACTGAATTCAATGGTTTTGTCGCTTGTAATTCTGAGCAATGGCTTGCCCACAAAGGGACGGTTGGTCAGTCTTTATTGGGTCCGGTACACATACTTGACGATGATCAAAACGAGGTTCCTACTGGAGAAGAAGGAACTATATATTTTGAGGGACCCACATCTACTGGTTTTTCTTATCATAACGATGAAGAAAAAACTAAAGGAGCCACATCAAAGCAAGGATACACAACTCTAGGAGATGTTGGTTATCTTGATGAAGAGGGCTTTCTTTATTTAACCGATAGAAAAGCATTCATGATCATTTCTGGTGGGGTAAATATTTATCCCAAAGAAACTGAAGATACATTGATCATGCACCCTAAGGTTGCAGATGTTGCAGTGTTTGGAGTACCAAATGAAGAAATGGGAGAGGAAGTAAAAGCTGTAGTTCAGCCAAAAGATATGAGTATAGCTGGAGCAGACCTTGAGCAGGAACTCATGGCTTATTGCAGAGAAAACATCTCGCACGTTAAATGCCCCAAAAGTATTGATTTTAGAGAGGAGTTACCAAGACATCCCACAGGAAAACTATACAAAAGACTTCTCAAAGATGAGTATTGGAGCAAAGGTAAAGCTATTTAAATTTTTCTTCGCAGCTTTCTAGCGTTTGCATTATTAAAGTGTTGATGGTCATCGGCCCAACACCCCCAGGTACTGGTGTGAATGCTGAACAAACCTTATCTAATCCATCTTGTTCAACATCTCCATAACCTCCTGGGTGGAAACCTGCATCAATCAAAATAGAATCTTTTTTTAGCCAATCAACTTTAACAAATTCCTTTTGTCCCAAAGCTGCAACAACCAGATCTGATTCTTTAACAATTTTTTTTAGATTTTGCGTTTTAGAGTGACATATGGTTACTGTTGAATTTTTATTGAGCAACATCATAGACATTGGCTTTCCTAAAATGGGACTTCTACCAATAACACATGCATTCAAACCTTCACATGATATTTGGTAATGATCTAGCAACCTAATTATTCCAAAAGGAGTACATGAGCCATATGCTCTTTCACCCATAGTCATCATTCCAAAGCTTTCAGAAGTAACTCCATCGACATCTTTTTGAGCCGAAATGTTATCGAAGCATTTTCTTTCATTTATATGTCCTGGAACAGGATGTTGCAACAATATTCCATTT
>CACNYO010000025.1 GCA_902624765.1 uncultured SAR86 cluster bacterium
ATTTATGAATAGAAATAGGTTTGATACTGCGCCTTCATTTAAAAAACCATCTTTATGCAAGATTACTTCGTCATGGCCTTCAGAATCAGCTTCAATTTTACTCAAAACGTTTGCAAGTAAAGATGTAGATTTGATATCTGTTTTTAACCATCTCTCATCATCTTTCAGCAAAGCAGAAATTCCTTTTTGTCGATCTGATGGATCACTAATTTTAATAGACGTTATAAAGACTGTGGGACTTAAACTTTCTTCCGGAAGATGATTTCTAACTAATTGAACACCTCTGGAGATTTGAACATATATTGCTTGAAAGGGAGCATCATGTACATTTGCAATTCTCTTAATTTCATCTGCTAAGTTTTTTTCTTTAAAATTTGGAATTAGTTTTATGGAGGCTAGACTCTGTTTTAACCTAGCAAGATGATCTTCAAGAAAGATACATCTACCATCTATGCAAAGGATCATTTCATAAACAGCATCCCCAAACATAAAGCCCCTATCAAAGGGTGATATAAGAAGTTTATGAGATTCTTTTATCTCAAAATTTAAAGAAGAGAAAGACATCAAATAGTTTCATCTTGCATGAAAAAACTATAAATCGAGAAAATTAAGTTATCCCACAATGCTGAAATAAAACTTTTTTTCTTTACGTCTGTAATAGCTACTAAATTGTAAGACTGAATTCTTTCACCGTTAGATAACAAAATTAACTCATCCAGTTTTTGATCTCGGGATATTGGTGCCCTTACACCCAAGCTGCTTGGCAAGTCTAATTCAAGATTTTTAAATTTATTTCTTTGAAGAGTAATTTTTAAATCCGATTCTAAACCTAACGAGACTTTTTCATCTATTCCAGCCCAAACATCGACAGTTGTTAATGGCTCGTATGCTTTCACGATTGTTTTTGTTTGGTAAAACCTAAATGCATAGTCCAGCAATCTCCTTGTATCTCTTATTCTTGTTTTTTCAGATGCACTGTTTAAAACAATGCTCACAAATCTTGTTTCTCCTCTCATTGCAGAGCCAGCTAGACAGTAACCTGAGTCATTTGTATGCCCAGTTTTAATCCCATCAACGGAATCGTCTTGCCAGAGGAGGCTGTTTCTATTCAGTTGTCTTATATCATCAAAAGTAAATTCTTTTTCTTTATATAAAGAATAGTGCTCTGGAAAATCATTTATCATTCTAATACTTAATTTTGCTAAATCTCTAGCAGTTGAGTAATGGTTTACATCAGGTAATCCTGTAGGATTTACAAAATTTGAATCTAACATACCTAATTCAGATGCATATTCATTCATCAAGACAGCAAAATCCCCTTGGGTTCCAGCAACATGTTCAGCTAATGCGCAACTCGCATCATTTCCAGATTGAATAATCATTCCTTTAAGCAAATCATCAACAGAAACTCTTTTTCCTTCCTGAATAAACATTCTTGAGCCTTCCATTCGCCAACAAACTTCTGAAATCAAAACTTGATCTTCTTCTGATATGAAGCCTTTTTTTATCTGATCCGCAACCACATAACCTGTCATAATTTTTGTTAAGCTGGCCAAACCAGATGGCAGATCTGCATTTTGCTCTGAAATTATTTTATTGGTATGAGACTCAACTAAAATATAACTTTTTGCATTAACCTCAGGAGGATCTGGTATCAAAGTCTGGGATGATATATTGGAAGTCAATAGCAGAAAAAAGATAAGTAATATTCTCAAATCAAACCTCATTTATAGTGAAAGCTAACTCTTTGCTTAATAAAAATACCGCAATAATGTAAAAAGAGCTTTTATTATATCTTGATAAGACTTTCAGGTTCTCGCCGCCTATCCAATAAGACTTATCACTTACAGCAACTTGAAGATATGTTTCACTTTTTAGATCATTAAATTCGATCTGATTTTTAGGCTTTAATTCAAGGTGCTCGTTCTTTTTCATTTTCCAAATTGTTGAAATAGGGTTTTGCTTATCAACCAAGCTTGCTTCTACAGCAATATCTGCATCTTTTTGCCAACCATTTCTCTTTAAGTAATTGGCAACACTTCCAATGGCATCTACTGGGTTATTAATGATATCTCTTACACCGTCTTCATCAAAATCTATGGCAAGCCTCCTGTAAGAATCAGGTAAAAATTGTCCATAGCCCATGGCTCCAGCATAAGAACCATTTAATTCAAGAGGATTAAAGTTTTCTTCCCTTGAGAGTAATAAAAAATTCTCTAACTGAATCTTAAAAAATTTTGATCTTCTGGGATAATCAAAACTTAAGGTAGATAGCGAATCGATCACTCTAGTACTTCCTTTGATTGAACCGTAGCTCGATTCAATACCTATTATCGAAGCTATGATTTCTTTTGGTACGCCAAATTCTTTTTCTGCAGCGATAAAGTTTGTCATATATTTATTAAGGAACTTTTGACCATTTTCAATTCTCATTGGCGAAACAAGTCTCTTCCGGTATTTGTCCCAAGAAAAAGTTTTTTCTGCAGGCCTATTCATAAGATCTATGATCTTTTGCTGCTTGTTGGCACTAGAAAAAATTGAACTTAGATAATTTGAGTCGAAATCATGTTTTTGGTGCATCTCTTTTATAAAACTTTTTACATCCTCATGAGAGGAATAATCGGCAAAGCTGAATGGTGTAAAAAACATAATCAAAAATATGATTCTTCTCATGCTGTCCTCCTGAAAGACAAAATAATTCCGATCATAATCATATTAATGATTAAAGCTGTCCCGCCCTGACTCAAGAAAGGTAGTGGCATGCCGACAACTGGTAAAATTCCAACAACCATAGCAGTATTGAAAGCAACATAAGTTAAAAGAAGAAAGATAAATGTGCCAGCTACTAGTTTTACAAAAAGAAAATTTGAGTTTTTTGCAATCATAACTAATCTAAAAGCTAATAATAAGTATATCAAGAACAGTCCCATTACTCCGAATAATCCAAATTCTTCAGCCACAACAGCAAAAATAAAATCTGTATGACTTTCGGGGACAAAATTTAATTGGCTTTGAGTTCCTTGTAGAAAGCCTTTACCAAAATAACCTCCTGAGCCAACAGCAATTTGTGATTGGATGATATTCCATCCAGTGCCTAATGGATCTGAACTAGGATCAAAAAAAGTGAGCACTCTTTGCTTTTGATACTCTAATAAATTCATCCAAATAAAAGGAGTCGATAATAGAATAGTAATCATTCCAATTATTTGATAACTGACAGGGAATCCAGATATCAAAACTGGAAGAATACCTGAAATCAAAACCATAATCGCAGTTCCAAAATCAGGTTGTATGAAAACTAGATAAAAAGAGAAAAGACTTACTCCAATAACTATCATCCAATCTCTAAAGACTATTCTTGGGTTTCTAGAAAGAAAAGCTGCTGCGCTTATTGTCAAAACACAACGCATAAGCTCAGAAGGCTGAAACCCAAAAATTCCCAGATCAATCCACCTTCTAGTAGCTGCATCAGAAGGAATTACAAGAACTACCAATAAAAAAAATATCCCTATCCAAAATACATTCAAGTAAATAGGCAACAACCTCTGATAATCACTGAAAGATAAATAGATCATAAAGACAAGGCCAATTACTGCAAAAATGCCTTGTCTTAATACCATCTCTGCAGAGCCAGAAGCACTGTAGATCATCATTAATCCAAAACTAACTAAAGAGATGATTAAGAAAAGAACTAACCAATCTTGATTAAGCCACCTATTAGGCTTGATCATTTTAGAAGATAAAGAAAATTCTAAAGGGTTTCTACTCATTCTTATTTAAATAATAATCAAAACCTGCTTTAGCGATTGGTGCCGCTACCCTACTTCCAGATTCTCCATTTTCAATTACTACCAAGATCAGAAGTTCTGGATCAGGGATAGGAGCATAACCGACAAATAAAGCATGATCTCTGAAGAATGGATTTTCTCTAATATCTTCATATTCCTGATCTTCATAACTTTTGATTTGGGCTGTTCCGGTCTTACCTGCAATGACATATCTAGTATCCTTGATATTGTTTGCGGTGCCATTTGAAGAGTCAATGACTTCGATCATTGATTTTTCAATTTTTTCCCAATTAGTCTCATCTTTAAGATTAATTTTTCCTAGAGACTTTAATTCTGTAGGTAATTCATCAATTTCCTCAACTAAACGAGGTTTAATTATCTCACCTCTATTGGCTATTACCGCTATAGCCTGTGAAATTTGTATCGGGGTGGAGAGCATATAACCTTGACCAATGCCTAAGTTAATGCTGTCTCCCTTGAACCAAAATTCACCTATATAGCCTAGCTTCCATTTTTCGTTAGGGACAAGTCCATTTGATTCTTCCGCATCAATATTAGTCTTACTGCCAAAGCCAAATTTTTTTAAAAAAGGTTCTAACTTTTTTATCGTAAGATCATAGGCTGTAGAATAAAAGTAGACATCCGAAGATTCCACGATCGCTTTTTCTAGATCAACCTTGCCATGACCATCCTCTTTCCAACCTTTGTATGGTCGAGGATCACCTTCAACATAAAATTCTCCATCATCTTGAATGATTGTATTCCAATCGACTATTCCCTCATCAAGAGCTGCTAAACCAAGGATTGGTTTTATAGTTGATGCAGGCGGATAATTACCCATAGTTGCCCTATTGAATAATGGCCCTTCATCATCACTGAAGATAGATTGGATTTCAGCTAAAGAGCTACTTGAGTTAAAAATATTAGGATCGTAAGCAGGCGAACTTATCAATGCCTTAATTAAGCCTGACTTTGGTTCTAAAGCTACCAGTGCACCTTTTTGCCCCTCAAAAAAAGGAATTAAGAAGTTTTGTAGCTCAAGGTCAATAGATAGTTTTAAGTCTTTTCCGCTTTCAGCATTATTTTCAGATAGAACCCGAACAAACTTACCAGATACATCTTTTTCCTCAATTCTCGTGCCTTCTTTGCCGCTTAATAGATCATGATAAGTTTTCTCTATCCCAGAAATTCCAACCTGATTACCTGAAATAAAATTTGAACTTTTATTTACATCATTTATCTCAGAATATCCCATGTAACCTAGAACGTGTGCTAAGGATTTTTTATTTACTACGGATCTAACTAAGCCAGTTTCTACGCTAAATCCCTTAAATTTTTCACTTGAAACGCTAAACAAAGCTATCTGCTCATCATTCAATGATTTAGCCAGAGTGATTGGTTGAAAAGGATACCTAGGTTTTTTGATTTGTCTTTCAAAAGTGTCCAATAAAAAAGACTCTTCTAAGTTCAAAACATCAGCAATCTCTTTAATTTTTTTTAAGGTATCTGTTGATCTTTCAGGAACTAAATTCAGCTGTGATGATGGAATATTTTCAACTAGTAACTTATTGCCTGTGTCGTAAATTAGTCCTCTTGTAGGATATATTTTTCTCGATACGATTCTATTGTTCTCTGACTGAGTCTCATATTTTTTTCCATTTATAACTGTCAAATTAATAGTTTGTAGCAAAACTACAAACATTAGAAAAATAGGTAAAATTAAATACAGTATAAGCTTGCGGGACTCTGAATCTCGTTTACCCGAAAAAAACTTTTTCATTTTCATTGTTACAGTAAATCAGGATCCCAGAGACTCTCTAGATCATATAGCTCTCTGGCAGATTTGGACATTATGTTGACTACAATATCTCCTAAATCTAATAACACCCAGTCACTTGAACCTTTTCCTTCCACAGAGATAATCGGTATGGATTTTTCCTTAAGGTTCTCTTGAATTTTGTCTGAAATAGCAGACATATGTCTAGAGGAAGTGCCTGAAGTTATGATCATGATATCTGTGAAACTACTTATATCCTTCAAAGATAATATTTTAGTATCTACTGCCTTTAATTCTTCCAAAGAATTCATAATTAAATTATGAGAAGTTTTAGTCATGTTTATTATAGATCTTTTGCTCTTGTAAATACTTCAACACATCATCGTCAAGACCTTCCGCCAAAACACTTTTATCATTGATATTGTCCCTAATATGAGTTGACGAAGCTGGGTTTGGTTTTATTCTAATAAAATAAATTTTTCCTTTTTTAAAATTGTTATCTCCATAGGTATTTTCAATACAATCTTGATGGAGTTCAATTGCCTTTGTTGTTAGATCATTATCTAATCCAGGCCTATTCATTACTAATAATGAAGTCATTTTTATGATGTGTTGGTAATTTTTCCAACGATGAAAACTTTGAAATGAATCCTCCCCAATAATTAATAAAAAATGTTCTCTCTTTCCTAATTTCTTATCTAAGTATTGCAGGGTTTCAATCATAAAAGATGGACCTTCCTTTTTTAATTCATAATCTTCAATTTCAATCTCTTTGAAGTCTTTGAAAGCTATTTCAAGCATTTTGATTTTTTCCAATGAGCTTGCGACTGACAGATCTTTTAAAGGAGAAACCTTGTTTGGTATTACTAATACCTTAGATAGGTTTAATTTCTTGGTGACGCTTTTTAAGGACTCTATGTGCCCTTTATGAATAGGATCAAAAGATCCTCCAAAGATCCCTATGTAATCTTTTTTACTCAAGATCTAATTTGGCCTCTTCCTTCCAAAATAAACTTTTGAGTTGTTAAACCATTCAATCCTACGGGACCCCTGGCATGAAGTTTATCTGTAGATATTCCTACCTCAGCTCCCAGACCATATTCGAATCCATCTGCATAACAAGTTGGTAAATTGTGCATGACAGAGCTTGAATCGACTAACTTAAAAAATTTTTCTTTTTTTTCTTGGTTTTCGGTGATGATGCTATCTGTATGACCAGAGCCATAATCATTGATGTGTTTTATTGCCTCGTCTAAGCCTTTAACGATCTTAATTGAAATAATTGGTTCTAAATATTCTGTTGTCCAATCTTCTTCAGTGGCTTTGTTCGCTGAGATAATATTGAGAGTTTGACTGCATGCTCTTACTTCTACTCCTTGCTCATTGAATTCATTAACTATGTTAGGTAAGAATTTTTGGGCAATGTCTTCTGAGACTAAAAGGGTTTCCATAGCTCCGCATATACCGTATCTATATGATTTTGCATTGCTTACGACTTT
The DNA here is from genome assembly GCA_902624765.1 of uncultured SAR86 cluster bacterium. Lineage (GTDB taxonomy): Bacteria > Pseudomonadota > Gammaproteobacteria > Magnimaribacterales > AG-339-G14 > CACNYO01. Next base: position 7,065 of record CACNYO010000025.1, read on the forward strand.
TTGAGCAAGCTCAACATCAGCATCTGAGTCAACAAATACATGACATAAACCCTCGAAATGCTTAAGAATTGGCACTTTTGACTCAGCAGCAATTAGCCTCACCAAACTAGACCCTCCTCGCGGAATAATTAAATCAATGCAGTCATCAAATTTAATGAATTCTTTAACTAAGTCTCGATCTTGATTTTGAATTAATTGAACACTGTCTTCAGGCAAATTAGCTTTTGTTAGGCCTTTTCTTACTTGTGTAACAATGTGATTATTTGAACGAACGGCCTCTGATCCTCCTCTTAAGATGGATGCGTTTCCTGATTTAATACAAAGAGCCGAGGCATCAGCTGTCACATTTGGTCTTGATTCATAGATAATTCCTATTGTGCCTAACGGCACTCTCATTTTGCTAACTTTGAATCCTGAAGGTGAAGGATTCATTCCTTCCAATTCTCCAATAGGATCGTTTAGGTTTATGACCTTATTGAGGCCATCAATCATTGAATCTACTCGCTTTTCATTTAGTTCAAGTCTGTCAATGAAGCTATTTTGCAAGTCCAACTTTTTTGCCTCCTCTAAATCTTTTTCATTTTCTTTGAAAAGGTCAGATCTATTTTTATGTATTTCCTCGCAAGCAAATTTTAAAGCATCGTTTCGAGTATCCACAGACGAATTAAGCAAGAATTCCTTTGCCTCTTTTGCTTTAGCTCCTAAAGAATTTAGCTCTTTCTTAAACTTTTGATTCGTCATATGGGTTATTATGCTATGGATTTAATTATTTCCAGAAAGATATTTTGTTTGATCTAAGTAACATTATGGAATTTCTTCAAGCAAATCCTGCTTGGATTACTTCCGCTATGTTCCTGCTTACTTTTGGTGAGTCCATAGTCATTCTTGGTTTATTCATTCCAGCAAGTTTGGTCATGCCGGGCATTGGTGCCTTAGCTGCAGCGGTTGGTATCGGCCCAGTTGAGATTTTGTTTTATGCCAGTCTAGGGATGATTATTGGCGATACCGTTAGCTATGCAATAGGACTAATAATTGGAACAAGAATTGAGACCTGGGTGCCAAATCAATATCAGAAACAACTTCATCAAGCTAAGCAATTTATGAGCAAGTACGGAATATTATCCGTTGCTTTAGGTCGGTTTTTAGGACCTTTGAGATGTCTTGTACCAATGACAGCGGGCTCTTTGGGTATGAGATTTGCCA
>CACNYO010000026.1 GCA_902624765.1 uncultured SAR86 cluster bacterium
ATAGGATCTCTGTTAGAAGTTCATACCAAAATTTCTAAACATACTAAATCACTGGTATTCGGAGGAGGGATAATTATTTCTGAAGGAAAAAAGATCATGAACTTCAATGGCGTTGTCAAAAAAATATGACAAAATAAATAAATGATTAAGTTGGTAATTGTTTATGTATTTTTCTCATCATCTTTGATTTTTTCAGATGATCTACAAGTATCAGAGGATTTTAAAGAGGGTGATATAGTCTCAGCAGAAACTTTTAATCAAATTTTTGACGTCATCGAAAAGGTAAATAGAACTATTACTGATGAAGATTTACTCGGAACATGGACATGTTCCGCAGTTGTTGCTTCTGACTCTTCACGTTCATCATCTGGATGGACCGATAAAGGGTTTGCATACATATTAAATGATTCTCAGCTCAACTTTACATCTTCATTTGCACTTTCTGGAACTACCGCTGTTGGAACAAAAAGCGTAGTTGAGCCTTACTCTTTTTCAACATCTAATCCTAATCCACTTGGAGTGGGAATGCCCGGAGAGGGAAATACATCTAAATCAGGAAAATATATTCTTTTTGAGGGTACGTTGCTAATGAAAATTGATGGAGATAATTTGACTAGATCTTTCAGTATAGATTTAGTAAGTCCTTCTCGATTTATTTTAAGACATCAGACTAATGCCACCGGAATAAGCAATATTGTGATTTGCGATGCTACTGCAAATGTTCCTGCTACCCCTGTCTCGCCAATAGCAACCAATGCCCAGACCTTAATTAATTTATCTTGGACAGATAATAGCTCTGATGAAACAGGTTTTAAGGTTTACAGGAAGAAATCTGGGGACGAAGACTATTTATTAGTTTCGACCCAAACAACGACATCGTTTTCAGATTCTGACACTTCTGAAGGAATTTCATACAGCTATTATGTTACTTCATATAACGATAACGGGGATTCTTTAAAATCTAAAATAGTTAGTGCAACATTAGATAGTATTTCACCCACAGTAATTTCAACTTCCCCACAAGATGGAGGCACAAGGCCAGGGGATCCAGGAGATAAAACGCCAATAACAGTCAATTTCTCAGAGAGTGTCACTATTACTTGCCCAGATATCAATGAATTAACGGGCGCATGTAATGCGGTTAGGTTTGCCTTGTCGTGTACTGGAGATGGAAATGGCTTAGGATTGGGAATAGAAGTAGGTCCAACTGGAACTTCTTTCAATGACGGCGATCCTTATGGAGCAATTGGACCTAATTTTAACTCGTACACTTGTACGGTAGATAAAGACTATATTATCGACTTAAATGGCAACACTATGTCGGAAGATTATGTTTTCACCTTTTCGGAATGAACTTTATGAAAAAGCATAAACAAAGTTTCTTATATCTCTCATTAATTATTCTGTTTCTTTACTCTTGCGGGGGCGGCAGCAGTTCTGATCAAATCCCATTAAATACAAATGTAGATCAAAATAATGAGGTTAATAATTCATCTCAAGAATCAGTTTCGGTTTCTCCAGTACAAACTTCAATTGTGGAAAATAGATTTGGGAAGTGTAATTTTGGAGAATGTAAATTTGAATAAGTTATTTTTATTTTATTTATTACTTCCCTGTTTTATCTTTTCAGAAGATTTAAAAATAGCTGACGATTTTCAAGATGGTGACTTGATTTCTGCAGAGACCTTCAATCAGATTTTTGACACTATAGAAAAAATTAATAGAACAATAGTTACAGAAGATTTAATAGGAACATGGTCGTGCGATGCAATGACAACAAGACAAACTGCTGGCTGGGCAGATAAAAACCTCTATTATCTTTTAGAGGATGCTCAAGTTAATTTTGCTTTAGGATTAGAAGGAACAACAGGTATAAACGTACTTTCAACATCTAGCCCCAGTCCATTTAAAAGACAAAATTCATCTTTTTCAGGTCAGTTCTCAGTTCTTAATAATAAATTATTCACCAAGAACAATGGAGAGAATGAATCAAGAATCTGGAGTATAAATTTTATCAGCGAATCAAGATTTGAACTTACTTTTTTAGAAACAAGTGCGCAGAGTTTTCCTGCAAATTATTCGAGTTTTATTACATGCGATTCAACAGTTGCAGTTCCGGCATCACCTACCTCCCCAAGCGCCTCAAACGATAAAGGTGCAATAACTCTAAGTTGGACGGATAGTAGCAACAATGAGGATGGCTTTAAAATTTATAGGAAAATTAGTTCTGATAGTGAATATACTCTTCTTGCTACTCAATCTACAGTAGGTTATGTAGATACAAGCGCTGAAAACGGTATTGATTACAACTATTATATTGTTTCTTACAATTCCAATGGTGAATCAGCAAAATCAAAAATAATGCTAATTTCTTCAGATTCAGTATCACCATTCATTACTCTTGTGAATCCAGCGTCAGGATCGTCTTTAAGCCAATTAAACAATTTTAAAGATCAGGGAACTTCCGAAACGATAACTCTAACTTTTTCTGAACTATCTACTTTTTTCTCCAAGAATAGGTTAGGTTTTTGGCCAATTTCTCTTTTTGTGAATGATGTCCAGATTGATCCTTCAAATGCATGGGCACCTTTTGCTACGGTAGCAGATCCAATTCATAATTCTATTTCTTTTGGCATGATTTTAAATGGTTACGGTGATTATAAAATTATTGTCCACAAAGATGGTATTGTTGATAAAGGCGGCAATCAAATGTCGGAGGACTTAACAATCAATTATAATGTCAGCCAAAATTAAAAAAATTAAGCAAAGGATAAGAATTAAAATCCTTCCAATATTGCTTCTTTCAATGCTTTCTTTTCCAACATATGCCGATGATTTAAAAGTTGCCGATGATTTTAAAGAAGGCGATATCCTTTCAGCTGAAACTTTTAATCAGATTTTTGATACCATTGAGAGAATCAATAGAAAGATCACAGATAACGATCTTTTTGGAACCTGGTCATGCAGCGCCATGAAAATGAGTTTAGGGGGCGAAGCCAGTTTACCAAATGGCTGGATTAACAAGGATGATTTAGCTTATGAAATCTCAGGAGTCCAGGTTAACTTTACTCAGACAGTTTTTGGAACCGTTCCAGGAGTAAATGCGATAACCACCTCAACACCAAATCCATTCTTTTTAGATTCTCCTATAGATGATGAAGCATTAAATGGAAACTATTTACTTAAAAATAATAAGATAGTAATTAGATCTCAGGCATACATCAGTGCTGGAGCTACAAACTATCAAAGAGGGGCATATTCAGTTGAGTTTTTAAGTCCTAGTAGGATTTTACTAACCGATGAAGATGAATCTATTACTTGTGATGTTGCATCTGGTGTTCCAGCATCTCCGACAGGACCAACAGCTGTGAATGCAAAAACTAGCATAGATCTTGCCTGGGCTGACACCAGCGACAATGAGACAGGATTTAAAATATATAGAAAACCTGATGGATCAAGAGAATTTACCTTGTTAACAACTCTAACTAATTCTTCTTATTCAGATGCTGATACAGCTGAAGGAATAAGATACTCATATTATGTTGTCTCTTATAACGACAAAGGTGAATCGGCTAAATCAAAAGTTGTCTCCGCGACTCTTGATAGTATTTTGCCAACAGTTATTGCTACAAATCCAGCTGATGGAACTAACTCTTCTGGTACAACCGTATCAATAACTTTTAGTGAGGCTATTGAAATAGTATGTCCCTCCGAAAATATTATTCCACCTGGTCAATGCATTGGTGAACCAGCAATCAAGTTAGTGGGAACAGGAGGAAGCGGAAATACTTATTACATGGGTCAAGTAGGAGAAAAGGGAATCATCATAACAGCTAATCCTTTTGTTGATGGTGCTAATCCTAATTATGACGTAACAATAAGCAAGGATTACATTTTTGATCTTAATGGAAATCAGATGGCCGAAGATTACACCTTTTCTTTTACCGATCAGTAATTGGATAATTTCTTGTTGACTAAAATATTTTTTAGTTTTGCAATAATAGGAACCCCATCTTTGAAGGTTATGGGGGGTTCACCTTGAATGAGAGGTCTCAAATAATTCAAACCTTTGTTTGTGACTCTAAAACCATCATTCGAGATATAACTTTTGGGAAGCGTTTTCTCTACATTTGCCACTTTACTAAGCGAAGCTGATTCAATTTTCCACTTATAAGGTTTATCACTTAACCTTCTGATGACGGGCATAACAGCATTTTTTCCAGATAAAGCAAATTCAACTGCCTTTTTACCAACAGCATAAGCTTGATCAAGGTCTGTTTTTGATGATATGTGTCTTGCTGATCTTTGAAGGTAGTCTGAAACAGCCCAATGATTTTTTAAACCAATTGAAGAAATCATTTGTGCTAAAACTGGAGCAACACCACCTAGTTGTTTGTGGCCAAATGCATCGGTAAGGCCTGAATCGGCTAAAAACATTCCGTTCTTGTATCTTGTTCCTTCAGAAGCCACCACAACACAGAAGCCTTCATTAGCGACTGTTTGTTTAACTTTATCTATAAATTTCTTCTTCACAAAAGGAACTTCTGGCATAAGGATTATGTGAGGAGGATCGGTTTCATTTTTTGAAGCTAAAGCTGATGCTGCAGCAATCCAACCCGCATGCCTCCCCATGACTTCTAGGATAAATACCTTAGTGGAAGTTTCTGACATGCTTTTAACATCTAAGCCTGCCTCAAGCGTTGATGTGGCGACGTATTTTGCAACAGAACCAAAACCTGGAGAACAATCAGTTATAGGTAGGTCGTTATCGACAGTTTTAGGGATCCCAATGCAAGTTAAAGGCAGTTTAAGTTTCTTGGCCATCTTTGAAACCTTAAAAGTTGTGTCCTGACTATCTCCACCACCGTTATAAAAAAAGTACTCAATGTTATGAGCTTTAAAAACCTCAAATAACCTGAGGTATTCTTTCTTTTGCTTAATTGGATCTTGAAGCTTGAAGCGACAAGAACCGAAAGCTCCCCCCGGGGTTTGTCTGAGTTTGGCAATTTCAGACTTCTTTTCTTTAGATGTGTCGAATAATTCTTCGTTCAAGGCTCCTAAGATCCCATTTTTTCCGCAAAGAACTTTATTTATTTTGGAGGATTTATTTACTGTTTCAATTACGCCGCAAGCCGAGGCATTAATAACTGACGTTACTCCGCCTGATTGAGCATAAAAGGCATTTGCGGGCTTGTTCATAGAAATATGTTACTGAAAAACTATTGATTTGGGAAAGGGTATAATTTCTTAATGAAGATTTATATCCTCGGTATAGGCGGCACTTTCATGTCTGGCATAGCTCAATTAGCAAAAGAGAAAGGTTATGAAGTCCATGGTTGCGACCAAAAACTTTATCATCCTATGGATAAAGTGTTGCAAAGAGCGTCAATAAAAGTAGACGAAGGATACGACGTAAAGAATCTTCCTTTAAATATTGATATTTTTGTCATCGGTAACGTCATCTCCAGAGGTAATCCTTTAATGGAGTATATTTTAACCAAAGGCTATAGATATTGTTCAGGACCTGATTTTCTTTATGAACACATTTTAAGGAATAAACATGTGATTGCTGTAAGTGGCACGCATGGCAAAACATCAGTTTCTGCAATGACCTCAAAAATATTTTTGGATCAAAAGCCTGAGACTGGATACTTGATTGCCGGTGAAACGAAAGATTTTTCAAGTTCTTCAAGATTGGGCTCTGGGGATTTTTTCGTTCTTGAAGCAGATGAATATGATTCAGCGTTTTTTGATAAAAGATCCAAATTTATTCATTACAGACCAAAAACCTTACTCATTAATAACCTAGAGTTCGATCATGCTGATATTTTTAATAACCTTTCTGATATTCAAAAACAATATTCACAATTATTGAGAACCTTGGCTTCAGATGCTTGTGTGATCTATCCCAATTCTGACTTAAATATAGAGGCACTTTTTGAAAAAGATTTTTTTAGTAAAACCAGAGCCTTTTCTTTTGGACAGGATGACATAAAGATTTCTCAATTAAATAATTACGGGTCAAAATTTGAGGTCTTTAGTTCAGATAAGTCTTTTGGGGAAGTAAATTGGGAGCTAATAGGAGAGCATAACTTAAGCAATGCTTTAGCATCTTTAACGATAGCCGACGAGTTGGGTCTCGATCTACCGAAAGCTGTGAAATCTCTTTCATCTTTCAAAGGAGTTTCAAGAAGAATGGAGCTTTTATTTTCGAATGATGAAATTCATATATACGACGATTTCGCACATCATCCAACGGCAATAAAAAAGACCATAGAAGGCTTAAGGAATAGAGTTGGTTCAGATCCCATTCATTGTTTGTTAGAAATGAGATCGAACACAATGTCGGGCGGTTTTCATGATCAAGAAATACCTAGGGCAGTGGAGAAAGCTGACTTTGTGCATATATTTTCCAAGAATAAATCTCAAGCAAAGGGCATAGCTAAAAAGGCTAAAAATATAGTTGCTCAAGAAAGCGTAGAAAGTTTTTTGACTAAGTGGAAGAAAACGCCCGGACATTACGTCTGTTTCTCAAACGGTTCCTTTGATGAAGTCCATCAAAAATTAATTAAATTAGTTTAGTCTAAGTTAATCCAACTTCCGTGAAAGCCAAAAGGGACTCTCTGTGGAAGGGAGACAGTAGCTAGCGGTTCATCTGAAAAATTGTTTGCATCAATGATTACGAATTCACTAGAGTCAGAAGTTTTATCGTAGACGAAACCTACAACAAAGCCATCGTCTTCACTTACAGCATTTTTCTTTGGAATGAAAACAGGCTCAGCGGCTTGTTTGTTTCCTCCTAAAAAATGCTCCTTAGTCTGATCTTTAAAAAAGTCTCTTTTAAAAAATCTATTTAAACTGCCATCATTAAGCATGTACCCAAATTGATGCTCTTGACCATCAAGATCTGGATGTACCCTTGAGAATTCCATGGATCTATCATCTAGCATAGTTTCTTTGCATGATTTCTTTTCAATGTTTATAACCCATCTAGTTAGAAAAGGCTTATGACCCATGGGCAAAGGATTTTCAAAATCAAACAGTTTATCGTATCGACAAAAATCAAGGATCACTTCGCCAGATTCATTTTCATAAGAATTAACAATGTGAAATAAAAAACCTTTCGGAACATCTATCCAAGTTATCTCATCTGAATGTCTAGACTGCAAACCGACCCTTGAATTATGATCCTCATCCCAAATCACAGGATAGTCACCAGAAGTTGCTTTGTTTTGTTCTTCTCTTCTACCTAAATTAAAGGTTGCAGGCAGATCAAAAACCAAAATATAGTTTTCCGTGATTGCACAATCATGAACCATTGGACGACTTGAAAGTTCTATAATTTGATCTTTTGTTTGTTTTCCATTTTTATCAATCACTACATAGTGAACTTGTTCTTTTCCTTTCAAATATTCATTAAAGTCATAACTGATGGCATGCATCTCTCCAGATTTACTATCAATTTTTGGGTGTGCAGTGAATCTCTTGTTCTGTGCAGACGGAAAGGGCTCATCATCTAGGAAGTTCATTTCTTTATCCATAATAACTGGTGCAAGTCCGCCTTCCACAAGAGCGTATATTTTATTTCCATGTTTCATCACGTGAGTATTTGGACCAAATCCATTAGGAGAGGTCACAAATTTATTTCGGTACCAAAGTGCATGACCGTTTTCAAGTCTTAGACCATGAATCATGCCATCGCCAAAAAAAGGATGATAATTAGCCTCATCAAATTTTTTTGGATTTGGACCGTTTCTGAGAAATAATCCTGCTAATTCCTTTGGAATTTCTCCTGAGACTTTCAAGTTTTCAGCCGAAGTCTCTTCAACAGGGTGCCAATTACCATCTAAAAATTTA
>CACNYO010000027.1 GCA_902624765.1 uncultured SAR86 cluster bacterium
ATTTAAAAAAATAAAGATGTTTTCAGGAATAGTACAAACAAAAAGTGAAGGGCACGAGTTTAGTAAAACGGATTCTGGTATTAGATTAAAAATCACTTCTAATGAATCTTTTTTTCTTAACATCAAAACAGGGGATAGTGTTTCAGTAGACGGCGTTTGTTTGACTGTTACAGATTTTGGAAAAAATTATGCATTTTTTGATGTAATTCCTGAAACACTTCGTTGCACAAATCTTAATGAAATTAATAAAAATAGGATATTCAACCTTGAGAGATCTTTAAAGTTTGGTGATGAAGTTGGTGGACATTTGGTTTCTGGCCATGTGCATGAAACTGGCATAGTAGATGAAGTCATTTCAGGTGATGAGCACATACTTAAGATTTCTTTTTCTAAAAACCTAAGTAAATATCTTTTTAAAAAAGGATACGTTGCAATTAACGGCGCTAGCTTAACTATAAAAGATAAAGAAGAAAACTATTTAACGGTTGCTCTAATTCCTGAAACTTTACAAGCAACAAATCTTAATAATTTGGTGAAAGGGGATAAGGTTAATTTAGAAGCTGATCAACAAATTGTTGCTACTGTTGATTCCACGCAAAAATAAAAATTATGAAAGTAATTCTTTAACAATTTTGCTGATAAAAGCAGGATCAGCTTGGCCAGAAGTTTTATCTTTAAGGACTCTCATAACATTACCCATGTCTTTCATTGAATTAGCAGATAAATCGGTAATAGTTTCTTTGGCTAATTTTAAAAGTTCTTCTTCATTAATCTGCTCAGGAAGAAAACTTTGGATAATATCGATTTCTTTCTGTTCTTTTTCGGCTAATTCATTTCGCCCGGCATCATTATATTGTTTGATTGAATCATTGCGTTGTTTAATCATCTTTTGCAGGAGAGAAAGTTCATCATTATTCTTTAAATCCGAACCTTGAGATATTTCTTCTTTTTGAAATTCGGCCAAAATCAGTCTTAAGACCATAGTTGTATCTTTATTACCTTCTTTTAGAGACTTAATGCTAGCCTCCTTTATTAAAGGTTTTAGAAAATCTGACATGAGATTAAACGCCGACTCTATTTCTAGGCAACATACCGGCTCTGCTTCTCTTGGCTTGTCGTTTTACGGCAGCAGCAGCTTTCCTTTTTCTCACAGAAGTTGGTTTTTCATAAAATTCTCTTTTTCTGACTTCAGAAATTACACCCGCACGATCACAGGATCTCTTGAACCTTCTTAAACCTGAATCAAATGATTCATTTTCTTTTAGTTTGATAATTGGCATATATATCCTTAGGTGGGCAATTCTATAGATAAAATTCATATTTGCAAAATTAAATATATTTCCTGATAAGCTTTATCTATGGCTATTCTAGGAATTGAAACATCATGCGACGAAACGGCTATAGCTGTCATTGAAAACTCAACTAAGAAGGTTCTTTGTGAGGCGTTATTCAGTCAAATAGATCTGCATAATCTTTATGGTGGAGTTGTGCCTGAATTAGCCGCTAGAGATCATATTTCAAGATTAGTTCCACTGATCAAGAATGAGTTTGATAAAAATGACTTATCTTTTGAAATACTTGATGCTGTAGCAGTATCTAAAGGTCCGGGATTAAGAGGGCCATTGTTAGTTGGCAATACCATTGCAAATTCAATTGCTTATGCTCTTAAAATTCCAGTTATAAACGTTCATCATATGGAAGCTCACCTTTTAATGCCCCTACTAGATTCCAATCCACCAAGTCTGCCATTCGTTTCTCTTCTTGTCTCTGGGGGCCATACTTTAATAGTTAAAGTTGATGAAAGTGGAAAATATACAATCATGGGTGAGACACAAGACGATGCCTTAGGAGAAGCCTTTGATAAAACAGCAAAATTACTAGATCTAGGATACCCTGGAGGTCCTGAAATTGAAAAGCTAGCTAAACTTTCTCAGATTGATAGATTTAAATTTCCTCGACCTATGATTAACTCTGATTGTTTGAATTTAAGCTTCAGCGGACTAAAAACAGCAGTTTTATACGCAGTTCAAAAAATAAATACTCTCTCAAATGAAGACAAAATAGATATTTCAAACAGTTTTCAAAGTGCAGCTATAGATTGCATTGTAAGCAAAGTATTAAAGGCCTCTATTAAAGAAAATATTTCTGATTTAGTTGTATCTGGTGGTGTGGCAGCAAATGAATATCTGAGGGCTTCACTGGCAAATGTAATGCCATCAAATATAAAACTACATTTTCCTGATTTGAAACACTGTACCGATAACGGTTTAATGGTGGCTCATGCTGGATTAATGAAAATGAAAAATTCTGAGATAAATTATCATATTGAAGCCAGAGCTAGATGGTCTTTAGAAGAGAAAAATGATGCAAGATAAAGTGTTCATAGAAGATCTAGAAATCGAAACAATCATTGGAATTTTTGGCTGGGAAAGAAAAGTCAAACAGATAGTCAAAATATCTCTCGAAATGGATTTCAATATCAGTGAGGCTGCTAAAACAGATAATATAGATAAAGCACTTGACTACAAGTCTATTGGAAAAGATATTTCGAGCTTTGTTGCAAAATCAAGTTTCCAACTGGTAGAAACTTTGGCTGATAAAATTGCTAAAAGAGTTCTCAAAAATAAGTCCATTAAAAAGGTTAAAGTAAAAGTTGAAAAACCCGGCGCCTTGCGTGGATCAAAGTCAGTTGGCATCAAAATAGTTAGAAAAAACTGATGTCTCTCGTCTTCTTCAGCCTTGGCAGTAATATCGAGCCATCAAAAAATTTATCCGATGCAAGATATGAATTGAATAAGCACTTCTCCTTAAAAAAATCTTCTAGTACTTATCTTTCTCCATCAGCAGGATTTGATGGAGCAGATTTCTTGAACGAGGTTCTTTGTTATGAGACTGAACTCGAGGTAATTGAAGTTCTAAAGATATCCAAAAAAATAGAAAAGAACATGGGTAGAGAAAAAACATCAAAAAAGTATTCCGATCGAAATATAGATATCGATTTAATTCTTTATGACTCTTTCATAGGGGAGGTAGGATCAACAAAACTACCTCACTCAGATATTGAGAAATACAACTTTGTGCTAATTCCATTGATAGAAATTGCCGGCGAAATGATTCATCCATCCCTGGGAATTACTATGAATGAAATAGCCAATCAAAAAAAATTTACTAATAAGCTAACGAAGCTTGATTAAATTTCTTCTCCCATAGATCTGGCTTTATCATAGATCTCAGCCTCATCGTTCTTAAGATATTTACAAGCAACCGCAAGCATTCCAAAGGGCAAAACTAGAACTACAAGAGTCATAGTCATGGCATTTTTCAGTGCAGGACCAGGAAGCACTCCTGAATTTATATAAATATCACTCACCATACCTGTTAAATAGGGTCCTAGCGCTAATCCAATCATACTCAACATCAGTATAAAAAATGCACTTGCAACAGCTCTTAGCCTTGGAAGAACTAATTCTGTAACGGTTGAAGCTGCACAACCCAACCATGCAGTAGAGGCAATGTGATAAACAAATTTCCAAGAAAATGATGCGACTAGATTTTCTGAATGAATAAACCCTATAGCAGTAATACCAGTCAATATAGCCGAGGCCATTATTAGGTAAAGCTTTCCATTTACATAGGACTCTCTGAGTTTATCGCCAATGATACCTCCACAAATAACCCCAATCATTGAACCGAATACAGTGATTAATCCATAAATGATTCCCACTTCAGTAGCAGTCATAGAAAAATTTCTGATGTAAAAAGATGGTCCAAATGCACCCAAGGCATAGGTTACAAAGGTTATGAAAGGAAAAGAGAGAAGTCCTAGTAAAAGAGCTTTGCTTTTAAATATCAGCAAAAATGCAACCGGATCTCTGTTCTTTAAGCCGTGTATCCAATTACAAATTACGTAGACACCTATTCCAAAAGCTGTCCACTGAAGAAAGTCCCCGGTTAAAACATATAGATAATAAGAAGCAAGAAGAATTGAAACAGTAAAAATAAAATTTATAGTAAGCTCTTTTTTTAGGTTATCTGATCCTAATAAGCCAAAAGGGGTAAGACCTACTAATTCTTTGAAAGTTTCCTTCAAAGGATTTTTTGACTCTGAGCTAACTAAACCCTCACTCAATCCTCTAGGGGGTTCTTTAATTTGCCAAGTTAAAAGTGCTAAGAGCATTCCTGGGATGCCAACTGCCATGAAAGCAACCTGCCAGCCTTTTAAGCCAAAAGGAGCTTCTGAAATAATCGGGTAAGCATTGTTCCAGTTATCAACAATCAGACCTCCTATGAAAATCCCTATGCCAGAACCTATGTAAAGGCCACTCGCATATATTGAGATCACAGTTGCTCTGACCTTAGGAGAAAAATAGTCAGCTAAAAGAGAGTAAGCAGAAGGGCTTGCGCTTGATTCTCCTATCCCAACGCCGAATCTATAAATAGATAAAGCAAGAAAAGATTTTGCTGTCCCAGATAGAAAGGTCATGAAACTCCAAAAAGCTAAACCAATGCTTATCAAGTTTTTACGATTCCATGTATCGGCAAGTTTTCCCATGGGAATTCCGACTACTGAATAAAAAACAGCAAAAGCTGTTCCGTATAAGAATCCTATATCGCTGTCCGATATTCCTAGGTCAGCTTTAATATCTTCAGCAAGAATGGTGAGAATTTGTCTATCAATAAAATTGAAAACATATACAAGCACAAGTAACGCGAGTGCAAACTTAGCGCTTTTGCCGCCGACTTCTGGGATTCCTTTATTCAATTACTTCGCCAATGCAACAGCTGAGCCAGTAATTACAGTAATATCGTCTTGATTTGTAGTCTCAATATTCAAATCTACCAGTGTCTCTCCGTCCTCCTCTCTAATTGACATTACAGTCGCTGTACTTGTGAGAGTATCTCCAGGCCAGACTTGATTCGTGAATCTAACTCCAAATTTTTTTAGTGAAGCGTCTCCAACATAATTTGTGAGCATTTTTCCAGTTAAACCCATGGAGAGCATTCCATGAGCAAAAACAGATGGATAGCCGACTACTTTAGTTGTAAATATTTCATCACTATGAAGAGGGTTGTAATCACCAGAGGCACCGGCGTATTGAACTATTTGAGTTCTCTTTAAGTCTTCAACAACCACCTCTGAGTGAGTGTCTCCTACGTTTATCTTTGTTTTATCTAACATTTAATTCTCCTAATTTTCTACTGGCTTTTCTGTTTGAACGCCGACTCCTATAGCCGTAACAACAAGTTCCCCATTTTGATCCCTGAATTCTGTCACCGATTCACTGAACTTTAGTTTGCCGGCTCTTTTGCTATCTTTTTCCCAAGTTTTACCTGGTTTAGTTTCCGGAGTGAGAATATCTCCAGGTCTGACAGGTCTATGATATTCAAAATGTTGCTCTGCATGAAGTCCCATTGCTGCACCACCCCCATCTCCTCCTGAAGAAGATCCCTCTTTTTTAGCACCAGTTGGTTCTTTTCCTGAACCAAACCAACCTTTGCCATCTATTTTTGGCCTTAAAAAGTAATCTGGATCAAACTGAGCGCTTGCTTGTGTAAAAGTTGGAGGAGCAATTATCGAACCTACTTCTGAATCATTTGCATGATCATCGTCATAGTAAATTGGATTGGGGTCTCCTATTGACCTTGCAAACATCATGATGTGACTTTTTTCAATAGGCATATCTTTTTTTGACATAATTTTCTCCTTTGATTTATGTTCTATCTTTTACAAGATCCCAAGCAGCTTCTGCAAGTAATCTTGCCCTCATTCCTGTCTCTTCAGCATTTACTCCAGCTGCAGTGCCATCTCTTACTCTTCCCATAATACCTTGAGATATTCCAGCTAATTTGAATAAGTTAAATGACATATAAAGATCCCATTCTGAATCAATGTAATAATCCACTTTGTCGGCATATAATTTTACGTATTCCTTTTCAGATGGAATCCCTAAATTCTTGCATTGAGCTGAATCTGAGAGAACGGGATTCAATTTATATTGCAAACAGTGATAACTAAAATCTGCCATAGGATCCCCGAGAGTTGAAAGCTCCCAATCCAATATTGAAGCTACCTGATCAGATTCATTGTCAATAATGACATTTGTAAGACTAAAGTCACCGTGCACCAAACATAAAGGCTTTTCGGTGGGTAAATTCTCAGGTAACCATTCCATTAAGTTATTCATTGCTTCAATTGTTTCAGTCTCAGAAGCAACATATTGCTTGGACCATCTTGAAACTTGTCTAGCAACATAATTTCCAGGCCTTCCATAATCATCTAGACCAACATCGTTAGGTATTACGTTGTGTAATTTGTAAATAGTTTCACTCAGGGATTTATAGATATTACTTCTTTGATTGTTATCTTTAGCTTCAGGAATGTGAGGTTCCCAAAATACAGTTCCCGCAACAAAACTCATTAAAAAAAATTCGGTTCCTATTACATTCTCATCTTCACAGTGAAGATAGGCTTTAGGAACTGGCACATCTGTCATATTGAGAGCTTTAATGACTTTATATTCTCTATCAACTGCATGAGCTGATTTTAAAAGTAGACCAGGGGGCTTTCTTCGAAGGACATATGAATCAGTGGAGGTTTTTATAAGGTAGGTTGGATTCGATTGACCGCCTTTGAATTCTTCAACAGTGATAGGCCCGCTAAAATTTTCCAAATGCTCAGTCAAATAGGCATTCAATTTTTCGGTTTCAAAGCCATGCTTTTCTGAAACTGGCATGGTGCCAGTAAAAAGCTCGCTGGTGTTTTGATCAGTCAATTAATTCTCCCTACTGATGTATTTTTTAATTTAAAGATCTTCCGCCGTCAACCCTAATAATTTGACCGGTTATATATCTATTTTCCACTAAATGAAATACTGCAGAAGATATGTCTTCCGCGTTTCCAATCCTTCCCAAGGGAATGTTCATAAGAATTTTCTCATCTGGATCAGGATTCTCCTCAGGCCAAAGGATTGCACCTGGTGCAACACCGTTTACTCTTATCTCTGGTGCAAGTTTTCTAGCTAATGACTTTGTTATGGTCTCTAAACCTCCCTTAGCAATTGAATAAATTGGAAACTTTTCCATTCCTCTTATTACCATTGCATCGGTAATATTAACAATCGACCCATTATTTTTTTTTAATTCATCTTTAAAATTTGAGACTAAGTAATACGGCGCTTTTACATTTGAGTTTATTAGGTCATTCCAATTAGGCCCTTCTTTGATTTCAAGGTCATCGCTATAAAATGTAGATGCATTATTCACAAGTACATCTAGTCGACCAAAAACATCTTTAACTTTATTACAAAAATCATTT
>CACNYO010000028.1 GCA_902624765.1 uncultured SAR86 cluster bacterium
TGGATTAGAATACGAAGATGAAGGATTACTTGTTGGTTTTGCATTTAGACAAAGCAAAGAGCCTGATTGGCGCAAAATGTTCCTGCAGCAAAGTAGATTTCAAGATCAACTTTATCCAGAATATAGCCAAGAAGGCATTAGAATATACCTTGAATTAAAAGGATTGGGCTCAATAGGACAAAAGATTAATCAGTATATCAAGCCTTTGAAGTTACAATAAACATGATGAATAAACTTAAATTATTTTTGTTGATTGTTTTGATTAGTCCCATGACAAATGCGGCTATCGAATTATTAGATAAAGTAGCAGTTATTGTCGAGGATGGAATAATTTTAGAATCAGAGGTCAATAAGAGAATCGAGCAAATTATAGAATCTTTAAAACAAAGTGATACCCCCCTTCCACCTCAAGAAGTATTGTTTGAACAGATCATTGAGAGAATGATTATCGAAGAAATACAACTGCAAAAGGCTCAAATGGCAGGAGTAAGAATATCAGATCAAGAATTAAATGAATCCATGGCTCAAATTGCTCAGGGAAATGGTTTATCTCTTCAAGACTTTAGATCTTTTTTAGAAGAGCAAGGAGAGTCCTATGAATTTGTTCGCGAGCAAGTAAGAAAAGAAATGATACTTTCGAGAATCCAAAGGGGTTTGGTTCAATCAAAGGTATACATATCGGAACAAGAATTAGACAACTTTATTAATTCTCAAGAAGGACAAGTCAATCTTTCGGCAGAATTTTTAATCCAACAAATATTAATTCCAATAAATAAAGATCAAGATGAAAAAACTGCTTCATCAGTCATTGATTCATTAAAGGAAAAAATTTCTCAGAAGATGGATTTTGGTGATCTAGCAAAAGAATATTCTTCTGGAGAGGAAGCGGATAATGAAGGATCTTTGGGGTGGAGGAAAATTAATGAAATTCCTACGCTTTTTGCTAATGAAATTTCTTCCTTAAGAAAAGGCGATATTGCAGGACCTTTCAGAAGTGGCGCTGGGTTGCATTTGATTAAATTAAAGGACAAAAAAGGAAGGGATATTAAAATTGAAAAACAAACTTTAGCTAGACATATCTTGATACAAACTTCGGAAATTAGAAGTGAGAAGCAGGCCAAGGATCTCATTGAAGATCTTTACAAAAGAAGTCAAAATGAGGATAAATTTTCTGACTTAGCTCGTTTATATTCTGATGATCCAGGAAGCAAAATGGAAGGAGGAGAGTTAAGTTGGACAGGTCCCGGGAGATTCGATCCCAAGTTTGAGGAAGTTATGAATTCTCTCGAAATAAATCAAGTTAGTAAGCCTTTCAAGTCAAATTTTGGATGGCACATAGTTGAAGTTTTAGATAGACGTGAAGAAGACATTTCTTTAAACATTCAAAAAAATAGAGCCTATCAGATTCTATTTGATAGAAAGTATGAAGAACAATTAGAAAAAACCCTCAGCGAAATGAGAGCAGAATCATATGTGAATATAAAAATAAAATCATGAACTCTCATGTTTTTATAAGTCCTGGCGATCCTGCAGGCATTGGTCCGGAAATAACTCTTAAATCTCTTAAAAATTTAGATAAAAGACATAAATTTGTCATTGCTGGGGATATTCAATATCTAGAAAATTTATCAAGATCTTTAAAATTGGGTCTTGAGTTCATTGCTTATGAAGGCTCAAAAACATCATACGACTCAAAACTCATCAAGGTAATAAATATTTCATTACATACAAAGCCTGTACTTGGATCTTCCTCAGTAAATAATGCTGAATATATCTTGGAAGTATTAACTTCATGCGCAAAGCATTGCTTGGAAAATACAAAAAATATTTTAGTTACCGGCCCTATTAACAAAGAAACAATATCAGCTTCAGGAACTGATTTTTCTGGTCATACTGAATTTCTGGCTGAACAAGCAAAAATAGATTCTCCCTTAATGCTTATGGCAAATAAAAAAATTAAGATAGGTCTAGCTACTACCCATATTCCAATTAGAGAAGTAAGTAATAGCATTACTGAAGATTTAATCCATACTAAATTAAAAATTTTAACTCAAGGACTAAAAAAACTATTAAAAAAAGAAAACTTAAAGATATGTGTCTTGGGATTAAATCCTCATGCTGGAGAAGGCGGATATATAGGGACTGAAGAATCAACGACTATATCAGAAGGAATAAAGAAATACGGACAAAGCAAGACAACTATTGATGGACCGATTTCTGCTGATACTGCATTTTCAGAGAAAAACTTATCTAATTATGATGCCTTTCTGGCGATGTTTCATGATCAAGGAATGATACCTGCGAAAATTCTAGGATTTGGGCAAACATTAAATATAACTCTCGGTTTACCTTATTTAAGAATTTCTGTTGATCACGGTACAGCTCTTGATATAGCAAATGATATGAATGCAGATTTTTCTAGTATGAAGCTTGCTCTTGAAACGGCCTTAACTTCGTTAGATGAAAAAAAATAATTTGAAGCCCAAAAAATTTTTTGGTCAAAATTTTCTATCTGATTCTCAGTTAATTGAGGAATTAATAGAGGAGATGAATATCAAAGATGAAGACCGTCTGTTAGAAATAGGGCCTGGAAAAGGAGCAATGACAAATCTATTGCTTGAAAAATGTGAATCTCTTACTGCAATTGAAATTGATAAAAATCTAATAAGATTTTTAGAGAAGGTTTTCGGAGATAAAAAAAATTTTAACCTTATCGAAAAAGATATTCTTCAATATGATCCGAAAGAGTTGGGTAGAGTAAATAAGCTTATCGGCAATATACCTTACAATATATCTACACCTATAATTGAGTGGATTATTGATAACAAATCTTCATTCGATGAAGTTTTTTTAATGCTTCAAAAAGAATTTGGTGAGAGGTGTTTTGCTCAACCTAATACAAAATCTTATGGAAGATTATCAATATTTGTTCAATGTTTTTTTGATGTAACTGCAATAAGAGAAGTGGATAAATCATTCTTCAATCCCCCTCCAAAAGTTCAGAGCATATTTTTAAAATTTACTCCGAAAGTATTAGATATAACCTCTAATTCTGTTCTGATGAAGAACTTGTCAATCTTGACAAGAGAAGCCTTCTCTAAAAGAAGAAAATTAATCAGCAACAGCTTGAAATCTTTTTTCAGCGAACAAGATCTTGTTGAGCTAGGTATTGAAACAAAATCTCGTCCTGAGAACCTATCTGTAGAAACCTACATAAAATTAGCTAAAAGTATTTAAGGTGGCAAATTATGTAATCGGTGACATTCAAGGATGCTTTGATGAGTATTCTCAGCTCTTGAAAAAAATAAAATTCAATTCAAAAAAAGATTTTGTTTGGCTTACTGGAGATCTAATCAATAGAGGACCCTCTTCATTATCTGTTCTTAGACATGTATATCTATATCGAAGCTCAATTAAAATTGTTTTAGGGAATCATGATCTTCATTTTCTAGCTGTATATCATGGCGTAAGAAAACTAAATAAATTTGATACTTTGAATGATTTATTAAATTCCCAAGATATAGATATTTTAGCTAGATGGCTCACGAAACAACCGCTTGTAAGAAATATTAGAGTTGGAAAAAAAGAATTTATTATGGTTCACGCCGGCTTTCCAAAATCTGCTTCAAAAAAATTGTTAATTGAAGTTAGCAGAGAGATTAAGAAAGCTCTTAAAAAAAATCCAAAAAAAACTCTTAAAATGATTTTTGCTAGAAAAAGTAATAATAAAAAATTGTTGAAAGATAAAAAGAGTCTCAAGGATTGGGTTGATTGGCTTACAAGAGTTAGAGCTGTGGATGAAAATGAAGTAATGGATTTAAATTTTAAAGGCAAAAAGAGTGAACTTAAGTATAAATTTAAAGCATGGTTTTCTTATGACCTTAAAATTATGAAGAAACATAGGTCGATTATTTTTGGTCATTGGGCAGCTTTGGAAGGAAAAACAAATATAGAAAGAATCCACGCGCTTGATACAGGTTGCGTTTGGAATAAAAAATTAACTGCTTTGAGGTTAGAGGATGGAAGAAAATTCTCGGTAAATAAAATAAACTGATTCAATGAATATCTATTTAGTTGGCGGAGCTGTTAGAGATGAGCTTATTGGCCGTGAAATTAAAGAAAGGGATTGGGTTGTTGTTGGTTCAACAGAGAAAGATCTCTTAGCTGAAAATTTTAAAAAGATAAATAGTAAATTCCCTGTTTTCCTCCATCCAAAAACTAAAGAAGAGTATGCCTTAGCTCGAAAAGAGAAAAAAGTATCACTTGGTCATCAAGGGTTTAAATTTATTTTTGATGCTTCGGTCACAATCGAAGATGACCTAAAGAGAAGAGATTTCACAATGAATGCTATTGCTAAAAAAGATAATGGAGAACTAATTGATCCATTTTCTGGCGTAGCAGATATTAAAAATAAATTAATCAAACATGTCTCTGAATTTTTTACTGAGGACCCTCTTCGTGTTTTTAGATGTGCAAGATTTGCCGCAACCTTAAAATCTTTCGGATTTAAAGTATCAGATGAAACGATCAATTTGATGCAAACAAAGTTTAGTGAGGATGAATTTTTATCTTTATCTGCAGAAAGAGTTTGGATAGAAACTCAAAAAGCATTGATTTCAGAACATCCAGAAGAATACTTCAAAGTATTAAAGAAAGCTGATTGCTTGCATTATTTTTTTGATTTAAGTGATATCAGGGAGGTTATTCAATTAATAGAGCATATAAAAAAGAAATATGATGATGATGATCAAAGATGGGCTGCTATTAATTCACTCTCAAATAATCATAAGAAAACTAATGAACTACTTAAGGTGCCAAAAAAGTTCTCAAAATTATCTGAAAAGGTTCATGAGTGTATTAGATTATTAACTCAAGAAAATACAGATTTAGAAATTCTAGATAGCCTTCACAGAATATCCTTTTTTAGAGAACCATCTTCGGCAAAAAAAGCGATAAAACTATCTGATGATTTATTGAAAGTAAAAAGATCAGATTTATGTTTACAGCCTTCATTAGTATTGG
>CACNYO010000029.1 GCA_902624765.1 uncultured SAR86 cluster bacterium
TTTATAAAATCAATGACTGCATCTAATAATTCTAATACTGTTGGTCTATCAAATAACGTCATAAAAAGTTTTTATGTTTAATCATGTTCATTAAATCGTATTCGGTCTCAGAAACCCTTCGCCCAATTGCTGCTTTTTCAACAGAATTTATTGCCCCGCTTAAGTGTGCAAAAGCTTGCATCATACAAATTACACCCCATCTTAAAGAACCAAAAAGTTGCCAAATATCTATTTGAGATTTATCAACCTTAATATTTGAAATTGTTTCATATCCTTCAATAAGCTCTTCTAAATCTCCCAAACCCCCAACTCTCTTATGAACATTTCCAAATCGCCAAGATCTCACGCACAGCCATCCTAAATCCTCCATAGGATTTCCTATGTGAGCTAATTCCCAATCAATAATTGATTCTAGGTTTGACTCAGAAATAATAAAGTTACCAAAGCGGAAATCTCCGTGAACTAATACATTGTCATAGTTTATTAATTCTTGGGCTTCTAACCATTTGAATGCTAACTCAAAAACTGGCTGAGGTTGCTCAAAACTTGAATATACCAGGTAGAGTTTTTTTAATGACTCCTCAAAGGTGACTTTATCCAGATCATTTAGTTCATCTAATTTAGTTTGGTGAATAGTTGCTAATGACCTTCCTATCTCAAAAGATAATTTACTACGAACATTTTCATAATTATCATCCCTTAAAATTTTTCTTGGAATAGTTTCTCCAGGAATTGCTTCCATTACATAACCTTCACCAATATCTTCATCTTCCGAAAATTCAAAAATTATCTCCGGGACTGGTGCATCATTCGATCTAACGATCCTTTGAATTTTTGCCTCTAATTTTTTTGGTATAGCCATAACTGATTGCTCTTTAGACAATGAGCGTCTGACAATAAGTTCATTATTATTTTCAAGAATAATTCTATTTATATCGGCAGATGCTCCTCCAGTAAGGGGGATCAATTTCTTAATGTTTTGCTGCAGAGAATTCTCTAAGAATTCCTGAAAATTTTGCATACTAAGAAGATGCTAACGAAGCATCCCTTTCACCAAAATCCCAACCAGGACCATTATGTTCGTAATTCTTCAGGATTCGCCTTGCTACTGATTGGATATGCACTTCGTCAGGACCGTCATATATTCTTGCCTCTCTGGCATGGCGGTACATAAGGCTTAAAGGAGTATCATCTGTAAGCCCTTTGGCGCCATGGACTTGTATTGCCCTATCAATAACATTATGCAACATTTCTGCACCGACAACTTTGATGAGACCAATCTCAATTCGAGCATCATCTCCTTGATCTATCCTTTTTGCTGCATCGAGTGTTAAATGCCTTGAAGCTTGAATCTCGCAAGCGCTATCAAATACAAATTTTTGTAATAATTGTTTTTTTGTCAAAGGTGTACCAAATGTTTCCCTTTCATGCATTCTTTCACACAGCAAATCAAAAGCCCTCTGAGCCTGGCCAAGCCATCGCATACAATGAAAAATTCTTCCTGGGCCTAATCTCTTTTGAGCAATTATAAAACCTTGTCCTCTTGGACCTAGTAAGTTTTCCTCTGGAACCTCAACGTTGTCGTATTCAACCTCATAATGACCACCATTTATACCTAAAACAGGTGTTTCTCTTACAATTTTATAGCCTGGGTTATCGGTGGGAACAATAATCATACTGAATGCACCATGACTTGGGGCTTCTAATTCAGTTCTGCACATTACTGTTGTATAGGCTGCTCTTGCTGCCCCAGTAGTAAACCACTTCCTTCCATTGATTCTCCAAACACCGTCTTCGAGGATGGCTTGAGTTTGAAGTTGAGTTGGATCAGAACTAGCAACTTCAGGCTCAGTCATTCCAAAACTAGGAAAGATTTCACCTTGTACTAGAGGCTCCAGATATTGATCTCTCCAATGAGGTGAAGCAAACTCTCTTAACATAATAGAATCTTGTAAGGAATGTGTGCCTAAGGCCACCATCGCGAAAGATGAACGACCGATTACTTCATTTACATAAACGTACTCCATAAATGGCATTCCGCCTCCACCAATGTCTGTAGGATGTCCTAAAGCCCAAATATTCTCATCTTTTGCAAGCTGCATAAGAGATCCAAGCATCTCTCTTGATTCAGGCGTACCTTTCGATAATTCAGTCTCTTTAGGGTAGATTTCATTTTCTATAAAATCTTTAACTTTAGCCCTTATTTTTGTCCAATCTTTACTCATATGCTTAATTCCCCTTATTTTTTAATTGCGGAAATAAAATTACGTCTCTTATAGAATCTATTCCCGTAAGTAACATTACCAATCTATCCAATCCAATGCCAACCCCAGCGCAAGGTGCTAGACCATATTCAAGTGCCTCAATATAGTCTAAATCCATTTCCATGGCTTCTTCGTCGCCTTTTTCTTTATCTTCCATTTGCATTTTGAATCTTTCTAATTGATCTTCTGGATCATTAAGCTCAGAAAAACCATTAGCAATCTCTTTACCATCAATAAAAAGTTCGAATCTATCGACATAATTATCATCATCTTCTGATTTTCTTGATAAAGGAGAAATATCCAAAGGATATTTATAGACAAAAGTAGGTTCAGAAAGCTGATCTTCAACTTCAGATTCAAAAATTTCAGCTTTTAATTTACCAACGGATAGAGTTTCAAACTCATCAATTTTCAGCGATTCTGCATATTTCCTTAAGCTATCAATTTCATCTAAATCTTTTTTATTCAAGATTGTATTTTGAGTGATTGCATCGTCAAAAGTTACTCTTTTAAATTTTTTAAAAGATCTTTTACTTTGTTCTAAATCAGACAAATGCTTAATCAATCCTTCCACAAAATCCATCTGAAACTCGTAATCTTCATAAGCAGTATAAAATTCCAACATGGTAAATTCAGGATTGTGTTTGGTAGATAATCCTTCATTTCTAAAATTTCTATTAATCTCATAAACCTTTTCAAAACCACCAACTACCAGTCTTTTCAGATAAAGTTCAGGAGCAATTCTTAAATAGAGATCCATTCCTAAAGCATTATGATGGGTTATGAAGGGTTTAGCTGCAGCACCTCCAGGGATGGGATGCATCATTGGTGTCTCTACCTCTATAAATCCACTTGAATCAAAATAATTTCTTGTCTCAGAAATAATCTTACTTCTAGCTAAAAAAACTTCTCTTGATTCCTCATTTACTAAAAGATCTAGATATCTCTTGCGATATCTTTGCTCAACATCAACAAGACCCTGATGTTTTTCAGGTAAAGGTTTAAGTGATTTAGTTAATAGAGTAGCCTCTATTACCTTGATTGATAATTCTCCTGTATTTGTTTTGAAAAGCTTTCCTTGCACGCCTATGATATCGCCGATATCCCAAGTTTTAAAATCATCATAGTTACTTAATGTATCTTCCCTTAAATAAAGCTGAATTTGTGCGCTCATATCTTGGATTGTAGTAAAACTGGCTTTACCCATAAGCCTACGTAACATAATTCGACCAGCAACTTTAACGCTGATACTTTTATTCTCTAAATCCTCTTTGTCTAAATCTGAATACTCAGTGATTAATTCCTTAGCTAATTCATTTCTTCTAAATGAATTAGGATAATCTTTACCTTCTTCTCTAAGCTTATTTAATTTTTCTTTACGTACTTCGAATAAATTATTTTCGTCTTGCTCTTTCAATTAAATGCCCTCTTTCAAACTAGCTTCAATAAATAAGTTGATATCACCATCTAGGACTGAATTGCAGTTAGAAGTCTCCACTCCAGTTCTCAGATCTTTAATTCTAGACGAATCTAAAACATATGACCTTATTTGACTTCCCCAGCCAATGTCAGATTTTGAATCTTCTAAACTCTGTAATTCTTGTTCTTTTTTATTTAGCTCCAACTCGTAAAGTTTTGCCCTTAATTGTTTCATGGCTTCTTCCTTATTTCTATGCTGAGATCTACCGCTTTGACATTGAACAACTATACCGCTAGGTTCATGCGTTAATCTAACAGCTGAATCAGTCTTATTTACGTGCTGTCCTCCTGCTCCGCTTGCACGATAGGTGTCTACTCTAATATCTGCAGGATTTATATCTATTTCAATATCGTCATCTATTTCTGGAGAGACGAAAATAGATGCAAAAGAAGTATGTCTTCTGTTTCCTGAGTCGAAAGGCGATTTTCTTACAAGTCTATGAACTCCGGTTTCTGTTCTGAGCCAGCCATAAGCATAATCACCTGAGTACTTTATTGTTGCGCTTTTAATTCCAGCTACATCGCCAGGAGAAACCTCAATGACATCTACTTTAAAATTTTTGTCTTCGCCCCATCTCAAATACATTCTCATCAACATTTCTGCCCAATCCTGAGCCTCTGTGCCTCCTGAACCAGCCTGAATATCTAGAAAAGCATCATTAGGATCCATTTTATTTGAAAACATTCTTTGGAATTCTAATTCCTTTAATT
>CACNYO010000030.1 GCA_902624765.1 uncultured SAR86 cluster bacterium
ACTTTACTAAGCAAAGAGATAGTTTCATTTCAATTTATCTTGATAGGTCTTATTGGAGGCGGAGCAGTTGGAGCAATTGCAGCAGTAAGAATAAAAATGACATCAATGCCCGAATTAGTAGCTTTATTGAATGGCTTTGGTGGAGCATCAAGCCTCCTGGTTGCCTCTGCAGAATTATTTGCTTTAACAGCTTCTAATCTAGTTGCAATGATAGCAATAGGAATCGCTACTATCATCGGAGGAGTAACTTTCTCAGGAAGCTTAATCGCGTTTGGGAAACTTTCAGAAATTATGCCTGGTAAACCTTACTTGTTTGTCGGTCAAAAAATCCTCACTGGATTAATAATTTTATTACTTCTTCTATTACTTTTTCAGTTTTCTTCAGGTATTTTCTTTGCTGAAATCCTTTTTGGTTTTGATTGGATTAATGAGCAATATGCATTAATTCTTCTAATAGCATTATCTCTTTTACTAGGAATTTTATTAGCTATACCAATTGGTGGTGCTGATATGCCTGTTATCATTGCTCTTCTTAACAGTTATTCTGGCCTTGCCGCATGTGCAGCAGGATTTGTTATTGGGAACAATGTATTGATTGTTGCTGGTTCATTAGTAGGGGCGAGCGGATTGATCCTTACTAACATAATGTGTAAGGCAATGAACAGATCATTGCTTAACGTTCTTTTTGGAGGTTTTGGTGCTACTGACTCCTCCTCGCCTTCGGGTGAAGGAAAGGTTCAGGGCGATGTAAAGCCTATCAATATTGCAGATTCTTACCTCATATTAGAGGCTGCTTCATCAGTTCTCATCGTTCCAGGATATGGGATGGCCGTTTCACAAGCTCAACATTCTGTGAGAGAGTTAGGAGAGTTACTTCAAGATAATGGTTGTGAAGTTAAGTATGCAATTCATCCAGTTGCTGGCAGGATGCCAGGACATATGAATGTACTATTAGCAGAAGCAAATGTTTCATACGATGTTCTTGTTGAGCCTCAAGATGTAAATCCTATTATGGATACCATAGATGTATGCATTGTCATTGGTGCTAATGATGTTGTGAATCCTGATGCTAGAGAAGACGAATCAAGTCCTATATATGGCATGCCCGTCATAGAGGTTGACAGAGCTAAAACAGTCTTTGTCTTAAAAAGATCCATGGCTTCTGGTTTTGCAGGAATAGAAAATAGTTTATTTTTTAAACAAAATACTCGCATGCTTTTTGGTGATGCAAAAGAGTCTGTAAGTGGCTTAGTTTCTGAGTTTAAGTCATAAAATAAACACCTAAAAATATGTCAGAAATGCTATAATTTATTTAGTATTTTGAGCTTATTTTCTATTGATTTTTCTCAGTATCATTTCATTGAATGACAGACATTTTTGACGATAAAGATTCCACTATAAGTATTGAGGAGGAGCTTAAATCTTCCTATATGGATTATGCAATGAGCGTAATTGTAGGAAGAGCATTGCCTGATGCCAGAGATGGGCTTAAGCCAGTTCATAGAAGAACATTATTTGCCATGAATGTAGAAGGCAATGATTGGAATAGAGCTTATAAAAAGTCAGCAAGAATAGTTGGTAACGTCATAGGTAAATATCATCCCCACGGAGACGCTGCCGTTTACCACACGCTCGTTAGAATGGCGCAAGACTTTGCTCTTCGTTATACCTTAGTTGATGGCCAAGGAAATTTTGGATCTATGGATGGAGATCCGCCAGCAGCAATGAGATATACCGAAGTCAGACTTTCAAAAATTGCTCATGAACTACTTGCAGATTTAAATAAAGATACAGTTAATTTTGTGGAAAATTATGACGGCACTGAATTAATGCCCGAAGTTCTTCCAACAAAAATCCCAAATCTTCTTGTTAACGGCTCATCTGGAATTGCAGTAGGCATGGCTACAAACATGCTTCCTCATAATTTAACTGAGTCTATAGAAGCATGCTTGTTGCTTATTGATAACCCGGATGCTGATATTGATTCCCTTTTAGAGATTATTCCTGGTCCAGATTTTCCAACTGGCGGTTTCATTAATGGAAGAGCTGGCCTGATAGAAGCAGCAAAAACTGGAAAGGGCAGAGTCTATCTCAGAGCAAAAGCCGATATAGAAACAGACAAAAAAGACCGTAGCAAAATCATAGTTTCTGAAATTCCGTACCAAGTAGATAAATCAAGATTGGTAGAAAAAATTGCTGAACTTTCCAAAGAAAAAAGAATTGAGGGAATTTCTGAAATAAGAGACGAGTCTAATAAAGATGGCGTCAGAATAGTTATTGAAATTAAATCTGGTCAATCTCCAGAAGTTATTCTTAATAACTTATATGCATTGACTCCCTTGGAAAATGTTTACGGTATCAATAACGTAGCATTAATAAATAACGTCCCAAAACTTTTAAATTTAAAACAAATTCTTGAAGTATTTATTGATCATAGGAAAGAAGTAGTAACCAGAAGAACCAAATTTGATCTAGAAAAAGCAAAAAATAGATCTCATGTACTCGAGGGACTTACCGTAGCTTTAGAAAACATAGATCCTGTTATAGATCTAATTAAAAAATCAAAGGATGGCCAAGAAGCTAAGAAAAAATTGTTATCAAAATCATGGAAAGCCTCTAACGTGGTTAAGCTTCTCAAAGCATCTGGCGCTGATATATCCGGAAGTAAAAAAAATGATTTTGGATTGTCAGGAAATAAATACCAACTATCGGATCATCAGGCTCAGGCAATATTAGATCTCAGACTTCAAAGACTTACTGGTCTTGAACAGGAATCATTAAAAGAAGAGTATGCTGAAATATTAGATCAGATAAAAAAATTACAAGAAATTCTTTCTGATAAAAATAAGCTCATAAGCGTTATCAAAGAAGAGCTAAATGAGATCAAAGAAGAGTATGGAGATGCTAGAAAGACTCCTATCGAGGATAAGTTGGATCTGACTGATGAGGATTTGATCAAGCAGGAAGATATGGTTGTGACTATCTCCCACCTAGGTTATGCAAAAACTCAGTCTCTTGAAGTTTACAGGTCTCAACGAAGAGGCGGTGTAGGTAAAACGGCTGCATCTGTTAGAGATGAGGATTTTGTGGAGCAGCTTATAGTTGCAAATACTCATTCAACGCTTTTATGTTTTTCTAATTTAGGCAAAGTATATTGGCTAAAGGTTTATCAAATCCCTGCAGCATCGAGAGTTGCCAAAGGTAGACCGCTAATAAACTTAATAAATTTAGATGAAGGGGAGAGAATAACGAGTTTATTGAACATTGAATCGTTTGAAGTGCCAGGATTTGTTTTTATGGCAACGAAAAAAGGCGTTGTAAAGAAAACTTCTTTAGATGAATTTAAAAGACAATGGAAAGTTGGAAAAAAAGCTATAAAACTTGATCCTGATGATGAATTAGTAGGCTCAACTTTGACTGATGGAGAAAAATTCATAATGCTAGTTTCTCAATCTGGTAAAGCAGTTTTTTTTGATGAAAAGGAAGCTAGATCAATGGGAAGGGCTGCCAGGGGAGTTAAAGGAATCAATTTGGGGAAAAATGATCAGGTCATATCCCTTCTTGTTCCCGATAAAGAAAATACAATCTTCACTGTTTCTGAAAACGGCTTTGGGAAAAGAACAAACGTCGATGACTTCAGAAAAACTAGGAGAGGAGCCAAAGGTGTTATCGCAATGCAAACCTCCGATAGGAATGGATTACTTATTGGTGCAAACCAGGTTATCGAAGATCAAGAAATAATGTTGATAAGTAACAAAGGTACCTTAGTTAGAACGAAAGTTGATCAAATTAATGTTATCGGAAGAAATACTCAAGGAGTAACTGTTATAAAACTTAAAGACTCAGAAAAGCTTGTGGGACTGGCTTCTATAATTGAAGATACAGATGACTAGGGCATTTAATTTTTGTGCAGGTCCAGCTGCTCTTCCTGAAGAAGTCTTGAAGGAGTTACAAGAAGAAACTTTAGATTATAGAAATCATGGGTTAGCGGTTATGGAAATGAGCCATAGAAGCAAAGAGTTTGTATCCATAGCGGAGCAAGCAAAACAGGATTTCATTGATTTATTATCTATACCTGATGAGTACGATGTCTTATTTATTCAAGGAGG
>CACNYO010000031.1 GCA_902624765.1 uncultured SAR86 cluster bacterium
AATTTTACTTTTTATCCATCCTAAAAAGGTATTACCTTTGAGATTATATCTGTCTAAAGCTAAATACAGATTATCCATTTCTTTTGGATCAGAAAACATGTCTTCCCTAGATTTCATTTTTGCTGTTTGATCTAACTCCTTAACTATTTTTGCTGGATTCCCTGCTACAACGACATTTGGAGGTACATCTTTAGTGACTATGGCTCCAGCACCTACAATACTATTCTTTCCAACAGTTACACCCTTGCAGATTACTGCTCTATCCCCAATCCAAACATTTTCTTCTAATTTAATTGGTTCTGATTGACCTACTGGCTGAGCTCTATCATAAATATCATGCCAATCAGAATCTGATATGTATGCATTGTTTGCAAACATACAGGAGTTTCCAATCTCTATGTTTGTGGCAGCAGATATTCTGACTCCTGGACTGATTAAACAAAAATCCCCAATAGTTATTTTTCCTTCATATCCGCCGCTTATCCAAGTAGTTAGATGAATATGTGCATCTGGAGAGGTAATGAGCGTAGCAAAATCTCCTAATTTTATTCCTGTACCAAAGATTTGGACGTACCTAACACCCATTATCATGGGAGCCTTTCCTAGATAATCAAACTGCGGTCTGATTATTTTTTCAATATAAAGTTTATCCAAAAACCAATGAATTCTTTTTAGCCAAAATGGTCGATTATCTTTTCTAATTTTATAACTCCAGCTTTGATGCTTAGTGATATGATAGCGTCCTTTTATGTCAAATACTGCTAGATTAATTTACGAAGGACCAAACAAAACTTTGCCCAAGATTTCTTTTGAGCTCATAAAGTTTAGACAATTAGCCATACCCATGTTTTTTTCTCAGCTTGCAGGGCATGCAACGGGAATAATTGCTGCTCTTATGACGGGAAATTACAGCACCATAGATCAAGCTGCAGTTGCTACCGGAAATATGTTTTTTTTCCCCATCTCTATGGGATTAATGGGAACTTTATTCATTGTGACTGCAATGGTAGCTCAAAATTTTGGAGCTAATACTTTGGATAATGTTGGAAAAATTATACGTCAGTCTTTTTGGGTAAGTATTCCTTTGATCCTTCTAGGAATATGGGCAATGAGTCAATCCTCTTGGGCATTTAATTTGCTTGGCACTCCTGAAGAAGTCAGAGAAATTACAAAAAAATATATGTATGGATTAATGATTGGACTTCCTGCTTTATATTTTTTTCAACCGTTGAGGTCAATGAGCGAAGGTATTACAAAACCTTTACCAATAACTTACATAAATCTTTTCATGGTAGCTGTAAATGCGGTACTTAATTACGGATTCATTTTTGGTAAATTTGGCTTGCCTGAATTAGGCGGTGCTGGTTGTGGGATTTCTTTTGCCGTTTCGGCATGGTTATCCCTGATTATTTTAGCAACCTACATATATATGAGTGATAACTACAAAGAATGTAAACTCTTTGACGAGTTTGATTTTCCTGATTTTAAGATTATCAAAGAGATAGTTATTCTAGGGCTGCCTATTGGCGGTACTCTTTTTGTTGAGATAAGCATGTTTAGTGGTTCCGGATTAATTTTAGGTCAATTAGGTGCAGATGTGATAGCTAGTCACTCCATCGCTATGCATGTTTCAACTGTAACCTTCATGATACCTCTAGCAATCGGTTTAGCTGCTTCTGTCAGAGTTGGAAATCTTGTAGGTGCCAACGCATCAAAAGATTCTAGATTTGCAGCTTTTTGTGGAATAGGATTTTCGATTGCTCTAGCCTTTATCAATGCCGCAATTTTGATTTTGTACGGCGAATATCTGGCAAGTTTTTTCAATCCTAATAGCTTAATAATTTCACTAGCCTCTACATTGCTAATTGTGGCAGCAATTTTTCAAATTACCGATGGTATTGCTTTCAGTGGCATGGGTGCATTGAGAGGTTATAAAGACACAAGAGTCCCTCTTCTTATAATGATAATAGCTTATTGGCTTGTAGGTATGCCTCTGGGCTATAACATATCGCTAACAGATAACATTATTGAACCTGTTGGGGCACTTGGCATGTGGATAGGAATGGCAGCAGGGATGTTCATTCTTTCAATTCTAGTCTTATGGAGATTAAATTTAGTATCAAAGAATTCTTATAAATATCATCAATCTTATGAAAATAATTGATGCGAAAGGACTTAAATGCCCAGAACCCCTTATGCTATTGCATAAAGCAATTTATGAAGCAAATAGCGGAGAAGAAGTTTACTTAATTTCTACTGATCCTATGAGCGTTCCAGATGTAAAGAAATTTTGTGAATATCTTGAGCATAAATTGAAAGAAATAAAGGAATCAGATAACCTATTTGAATTCACGGTTATAAAAAAATGAAAAAACTCATCTACTACTCGGTGATCTACATAGCTTTATCTGTCTTACTGATCCTAGCGGTAGTTAAGCTTTTTTCTTAAATCAAGGGAGATAAAATAATGGGAGAAGTATCAAAAGAAATTAGGTCAGAAATAAATTCGGATGGGTTATTAACTTTATCTATTTCCTCTTCAGAAATTCCCAAACCTAAAGATCATGAGGTTTTGATTAAGGTTGAAGCTTCACCAATAAATCCTTCAGATCTTGGATTATTAATTAGTTTTGCTGCTGATGTCACATCCTTGAAAGTTGAAGGTGATGGCGATGATAAAAAAGCAACAATGAACGTTCATCCAAAGCTATTAAGAACCATGGAAGCAAGATTAGATAAATCTATGCAAGTTGGGAATGAAGGTGGTGGAGTAGTCGTTGATGCTGGTAAAGATGCAAAAGATATGATCGGTAAGACTGTTGGAGTAGCTGGTGGAGCAATGTACTCACAGTACAGATGCTTGCCAGCTCAGAGTTGCCTCGTAATGCATGAAGGTACATCGTCTAAAGATGCTGCTTCTTCATTCGTGAATCCTCTAACCGCTCTAGGTTTTATAGAAACCATGAAGATGGAAAATCACTCTTCTCTTGTTCACACAGCTGCTGCATCAAATTTAGGCCAGATGTTAATTAAAATTTGTTTGGCAGATAACGTACCACTAGTAAATATTGTTAGAAAAGAAGAGCATGAGAAATTACTTAAAGACCAAGGCGCTACTCACGTATGTAATTTCACTAACGATAATTTTATGGAAAGTCTAATTGATGCAATTGCTGAAAATAATGCCACTCTCGGTTTTGATGCGACAGGTGGCGGCAATGAAGGTAAATTAGCTGGTCAAATATTATCTGCTATGGAAACTGCTGCTAATAAAAATATGAAAGAATACAGTCGTTATGGTTCCGATACTTACAAGCAAGTATATATTTATGGTGGTTTAGACCCTACTCCAACTGTTTTGAATAGATCTTATGGATTAAATTGGGGTCTTGGAGGATGGCTTCTGACTCCATTTATAGCGAAAGCAGGAAATGAAATTTTTCAAAAGATGAGACAGCGTGTGGCTGATGAGATAACAACAACTTTTGCCAGTAACTACACTAGAGAAGTTTCCCTTTCTGAGATGCTGGATGCAGATTCAATTTTGACTTACGCAAAACAGGCTACTGGAGAAAAATACCTAGTTACACCTCATAAATAAGGCTAAATCCTAAAACGGTCAATAAATAAACCTAAAGTAAGAAAAAGAATAAAAAGGATTAGTCTTAAATCGTTTAAGAAGGGAGTTTCCACAGGTATAGCAATTGTTTTATCTAATGCTTCTATTTTATAAGGATGCCTTTCATCAAATATTGGGTTAAGACCAATTTGTAGCATGTCTTTTCTGCTTCTGTATCTTACGAGTGCCACATTATCCCAGTCTTCCATGCCTTCAGCAGAAACAATATCCATAGCTGGAAAAAAAACATCAGAGAAAAAAACTGGATGAGATGCTCTTTT
>CACNYO010000032.1 GCA_902624765.1 uncultured SAR86 cluster bacterium
TTAGATTTGTCTGAACATCAGAAAACAGAATTGCGAAAAAACCTTAAGCAATCAATTAGAGAAAATATTGATAAAGCTTTTAGAACGATGAAAGATTTTCTGGTTTCAACTCAAGATAGGGCAAATAATAATCACGGGCTATGGTCCCAACCGAACGGCGATAAATATTATGAGTTGAGAATAAGAACTTATACAACTACAGATTATACGCCTCAAGAAATTCACGATATGGGTCTTGGTGAAGTGGAGCGTATCAGCAGCAGGATGAAAACTATTCTGTTGCAACTAGGATATGATCAAGAGAAGTCTGTGGGAGTCTTAATGAATGAATTAAATGAGGATCCTAAATTTCTCTACGACGACACTCCCGATAGAAAGCAGATTGCGATCAATGATTATTCTGAAATGGTTGATGAAGCTTATGATGTTTTAGAAAAGTACTTTCATAGCATGCCGAAATCTCAAGTCATCGTAAAACCCGTTCCAGAGTATTCTGAAAAGACTGCTGCGGGCGGATATTACAGATCGCCTGCATTGGATGGAAGCAGGCCGGGAGTCTTTTATGCAAATTTATACGACATAAAACAGACTCCCAAGTACGGCATGAAAACACTTGCCTATCATGAGGCTATTCCAGGTCATCATCATCAAATAGCTCATTCCTTAGAAAATGAAGATCTTACTTATTATCGAAAATTTGGCTATCGAACCTCAGCATTTTCGGAAGGATGGGCACTTTACGCTGAACAACTCGCTTTGGAGGCCGGTCTAGCTGATAACCCTCTGGATGAGTTAGGTATTTTGCAAAGTGAACTTTTCAGAGCAGTTAGATTGGTCGTAGATACAGGCATGCACTACAAGAGATGGTCGCGCGAAAAAGCTATGAAGTACATGAAAGCTAAAACAGGAATGTCTGATACTGAAGTAAGGGTCGAGATAGAGCGCTATATCGTATGGCCTGCTCAGGCGCTTAGCTACAAAGTCGGTATGATAAAAATACTAGAGTTAAGAAGAAGAGCTCAAGATGCTTTAGGCGAAAAGTTTAATATAAAAGACTTTCACTCCGCTCTTTTAGATCACGGAAGTCCCCCTCTTTTTATTGTCGAAGAAAAAGTGAACGACATGATTAACGAAGCAAGACTGTTGAATTAATTTATAAAATCTAGAGCTATTCAATTAAAAATTTCTTGGATAAAATTCAAAGGAGATTATGAATAGCAGTTTTTCAGCAGAGAAGTTTGAAAACCAGAAACTTCCTTTCAGAGTTAAAAGATTGTCACCTTCGATTGGAGCAGAACTTCTTGATATAGATTTAAGAGCAAATTTAAGTCAATCGACATTAGATATGATTTATCAGTCTCTTTTAATTTATAAAGTAATTTTTTTTAGAGAACAGCTAATTTCAACTGAAGAGCACTTAGCCTTTGCCCGTAATTTTGGGTCGCTCGAAATTCATCCGTTTGCACCTCAAAAAGAAAATTTTCCAGAAGTTCTTAAAATAACTCACGACAAAGATAACAGGGGCAAAGAAAATACTTGGCACTCTGATGTGACTTGGAGGCAAGAGCCGTCTTTGGGTTCAGTATTGCGAATGATCGAATGCCCTGATTTTGGAGGAGATACACTTTTTGCTGATATGGGAGCAGCTTACGAAGATCTTCCTGATGAGACAAAAGAAAAACTTGAAGGAGCTGTTGCTATTCACGATTTTGCAAACTTCAGGAAAGGCTTGGTTAAGGCAGGAAAAACTAAGGAGGAGATAGAAGCTGTGAATAAGAAATTTCCAAACCCAGAGCATCCCGTCATAAGAACTCACCCCGACACAAAACAAAAGAGTATTTACGTTAATAGGGCATTTACCCAATATATCAAAGGCTGGGATCCGGATGAATCCAAAAAAATGCTTAATTTTCTGTATTCCAGAGCATCCATTCCTGAGTATCAGTGTCGATTTATTTGGGAGCCAAACTCAATAGCTTTTTGGGATAATCGAGCATGCCAGCATTACGCAACTTCAGACTATTGGCCTAAAGTTAGAAAAGTTGAGAGAGTCACGATTGTCGGTGATAGGCCTTATTAGAATTTTCTAGGCAGAAGATTTAGCAGCAATAGACCTTCCTTGCATAGATAAATAAATTGCTAAAGGAATAATTGCTATCGGAGCTAGAGATAAGCTCAATCCCAAAACAATTAATGCATTAAATAACAATCCTCCAGAGGCATCGCCAAATCTGTTGGTAAATGTATCTATAAAAACAGTCGATTTATATTTTTCAGATTTTTCTAATGTCGTATAAACACTTTCTCTCGCAGGTTTATTAACGGCATATTCAAAGGGCCTCATAACAGCCGATAAAATAATAAATAGTATTACACCGGAAGAACTGAGCAATATGTTGGCCATGTAACCCGAAATTGCTAAGAAGGCGACAGTAAATAATATTCCGTAAGCAATTAAGACAAACTTGATGCCAAAAAATTTATTTTCTAAGAAAAATCTGGTTAAAAATAGTTGCGTAAAAAAGGAAATCGGCGTCACGACAGAATCTGCCAAAGAGAAAATCTTTCTTTGCTCAACGACATCTGTTGAATACTTATTGATTATTTCTAAACTAAAGAAATAAAGAGAAGTGGCTAAGCACGTCCAAAGAAAAGCATAAATTAAAAGTTGTCTTACGAGTTTATTGGATTTGATTTGAATAAATTGCTCTGATATTTCCGTAAAAAAATTAGAGTTTTCTTTTTTTATGATATCGCTTGAGACACTATTTAATAATCTGGATAAAACAATTCCCAATATTAAGCCAACAGAAGCACAAAGCATCGCAACTACCGGCAAATCAGCTAGAAAAATTAAAACTGATTGAGAGCCCAGCCATGCTCCAGCAGATCCAAAGGCGCTTATAATTCCAAAGTATTTTTTACTATCATCGGTTTGAAAACTATTTACCGTTTTGGCCCAAAAAACTGACACTACAAAAAAATTGAATACGTTGTACCAAATATAAAAACTAACTCCTACAGCATAATTATTTGGGTAAAGATTGTTTATAAAAGCATATAAAAATAAATTGAGGATAAAGAATCCGTATATGTAAGTGACAAGCCTTGATTCCTTGACTCTCGAAACGATAAGAGAATAAATAGGATTTGCTAAAAGCATAACTAAAACAACAATTAATAAAAAGTAGGTCAAATCACTTGTACCTATTTGTGCAGCCATTGCACTCCTGAAAGGGCGCATGACAAATAGGGAATACAAAACACAAAAGAAAAATGATCCAGCTATTAAAGTATTTTTGTTAATACTTCTAAACATTGATTAACTTGGTTTAGGTTTAATTAAAGGCTAATGATTTCAGGATGGCCTGTGTTCGGTCATCTTCAAAAAAGCAGGCCTTGAAGACAAGCGCTCTACGTAGTCTTTTATATTTTTCATCTCATCGGTCACGCAACCCATTCTGTTTGACATGTAACAAGAATGACCAAGCATGATGTCTGCTCCAGAAAAATCTCCAATCAAATAATCTTTACCTTCCAAGGCCGCATTGATTGGTTCAAGCGCTCTTGTTAGAAGCCTTTGTGCTTGGCCGAGAACAGTTTCATCTCTTCTGTCTGGCGGCAATAAAACAGTGTGAACTACGATGGTGTTCATGGGTGGCATAATCATGCCCTCACAATAATGAAACCATTGAAGATATTGCGGAAAAAGTTCTGATTGAACGTCGGGTTTCAAACCGCCGTTCTTATATTTCTCGATAATGTATTCGGTAATAGCTCCAGATTCCCATATTTGAATATCTCCATCATCCAATACCGGAATTCTGCCTAGAGGATGTCTTGCTCTGTG
>CACNYO010000033.1 GCA_902624765.1 uncultured SAR86 cluster bacterium
GAGTCTGTATTATTTCTGTCATTTTCATTCTGGCATGGCCAATGATGCAGTAATAACTGTAAATTAGTTTATGACTTTCTTGGGACTGCTTTCTGGAATAATTTCCGGAATGATTCTCTTTCAGACTGCAGTTGTGGCATCTGTTGTATTCACTACGTTGGATTCTGAAAATGCTTCTAAATTTTTAAGAAAAATCTTTCCAAGATTCTTCTTAATTATATTTTTCTTAGGTGTTGTAGGACTATTAATCTCTTTTTTGTACAACAATATTCATGGTAATACCATTTATGGAATCACTTCCTTAGCTATGATTATTTCTTATTTGGTAGTGCCAGCAACAAATAAGGCAAGAGATGAAAATAAATCTAATACTTTCAGAAGATTGCACACCATTACTGTTGTCTTAACTTTGTTTACTTTATTAGCGAATTTAAGTTGGATTCTTCCTGTCTAAATTTCAATTGAATCTATCAATTCTTTAAGCTCACCGTTTTGGTACATTTCCATCATAATGTCGCTTCCACCAACAAGTTCACCGTTGATAAATAATTGAGGAAACGTAGGCCATTCAGACACAGAAGGTAACTCCTGCCTTATCTCTGGATTAGTTAGAATATCCACAAAAGAAAATTCCTTTCCGCATGCCATCAAAATTTGAGATGCTCTTTGAGAAAAACCGCATTGTGGTTTGTCTGGGGATCCTTTCATGTATAAAAGAATTTTGTTATCGGCAATTTGGTTATTTATTTTTTCAATAACGTCCATAATTTTTATTTTAACACTTCAAGGTATTTCTTGGTTGTTTCTTTGATTCCATAGATCAAACAATCAGATATATATGCCTGTCCAATTGATACCTCTTTTATTTCTCCACATTCCATCAGAAAAGGTAGATTATGCAAATTCAAATCATGACCAGCATTTAGGTCTAAACTTTCTTGATTTGCAAACTCTATAACTGAGCGGTATGTATCTTTAGTTGATTGACTATTGAAAAAGGCTGCATATGGTCCTGTGTATAGTTCAACCCTATCCACTCCAATATCTTTAGCCCTTTTAAGCTGTTCAATGTCTGGGTCAATAAAAATGCTTGATCTAATGTTGAAAGATTTTAATGTTTTTATTACTCTTTCTAACTCCAAATTTGGTTTGCTTAAATCAAATCCATGATCAGAAGTTTTTTGCATTGTATCGTCAGGAACTAAAGTTGCTTGATCAGGCTGATAGAAGTTAATCAATTCCATATATCCGGGATATTCTTCGTTTGGCTGTTCAAATGGATTTCCTTCAATATTAAATTCAATATTACTTGGTATTATTTTTTTTATCTCTGATACGTCTTTTGGAGTTATGTGTCTAAGATCGGGCCTAGGATGGACTGTTATTCCATGACAACCTGATTTGATGATTTTATTTGTGAGATCTACTAAATTAGGAACATCTCCATCTCGAGCATTTCTTAACCAAGCAATCTTATTTATATTGATACTTAAATTTGTCATAAAAAAAGCTTTATGGATCCATCATAAAATAGTTTGCAGCCTGCGAGAAAAGTACAAAAATATCCAATTTTATAAAACCAATCTTGTCCTATTTTATCAATAAGATAAGCTCCAAAATAAACGCCAAGGGGAGCTAAAGGAACTAATAAGAGTGAAGTATATATATTTTCAAAATTCATTTCGCCTAAATAAGCATAAGGAAAGATTTTGAATAAATTAATCAATAAATAAAAAAGACCTGCAGTTGCAACATACATAGTTCTATCTAACCTCATCGGAAGAAGATAAAAACTCAATGGCAACCCACCAGCATGAATTGAAAAACTGGTAAAACCTGAAAGACTTGGCCAAAAATATGAAGCAAATTTAGATGGCTTCTTAGGATTATCTGAATCTTTACGAAAGTAATAATCCAAACAGAAAATAATAGCCATCAGTCCTATGATGATTCTAATATGGTCATTGGTCAGATAGCTAAATGTAAAAGTACCAATTAACACTCCAGCAAAAGCAAGAGGAATAATAAATTTAATAATTTCAATATTCCATTTATATCTATATCGCCATACGGTGACACAGTCCATAAAGATTAAAGGTATGAGAAGGATTGCTACAGCCTGAAAAGGTGGAACAAAAAAAGACATAACAGGAATTGCCAAAAGAGAACCGAAAGATCCTGCCCCAATAAATCCCCCTTTTCCCATTCCATGAAGAAAAACGGAAATAATGGCTACCACGTAAAACAATGGATCCAGAATCATATTCTTTTAAATTAATTTATACAGAATATCGGACAATTCATTTGAAGATTGGTATAGCTTCAAACCCTTGTGTATTTTGTTATTGATGTAAGAAAAACCAATTTTTTTATCAGTATCGCCATAAGCGCAGGCCCCACCTATGCCAGCATGTCCAAAGGCAGTTTCAGATCTCCCTATTGGAGAAAGCGGAGTATTAAGTAAATAACCTAGTCCAAATTTAATATCTGCAAAAAATAATACAGTATCAGGTCCAGAAGTATTGGGTGTTAAGGCTTGAATGATGGATTCCTTTGACATGATTGTCTTGCCATCTCTAGATCCACCGTTGGATAAGATGCCATAAAACTTTGCTAAAGCATTTGAGTTGCCGTGTCCGTTTCCAGCTGGAATTTCTGCCTTCCTCCAGTCTGTCGAATTCATATAATTCTGATCATCGTTAGCTGCAGTACTGTCAAAAGCAACCTTAAAGTCCCCTTTTCTATACCATCTCTTTATGTTTTTCAGTGGTTGAGGCAGAAATAACTCAGGTACAAGAGATATAAAAATCTGGAATCCTTGTGAGGGACCCATTGCATCAGAGATAGAAATTGTATCTGCACAATTTGGTAAATCCTCATCATCCAAACCTATTTTAAAGTTAAGATCAAAAGGATCAGCAATATGTTCTTCAAAATAAGATCCTATAGTTTGACCTGTAACCCTTCTGAAAAGTTCGCCATTTAAAAATCCATAAGTTAATGCATGATAACCTTGGCTTGTTCCTGGCTCATGAAATGGTTCTTGGGTTTCAAGAGCTTTGATAAAAGAAGACCAATCTTGCCATCTTGGATTTTCTAGTCTTTCTCTGAAACCAAACATTCCCGCTCTGTGAGTTAAAAAATGTTTGATTAAGGTATTTTCCTTACCGTTACTTGCGTATTCTGGCCAATATTTACCTACCTTGTCATCTAATGATATTTTTCCTTGTTCAACTAAGTGCATCATACATGGAACAATAATTCCTTTTGTGACAGAGAAGACATTGCAAATTGTATCTTTATCCCAAGGTATAGTTTTTTCCTTATCCTTAAATCCACCCCATAAATCCACTATCATTTCACCATCTTTTTCTACAGCAAATGAAGCGCCGGTTTCATAACCAGAATCAATTAAAAATCGGAAGTGATTCTCTAGTTCTTTAAAATCTGGGTGACAATATCCGTCTATCATGATGCTAGAACTTGTTTTAATGAATCGACAAATTCTTTTGGCTTATCTAAGAATAAATGATGCATTGCCCCAGGAATCATATGCAGCCTATCATCAGATAAACCACTTACGTACTTGAAATAATCTAAAGTTTCTTGAGTCATGAGTTGACTGAGCTGACCGTAGATAAGCGAAAGTTTGCAGTTAAGGTTGGTTAAATTCTCATGTTGATCTAAATAAGAATAAGTTTTCATGATTGTAGGATCTGAT
>CACNYO010000034.1 GCA_902624765.1 uncultured SAR86 cluster bacterium
TGACATTTATTCTTTGGTAGGGACGGAATTATAAAGCTTAAAAGAAATCCTTCAACGTCTTCTTATTCTTGCTCTCTTTTTAAATTGTCTTTCTGTCAACTTATTCTTTTTATTTTTAAAAGGATTATCATCGGTCTTATAAAGAATTTTTATTGGGATTCCCTTTAGATCAAGCTCTTTTCTAAATTGCTTTTCAATATATTTAGTGTAAGTGCTGCTAATGTCTTTAAGTTTGTTGCCGTGAATTAAAACAGAGAATGGTCTATTTGATACCAATTGAACAAATTTTAGATTTGGTCTAAATCTTCCTGAAATCGGGGGGGGATTTCTTTCTACAATTTTTTCCAAAATTTCATTTAATTCTTTTTTGCTGATTTTATTTCTTGAGTTTTTAATTATCTTAATCAGACCTCTAACCAAGGATTTTGTTCCTATATTTTTTTTTGCAGAAATAAATTTACTTTCTAGATGATTTGCAAAAGATAATCTTCGATTGATTTCTTTTTTAAAACTTAATTTATCTGTTTTACTGAGATTCTCACTTTTATTCAAACCAATTACGATAGGCTTACCGGAAGTTAAACATAAGGAGATAATTTGTAAATCTTGATCTGAGATTGATTGGAGAACGTCTATTAAGAAAACAACACCGTCAACTTTCTTTAGAGTATTTATTGATTCTTTGGTTATCAAAGAATCAATTTGATTGTTTAATTTACTTTTTCTTTTAATCCCTGCTGTATCGGTAAGAATAATTTCTGCCTTATTTAAATCTAGTTTATGCGAAATTGAATCTCTTGTTGTACCTGCAGATTTATCTACCAAAGACCTTTCTGCCTGAAGCAGTTCATTAAAAAAAGTTGATTTTCCAGCATTTGGTTTTCCAATTATTCCGATTCTCAATTTATCTTGACTTACTTCCTCAGCTTCCTCATTTGATGGAAAAATTTTTTCTATTTGTTTCTCAAGGGATCTAATTCCTTGTCCTTTAGTTACTGAAATTTCAATAATATTTTGAAATCCTTCCTTGTAATAAAGATCTTTATTGTTTTCACTTTCTTTTAAATCGCATTTATTAAGGACAGGAATAAATGGAATAGATGCTTTTCTGATGGAGCTTAAAATCTCTGCATCTAAATTCGATAAATTAGTTGAAGAATCAAATAGAACAATAATCAAATCTGATTCTTCGAAAGAACTTAACGATGATTTTGTGACAGCAAAATCAATCTCATTGTCAGTAAGGCCGATTCCTCCCGTATCAACTAGAACATAACTTTTATTATTGATAATTAAGTTTGCGTATTGCTTATCTCTAGTAAGTCCTTCTATGTTGGCAACAAGTGATTCATTATTTCCAATGAGAGCATTAAATAAAGAGGATTTTCCGACATTTGGTTTACCCAATATAGTGATAATTGGTTTCATAGCTAAGATAAAGTTTATTTTACAGAAAGTAAAAAGGAAGAGCCTTTTGAATCAACTCCAAATAAAAAGTTATCTTGAGTAAATAATGAAACTAATTTATTTTTGGTAGGTTGGATCCTGCCAACCAAGTTGCCTGTTCTAATATTTATAAAGTGTAAAAAACCTTCTAAATCACCCGCAACTAAATAAGATTTGTATCTGATAGGTTTGGTTAATTCTCTATACTTTAATTCAGAATTTTTCCATTCTAAATCACCATTTACAGTCCTATGGGAAAAAATTTCATCGAACTCATCAATAAAGAAAATATCTCCTCTGTAAGAGATAAAATCTTGAAATACCGATGAGTCTTGTCTCCAAACTGTTCTGCTTGATTGGATTTCAATAGCAGAAATACTTCCTTGGTAAGCTGCTCCTATTGCTAATCCTGAAGTAATTATAGGTTTTGCATCGACGTCAATTATCCTTTCAAATTCAGAACTTGCTTCATTGAGAGTTAAAGGAATTTCCCA
The DNA here is from genome assembly GCA_902624765.1 of uncultured SAR86 cluster bacterium. Classification (GTDB taxonomy): domain Bacteria; phylum Pseudomonadota; class Gammaproteobacteria; order Magnimaribacterales; family AG-339-G14; genus CACNYO01. The sequence goes on from CACNYO010000034.1 coordinate 1,941, forward strand.
TCTGACAACTCCTGAGTCTGGATCGATCATTGCTAAATTTCCGTTAGCAAAACCGATAAAGAGCATATTATTTGAGAAGTAAGGTTCTGAAGTTCCTCTGAGAGTCAATTGAGGAATTACTGCCAAATACTCCCATTTATATTCTCCTGTTTTAAAATCTAGCGCCGTTATCCTTCCATCTACTGACTGCACAGCGACAATTCTCCCATTTGCCACAGGAGCAGCTAGGACTTCCGTATTAACACTAGCTTGCCATTTCAATTCACCGCTCTCATCGTCTAAAGCAAATACATCTCCATCTGAAGATGCAGCGAACAATGTTCGAAAACTATATCCCAATCCAGCCGAGAAACTATTCGAAATTTCTTTTTTCCAAATTTCTTGACCGCTACTCAAATCACTTTTAATCAAAAAACCATCGGAAGTAATGTAATAGAAGAAATTATCATCAAAGTGAATATCAAACCTTCCAAAAATAGGATTTCTTAGGATTTTTTTCTTCCATAGAATTTCACCGCTGACTTCAGATTCAATTTCTTGTAAAGGAGTTGGTAAGTTGATCTCCTCTCCGTCAGACTCGCATCCAAGTAGAACAAAAAAAGCTATGAATAAAAAAATAAATTTTACTTTTTTCATAAACCCTATGATGATGGAAGAAGTGACAATTTTATATTCATCAACTCTATAAAACCCTGATCTTCTGTAGCTTTTATAGCCTGTTCATAATAAGAATTAGCTGCGGTGAATGATTCCTCAAAACTTGCTATGTCTCCAAGCAACTCAAGTCTTTTTGGCTCATAAAAATCTAATTTTGAGGCTAAATTTTTTTTAGCTTCTTCAAAATTTCTTTCTTGAATCAAAATATATCCCAATCTTATTACTGCTATATCATGCAGAGGATTGTTGGAGTTATCTGCGGTTGAAAGTATTTTTGTTAGTTTTTCTTTTGCGAGTTCAAGATTTGATTCGTCAAATGCTTTCTTTGCAATTAAAAGATCCGCAACCGTCTCATAAACAGTTTTTTCGATACTAGCCTGTTTAGAATCAATTTGTTTTGTAAAATTTTCTAATGTGGATCCGGTATCATTAAAAGATTGAAGAATATTTTGATAGGCATCAAAAGCTTCAGATAATTCTTCTTCTTTTTTATTTTGAAAATAAAGATAAACAAAAAAGGAACCTATTATCAAAACAAAAATAGTGGCTATTGATATTAAGTTAGATTTTATCCAGCCAAAAAAACCAGATAACCTAGCCTCTGCAGACGAACTAAATGGA
>CACNYO010000035.1 GCA_902624765.1 uncultured SAR86 cluster bacterium
AGGCTTTGCTGGCAAAAATTAGATCCCTTGGGGGTTCGGGTATAAATCATATTATCAATACTCATTGGCATTTTGATCATGCGGATGGTAACAGAGCTTTTGGTCCCTTAGGCGCAGAAATTTATGCGCATATAAATTCTCTCAATTACATGAAATCTGGAGCTTCGATAAATCTGGTAGGCGCAGTTTATCCTCAACAACCCTATGAAAAAGAGGCTCTAGCTACCGTCACTTATAAAGATACTCTTGAACTTAATTTAAATGGTCAAACTATTAAATTAATGAATTTTGGTCCTGCTCACACCACTGGAGATACAGTTATTTATTTTAAAGAAGCTAATATTATCCATACTGGAGATTTGACCAACTTAGATGGACTGCCGTTTATTGATGCTGACAACGGAGGGACGCTTGAAGGAATGATTTCCTCTTTATATAAAGTACTTGATCTGATTGATGACAATACCATTGTTGTTCCAGGGCACGGACCTGTGGCTGATAAAGATACTATAAAAAGCTTTTTAATGAAGTTGGTAGCAGTAAATAACAGAATAGACGCTCTAATAGACCAAGGTAAAACAGGACAGGAAATTCTTGAAATTAATCCCGCAAAAGAAATCATAGAAGAAGCGCCCTTCCCAATATTGGTCAACAGGGCTCTGGTCGGTAAGGGACTTCTTTAAGAACATTACCGATATTCAATAATTTTTCTCTCATGTTAATCTTATACTTGATATAGGAGATTTAATATGAAAAAAATAATATTACTTATGGCACTAATAGGTTTGCCTATTGGTCTCGTTTCACAGGAAGTACCTGACCCAGTTACCGCAGGTTATAGTCAATGTAAATTCTTACCCGGAAGAGGTATGGAATCCTTAGAGGAGTACGTTGTTCTTTTTAATGAGGAACTTGATAAAGCTGGCATAGAGATGAACTCAGCCATGTTGATGCCATTTTTTAAGACTAATATCTCAGAATACGATGTGTTGTGGGTAAACACTTGGGAAGATAACACTCAAGCTGGAAAAGCAATGGATTGGTGGCTATCTGACGCAGGAGAAAAGTCTAGAGAAGCCTGGCCAATGTTCTGCGATACTCAAATTTTAACTTATCAATGGTGGATGGAAACGGTTACTGATCGTGATGATTTTGAAGGTCAGAATTTCAGTGCATCTTATTACACTTGTAATTTAAGCGATGGAAAGAATCTGAACGATGCGTATCTAGCATCTAATGCAGAACTAAAACTAGCGCATTCTAAAGGTTCAAAATCCAGTTCAGTATTGATTAGACCTGCCTCAGGAACCAATACTGATGAATTTCCTTTTGATTTTGTCAGGTTATATACGAATCCTTCATTTGAAAATTGGGGTGAGGCTGTTGACGGTTGGTACGATAACGTAAGAGGATCAGCCGAAAGCAATAAAGTTAGAGATACCTATGATTGCAATGGTTCTACTTTATTCACTGGAAGAATAGTGCGATGAATGTTTGATTTAAAAAAAAGGAAGGCGTAAGCCTTCCTTTTTTTATAACTAATACTGAATTAAAGTGTATCCAGCATCAACTGTGATAATTTCTCTGATGGATTCTACTTCTCTAGCGAATCTTTTAAAATTATCGCTTGCTTGGCTTACGCTCAAAGCTTCAGTCATTTCAGCCATTGATGAACCAAAAATATAAGCAAAGTGGGTCATTCCATCAACGCCTCCTGCCATGATTCTATTCACACCATAACTTCCAGAGGCTAAGCCATCTTCAGTCTGTGCTTCCATCATCTTCTTGTAAGCAGCTGCATATTTCGCCTCATCAGTTACTTTCATTTGCCAAAGCATGTAAACGTTTGCTTCAGGAGCATTTCCACCAGCATAGATAGGTGTAGATAAAGCCTGATACTCCTGATTTATGACGCCAACTCCATCAGCTAGAAACTGCTGGGCAGCAGCACAAGTTTGAAAAGTTTGACGAACTGCATCCATACTCTTGCCATTCTGATAGTTAAAAGTAAGGATGTGTGAAGCTCCATTATCACCATTGAAATGAGGCTCAAATAGAGTTACTCGAGCTGGCATTTCTTTACCGCAATCGGAAGCCATAAACTTTTGCAATGATTCCACCACAGCAGCAGGATTTGATGTTGAAAATCCATAGTGCGCAGTCATAGGAGGAGACGCATGACCATCAGCAAAAATATAGCCATTTAAAATAAATGTTAAAAATAAAAATAATCTATTCATGCTCTCACCCGTTTTCTAAAAGAATTTCACATTGCTCAATCGAATCTCTTTCGAATGAATCAACTAAGGATTGCATCGCAGCTAAAGATTGTCCCCAAGCTGCACCGGCATAACCTTTATCAAATAAAGCTCCCATTGATTGTCCGTCTTTAGCAAAACCTCTTATCATGAGTGTATTCCCTTCAGGTCCACCACCAATGGGTTGAAATACTGCCATTTGGAAGTCCTCTCCTGAAGCTTTAACCGCTGCTTCAAAAACTTCGGTTGCCTGAAGAAATTTAAGGACATTTTCAGGTTTTACTTTAACTCTAGTTACTCTTTCGAAACCTGGAGCTAAGTCAAAAGGTGTAAGAGTTTTCCAGTAAGACGAGTACTTAATAGTTCTCATATTTTTTAGAGCTGTTGGAGCTCCATAAGGATTGTAGGAATTCGAATTGCCCATCATATTTTCAAGACTCGAATATCCATTCCAAATAAACATTTCTCCTGGATAATCATGCCCGGACATCGTCATACAATATCCAACAACATCTCCTCCACCTGCAGCTAAAAATTGAGGATTCTCTTTTAAGAACTC
>CACNYO010000036.1 GCA_902624765.1 uncultured SAR86 cluster bacterium
AGATTCGCTTGCGGCTTGAAGGCCTTCGTCAATTTCTTTTCTTCTTTCTTCTAGAACACTTGCCATGCTTGGCCATATGTATCTATAGGTAATAAATACAAATATGCAAAAAGCTATGAGTTCTGCAAAAAAAGTAGCGTTTATATTCATGCTTTACGTGAATAAAAATAATAATCCTACCGCCAAAGAAATGATTGGCAGCGCATCTGTTAGACCCAAGGCAATCAGTACCTGAGCGAAAAGCTGTCCTTGAAGCTCGGGCTGTCTAGCGACTGCCTCTATATATTTTGAAGTAAGAGTTCCAATTCCAACTCCTCCTCCCAAGGCGCCCAAACCAGTAAGCAAAGCTCCTGCTACTAATCTTAATTCTTCCATATTCGTCTCCTAAAGTTGTGGCTAGTGTTTTGTGCTAGCCAAGTTTAAATAAGCAATTGTAAGCATCATGAAGATATACGCCTGCAACGCGACAATTAAAATGTGAAATAGTGCCCAAGCTAGGTTCATAATCAAGCCAGGCAAAAACCAAAGTGTTTGAGAAAATGACATAAAGAATTGCCCAAACATAATGGCAATCAAAATGAAAATCATCTCGCCAGCAAATAAGTTGCCGTATAGCCTCAGCGCTAGAGCAACATGCTTAGACACAAAGCTAATAAATTCTAAGGGCCCCAAAGGAACAATAAACAGCTCTTTTAGAAAGCCGCCCAAACCATGAGTGTTAATACTGAAATAAGTAACAAGGACCATTACGACCGCAGCTAAAGCAAGTGGCGCGTTTAGGTCGGCGGTAGGCAGTATCTTAAAGTAGTTTATTCCGCTTCCAGCCTGTCCAAAAAAGTTAGCCATTTCAACGGGCAATAAATCCATTAAATTCCATGACAAGATCCACAAACAGCTTGCAAACGCCAGTGGGGCAACTATTTTTGAGGTTCCGTGATACCCAGAGGACACCGCGCTGCCGATAAATTCGTGAACAAATTCAACAAAGTTTTGCAGCTTGCCCGGGGTTTCTTTTTTGGCTGATCTGTTGATGAGCCCAAAAAAACCAAAGACCAAAGCCCCCAAGAAAACCGACATAAATATTGTATCCATGTGAAATGCCCAAAAACCCATCTCAGACACATCGCATGCCGAGTCTAAACTTTTTGAGAGGTCTTGTTGGTGATGAGCAAAGCCCCAGGAAGATGTTTTTTCACACCAACCGAAAGTCAAATTTACGAGGTGATGACCTATGTAATCAGAGGTTTCGACTAGATTGTTTGCTGCTTCTTTAGCCATGTCTTTTAAGGCAATGCATTATAGTTGTCTCGAGCCGGTAAACTCAAGGCTATAAAGGGTATTTTTTCGTTATAAGAACTACTAGTTTTTCTTTCGGAAAGGACCAATTATCCTATCTAGCTGATCGAGATCTTTGTAACTAAAAATTATTTTGCCTGACCCGTTTTTTTTATGCTGAATTGATACCGATGAGGAAAGCTCGTTGCTTATCTCCTCTTCTAGGGCGCTAATGTTCGCGTCTTTTCTTTGCGGGGTTTTCGCCTTGCCAGTGCCAGACAAATAATCTTGCACAGCCTTTTCTGTCTGTCTAACAGACCAGCCGTTTTTGGCTGCCTGTTTTGCGAAGGAAGCTTGCGGGCCTTCTGGCAATGTCAACAATGCTCGTGCGTGGCCCATATCAATGCTTGAGCTTTCCAATAGGTTTTGAGCTTCTTTACATAATTTGTTTAGTCTTAAAATGTTTGCTACTCCCGACCTAGATTTCCCAACCGCCGACGCTACGTCTTGCTGGCTAATATTAAATTCCTTTTGAAGCCTTAAAAGACCCCTCGCCTCTTCCATTGGATTCAAGTCTTCTCTCTGCAGGTTTTCAATTAAACCCATCCTAATAATTTGATCTTCAGATGCATCTTTAAAGATAGCAGGAATGGTCGTGAGGCCGGCTTGCTTGGATGCCCTCCACCTTCTTTCTCCGGCAATGAGCTCGTAAGCGTCTCCTCCCACTCTTCGAACTATTATTGGCTGAATGACTCCTTGCGAGGAAATTGATTCGGTTAATTCTTCAAGGGACTCTTGGTTTATGTTTTCTCTCGCCTGATATCTGCTGGGGCTAATTTTATCTATGGCTATTTCTTGGCTTTGTTCTTGCTGAGAAGAAATGGGCTCGTCGCCCAACAAAGCGTCAAGGCCTCTCTTTAAAGTTTTTCTGTCTTCGCTCATGCAACCATTGAATCTTTCTCAAACTTTGAAATAACTTCTCCGGCAAGAGCAAGATAAGCGACCGTGCCCTTAGCTTTTGGATCATAAAAGAGGCCTGGTTTGCCAGAGCTGGGGGCTTCCGCCAGCTTTATGTTTCTTGGGATAACGGTTGAACAAAGCTCATCGGGGAAGTACTTTTGCAGCTCTTCTGAGACCTCTCTTGTTAACCTGGCCCTAGGGTCGAACATCGTTCTTAAGATGGCGCTGATTTGTATGTTTTCCCCGGTCTTCGTATTGATGTCATTAATAGCTTTATTAAGAGAAA
>CACNYO010000037.1 GCA_902624765.1 uncultured SAR86 cluster bacterium
TGAAGCAAGGTTCACAGGATCACCCAAGACTGTGTAATCAAACCTTTTTTCAGAACCCATATTTCCAACAATGCATTCACCGGTATTGATACCAATACCAATTTTTAGCTCCATACCTTTTTGTTTTTGGAACTCAATATTAAACTCCTCTAATGCTTTCTCCATATCAAAAGATGCTTTTAGAGCTAAATCAGTATGATTTTCTTGATCTGTAGGTGCATTCCAAAAGGCCATAATGCAATCCCCCATATATTTATCAATGGTGCCAGCGTTATCTAAAATTTCATTTGATAGAACTGTGAGCAGGTTATTTATTAGTTCCGTTAGCTCTTCAGGATTTGATTTATAACTTTCAGATATGGCTGTAAATCCTCTGATATCAGAAAATAGAAAGGTCATATTTTTCTTTTCTCCACCGAGCTTCAGCGATTCACTTGATTCAGCAAGTCTTGAAACCATTTCTGGAGCTAAATATTGAGAGAATGCTGTTCTAACCTTACTTCTTTCTAACTCAGTAAAAAGAAAATTAAAAAAAGTAATTATTAAGTAACTTGTTAAGCATATTAATAATGGAGAAATTGGATCCATTAAATAATCTAATTTGGTGAAGCCATAGAAAGAACCGTAAAGACTACTTAAATTTGCTACTAAGAATGTTATTAAACCTCCGATAGGTCCAAAATATTGAATGATTAAGCAAATCAGAATAGAAAAAAGTAAACCAAATAAAAATTCTGCACCTTCCATCCAATCTGGTCTGACTAAAAAATCTCCATTTATAATTTGTTGAATCCCTTGAGCTATGATTGTTACACCAGGTATATCTTTCTCCAGAGAGGTATTTCTGATATCAAGTAGTCCTGACGCACTTGTACCTATTAGGACTATTTTTCCAGCAAAGAATTCTTTATTGTAAGTATTATTTATGACATCAAATGCCGGAATAATGTTCAAATTTTCTTTAAATGTTGAATGCAGCCAAAGGTAGCCGTTTGAATTAGTTGGAATTATCACGTTTCCTAGTTTTACGTTGTTGATACCAGTACTTTCACCAAAAGCTAACTCTCCTGATGCATTAGATGACTTGATTTGATACGTGCTTGCTCCTATTGCAACCCTTAAGGTTTCCAGCATCAAAGATGGCACTATCTGTCCATTCACTACTTCAAACGTTGGCAAACTTCTGACAATACTTGAATCTCCTCCAATACTCATAGACCCAACGCCTGCAGATGAATCTATTAAAGCAGGTAAATTGTTTTGCATACCCGTGTAATTAGGAAGAAATTCTTGTGGTGGATCACCTTGAATTATTAGGCCGTATTTAGGCACTGTGTCTTCAGTTTTTAATTTATTATTTGGTGCGCTTCCTAGGACAACAGTAGAGTGTGATTTCATGGACTCTGCAAATACTTTATCGTTTGGTTTTATTTTTTTTAACTCTTTAATAAGATCAGAATTTGTTGAATATTGCTCAGATAGAACGTCACTTCCAGTTCTATCCCTTTCAGCAAAAACAATATCAAATGATGTAGCGAGAGCCTGCTCTGTATTAATAACTAATTTAGATAATAGATCTCTAGACCACGGCCATTGACCTAAATTGTTAAGAGACTGATCATCAATATCAATTATTACAACAGGATCATCTTCTAATTGATCTCTTGGACTTATTTGCTGCAAAGTATCGAAAGCAAACAATCTTAAATCGTTAAAAATATTTAATGGATTTGCTAAAGGAATTAACCCTATAAAAATAGCTAAAGGTAAAAGTAATTTTTTTTGAATGTTCTTCATTTTTTTTCAATAAAACCTTTATAATTGACGCCTTGTCATGTTTCTTAAATATATTTTATTACTATTTATTCTTTGTTTTGGGGTTTTTGCATTAGCACAAAACGTACCACCGACTATATCGGATCCTGAACAATTAGAAACCATTAGAAAAGAAAGGCAAGCTATTTTTGATGCATTAATAGAGGATCCTACTAATCAAGGTAATTTATTTAAATATGCAAATCTATCAATTATCTTAGGAGATTTAGAGGCTGCAATAGGGGTCTTTGAACAAATGCTAATTTATGACCCCACTCTGGCAAGAATCAGGCTAGAACTAGGGGTGCTTTATTTTAGGTTAGAAGCCTATGCTCCGGCAAAATTATATCTCGATAGTGTAAAAGATTATGATCCTCCTCAGGAAGTCATTACAAAAGTTGAATCCTTTCTGGCTGCGATTGAGGAACAAGAAAAGCCTCTTACGGTCA